>DASSXP010000184.1:0-3031 GCA_035703755.1 Rhodanobacteraceae bacterium | reverse complement strand
CCGGTCGCGCGTTGAAACCCACGCTGAGCCGCTGCGACGGCACCACCTGGAAGATGTCGCCGGCGCGACTGTATTCCTTGGCTTTTTCCACCATCGCCTCGAATTCGGGACGGCTGAAGGAGGACTGAAAATCGCTCTCGTCCAGCGCCACCGTCTGGGTCAGCTGTGGATACGCGGCGCCGCCCTGGCGCAGGCGATGCGCCAGCGCGTCCAGCCGCCGCTGACCGCGCGCCCACGCCTGTGCTTCGGCCGGGTTGGCGTGGACGATCAGGTACAGGCGGCCCTTGAGATTGTCGAACACGGCGATTTCCTCGGCCAGCATCAGCAAGGCGTCGGGGGTGCCGAGTTCGTCGGTGCGGTCCCATTGCGCCAGCCGTGGTTCGATCCAGCCGATGGTCTCGAATCCGAAGTAGCCGACCAGCCCGCCGCTGAACGCCGGCAGGTCGGGCAGTTGCGGCACCACGAACTCGGCACGCAAGCGTTCGATCTCGGCCAGCGGATCGGCCAGCTCACGGGTCTCGACACGCTCGCCGTTTTCCTCGATTTCGAGCGTGTGCGCACGCAACTTGTACACGCGGCGCGCCGGCAGGCCGATGATCGAATAGCGACCCCAGTTGGCGCCGCCTTCGACCGATTCGAACAAGAAGGCATACGGCCCGTCGGCCAGTTTCAGGTACACCGACAAGGGCGTGTCGAGGTCGGACAGGACTTCGCGCACCAAGGGGATGCGGGTATGGCCGGCGGCGGCGTAGGCGTCGAATTGGGCTAGGGTGATCACGGCAGGGGCAAACGGTCAGGGAGACCCGGCAGAATATCAGGCCCGCGCCCACGCAACCCACCGCGATCATGTCGCGGTGCTGTTTCGATATACCGCCGTGGGGCACCCACCACGTCACAACAAAGCCCCACGTCATTCCGGGGCCGGCACAGCCGGCACCCGGAACCCTCTCATGGCGACGACACGATCCAGCGGGCAGTGATGTCGTTCAGGATTTTGGCAAACTGCCTGCTTCGACCCGCAGCAGCGTTGCCGGATCAAGATGGCTGCGAATGGCCTGGTTGACCTGCTCCAGCGTCAAGGCGTGCAAGGCCTGCGGGTAACGGTCGATCCAGGCGAGGTCTTGACCACGAACCAAGGTCGACAGCAAGGTGTGTGCCATGCCTCCGGTGGTGCCCATCTGCAATTGCCAGGCGCCGCTCAGCGACTGCTTGCGGGCAGCGAGTTCGCGCGCCGTGATGCCGCCCCGCCACCAGCGTTGCAGTTCCCGCTCGCTGCTGGCGATCCCCTTGCCCAGCAATTCCGGTGCAAAGGTCGCCTGCATCATGAAACCGCCGGACACCACATCGTCCCCAAACAGGTTGGCGCCGATACCGTAGGTCAGGCCTTCCTGATCACGCACGCTGGACATCAGGCGGCCGGTGAAGCCGGAACCGAGCACATCCACACCCAGCGACAGCGGCAGATAGTCCGCCGCCGCGTGGTCGAGCCCGGTGGGCTGGCCCCACATCACGCTGACCGAGGCTTTGTCCTGCATCGGTACCGCGACACGCGCCGCCGCACGCACCGGCGTGCCCGCCGCGTCACGCACGAAATCCACCCCGCCGTGCCAGCCGGCGAATGCTTTCGTCACCGCCGCGCGCGCCTGCGCCAGGCTCACGTCGCCGGTGAACACCAGGATCATGTGATCGGGGCCGAAGTAGCGCGCGTGGAAGGCCTTGATCTGCTCCAGCGTGACGGTTGCGACGGCCTTTTGCAGGGTTTCCAGCGGCACTGCGGCGTTCGGACTGGTGGCCGGAAACAAGCTGCCGAGCAGCGTTTGATACGCCCGCGCATCGGGGTTGTCACCGACTTGCTGCAACATCGCGCCGAACTGCGCCCGTGCCTGCTGGAACTCGCTCTCGGCGAACGCCGGCGTGCGCAGTTGCTCGACCAGCAGGCCAAGCACCGTGGGCATGTCGTGGGCCAGACTCTTGCCGCGGATGCGCAGTTCGGTGTCACCGGCATCGATCGACATTTCCGCACCCAGCGCGGACAGCGTGTCGGCGATCTGGTACTTGTCGTGGGCGGTGGTGCCTTGCTGTACCAGCATCGCGGTGAGATTGGGCAGTGCCGGATTGATGGCACGGCTGGCAACCGCGGCATCGCCGAGCGGCATCACCCCCATCACCGTCACCACGTCCTTGACGTCCATCGGGTACACCACCACGTCGACCGAACCGACCGTGGCCCGCTGTACCCGCTCGGCCACGCCAGCGTGCGCCTGCGGCAGCACCGCGCCGGCAAGCAACACCAATGCGGCGGTGAATGTGTGCATCCTCTTGATGATTTTCATTTCGAAGCCTCCGGAACAAACCAGCCGGTGGTGCTGCGGTTTTCCAGCAGATATTTTTTGGCCACCCGCTGCACGTCGGCAGGGGTGACTTTTTCGAGCTGACCCAGGAAGCGGTCGTACAGCGTCCAGTCGCCCATGGCGATGTACTCGTTGAGGGCGGCGGCGGTTGCGCCGGTGCCATCACGCAGATAGGCCTGTTCGGCGCGGTACGGCCCCAGGGCACGGCCGATTTCCGCCGGCTCGACGCCGTGCTGGCGAATCCGGTCGATTTCCGCCAGCACGATGTCCTCGACCTTTTTGGGCGCGACACCCGGCACCAGCATGGCGCCGACGGTGAACAGACTGTTGTCGTGCAGCAGCGGCATGTCGGCGGCGACCTCGGTGACCAGCGAGGTGTCCACCAGCGCCCGTGACAGCCGGCTCGATTTGCCGCTCTGCAAGACCAGCCCCAGCACGGTCAGCGCAGCGGCATCGGGATTGCGCGCGGACGGCACCTTGTAGCCGATCATCAGCGCCGGCGAAGCGGCGGCACGCTGTACCGTCACCCGGCGCGCGCCCTGCTGTTCCGGCTCGACGGTGTAGACCTCCGGGATCGGCTGCGGCGAATGCGGGATGGCGCCGTAGTTTTGCTTGATCTGCGCCAGCACCGTGGCCGGATCGAAATCACCGACCACGGTCACGGTGGCGTTGTTCGGCCA
>DASSXP010000036.1:0-13469 GCA_035703755.1 Rhodanobacteraceae bacterium | reverse complement strand
ATGTGTCGGCTCCCTGCAGATTTGATTGGCTACTCACTCCTGCAAACGGGAAAATCGGCCTCAGGCGACATCACCCGCGCTGGCATGCCAGCAGCAGCCGCTCGGCCACGGGCAGCACCAGCGCGATCAGCAACCGGCACTAGCCGATTTTTTCCGCCACCGTCCGGCCGAATGAGAATCCGCGCTGCTGGAGCCGCATCTCGCTGGATAAAATCCACCCCGGCACGTTCGCGCACGACGCCTCCCGCGTCCGCGACACCGGCGTGGTGACTCGGGCGCTGATTGCGCAGCGAGCGTGGTTACACGCCGAACAGGGCCTGCAAGCGGACGACGGCGATTTCGCGCAGCTGCAACGCCACTTCGCGCGTTTCGTGCGCGGGATCGTTGCGCAGGCGGCGTCCGAGCTCGGCCAGTATCTCGGCGCGATCACGGCCGGCGGCGCGGATCAGAAATACCCGCCCGAAGCGGTTCTCGTAGTCATGGTTGCCTTGCCGCAGCGCCGCTTCGACGGCCGGGCTGGCTGCCCCGAGCCCGGCCTGCTCGGCGGTCGAAAAACGCGCTTCGGCGCCGCTGCCGTGGGCCCTTTCACCGATGCGTGGATGGTGCGCCAGTGCGCCATCGATCTCGGCCTCGGTGAACGGCTCGGCTGCATGGCGTGCGCGGTGCAGCACGGCGTCAAGGTCGGCAAATGGACGGCCATCGACGATCGCCATGAACCAGCGCGGGATGTCGAGACACGGCTGGATGGTGGCAATGGCGGATTCACGCGCTGCATCGTTGAACGCCGCGATACGCAAGCACGCCATCCTCAGCCACCTTCTGTTGGATCAAGCTGCACCACCACTGCACACGGCAGCGCGACTTCATCGCAGTTGTTGCCGGGGCCAGCGCGGTGGAACTCGGCGAACTGGCATTCGTGGCCCAGCGCCAGCATCGGATGATGCCAGATGCCGCGATGATAGTTGATGCCTTGATCGCCACGGCACAGAAATGCCCGCAGCTCGTCACGCGCCGGGGGCGCGCCGGCCGGCGCCACCACCACCACGTAGCGCTGGCCATTGAGCGGCACGAAAGCCTGGCTGCCGAGCGGATGGCGTTCCATCAGGCGCAGACGGAGCGGTAGCGGCTCGGGCTGGCAGGTGATCACGCTGATGGCGGCGCGGCCTTGATCCGCCGTGACATCGACCCGCGCCAAGTCGCGGCTGCGTCCACCCATGCCTTGATTGATCGGATCGACCGTCCCGCGCGCCTCGATCACATCGCCATACGGCGCGAACGCCGTCGCACCCAGCGGCGCGGTTGTCAGCACGAGGCAGTCGTTCGCGCTCATGCGGCTGCGTACGGATGCTGCACACGCCAGTGCCGCGCAATGTCGACGCGCCGGCACACCCAGACCTGATCGTGCTGCTGGACGTAATCCAGGAAACGCGCCAGCGCCGCGGCACGCGCCGGCCGACCACTGATGCGGCAGTGCAGCCCGACCGACAGCATCTTGGGCCGCTCCGCGCCTTCGGCGTACAGCACGTCGAAGGCGTCCTTGAGATAGGAGTAGAACTGCTCGCCACTGTTGAAGCCCTGCGGCGCGACGAAGCGCATGTCGTTGCTGTCCAGCGTGTAGGGCACGATCAATTGCGGCGTGCCTTCGACCCGTTCCCAGTACGGCAAATCGTCGGCGTAGGAATCGGCGTCGTAGAGAAAGCCTCCGTACTCAGCCACCAGCCGCCGCGTGTTCGGGCTGCAGCGGCCGGTGTACCAGCCCAGCGGCCGCTCGCCGGTGGCGCGTTCGATTGCCTGCACCGCCCGCTCGATGTGTTCGCGCTCGGTGGCTTCGTCAACGTACTGGTAGTCGATCCAGCGCCAGCCGTGCGAGGCGATTTCGAAGCCAGCATCCTGCATTGCGCGCACCGCATCCGGGTGTTGTTCCAGCGCCATGCCCACCGCAAACACCGTGGCGGTGAGGCCGCGCTCGACGAATAGGCGGCGCAGGCGCCAGAAGCCGGCGCGGCTGCCGTATTCGTACAGCCATTCCATGCTCATGTGGCGCACGCCAGCGCGGGGCGCGGTGCCAACCATTTCGGACAGGAAGGCTTCGGATGCGGCATCGCCGTTCAAGACGCAGTTCTCCGCGCCTTCCTCGAAGTTGATCACGAACTGCACGGCGATGCGCGCCTCACCCGGCCAGTGCGCGTGCGGAATCGTCGCGCCGTAACCGACCAGATCGCGGGGCTGACTGCGATCGACTGGATCGCTCACGCCCGCACTCCCGCCAGTGTCAGCTTCGGGTGCCGATTGACGTCTTTGTACAACAGGTAGCGAAAGCGCCCCGGCCCGGAGGCGTAGCAGGCCTGCGGGCAAAATGCCCGCAGCCACATGAAATCCCCGGCCTCGACTTCCACCCAGTCGGTGTTGAGCTGATACACCGCCTTGCCTTCGAGCACGTACAGGCCGTGTTCCATCACATGGGTCTCGGAAAACGGAATCACGCCGCCGGGCTGGAAGCTGACGATGTTGACATGCATGTCGTGGCGTAAATCGTCCGGCTCGACGAAGCGCGTGGTGGCCCAGGCTTCGTTGCAATCCGGCATCACATCGAGCGGCACGTCCTCGTCGTGGGTGACGAAGGCCGTCGGTGGTTCGATGCCCGCCGCCGGCTCGTAGGCTTTGCGTATCCAGTGGAAGCGCGCAGTGCTCGCGGCGTGATTGTGCAAGGCCCAGTCGGCACCGGGTGGAATGAAGGCGTAGCTGCCGGCCCGCAAGGCGTATTGCTGGCCCGCCAGCGTCAACGTCGGCTTACCCGCGGCCACGAACAGCACCGCTTCGGCCTGCGGATCGGGCTCGGGGCGGTCGCTGCCGCCTCCGGGTGCCACTTCCACCGCGTACTGGGCGAAGGTTTCGGCAAAGCCCGACAGCGGCCGCGCCAGAATCCACGCGCGTGTCTGCTGCCAATGCGGCAAGTTGCTGATGACGATATCGCGCATCACGCCGTGCGGAATCAGCGCGTAGGCGGTGCTGAAAATCGCGCGGTCAACCGTGCGCTGGGTCTGCGGCGGCAAGCCACCGGGCGGAAAGGCGTAGTGCGGACTGGACATGGGCGGATAGGCTGACGAAGTGACTGGCAAGAGTGCTCTGGAAGACCATCCTACTGCGCCGCGGCAGCGGCCGGAATCGCCGCGCCCTGCGCCAGCCACGCCGCCAACGTCGCGCGTTCGGCCGCCGTCATCTGGGTGAGGTTGCCGAGTGGCATCGCCTGAGTGTCGATGGTCATCAGCTTGATCTTCGCCGCATGCTGCTTGATTTCAATCGGGGTATCGAACTTGACACCCAGCGGCGCCTGCGCAAACAGCTTCGAGCTCGGGTGCAATGAATGACACTCCACGCAGCGCTGCTTGAAGATGCCCTGCACGGCCGCGAACGCCACCGGGGTGACGGCGGTATCAACGGCCGCCTTGCCGGCCATCGTGTCACCCGCCGTGGCGGTCGGCGTCGCCACAGTCGGCGCCGGCACCGCAGTGAACGCGATCATCGCCAGCAGGCCCGCAAAGGCCAGCGCCAGCGCCACCCAGGCGATGCCCTTCCGGCCCTTGTCGCGGCTGTTGAGGAAATGATCGATACCGATGCCGACCAGAAACATCACCACCAGAATCAGCCAGTTCATCGCGTGACCCCAGGTCATCGAGAAATGGTTGCTGATCATCATGAAGATGACCGGCAAGGTCAGGTAGTTGTTGTGGGTAGAGCGCCGCTTGGCCTGATAGCTCAAGCGCGGATCAACCTCGCCGCCGGCGGTGGCGGCTGCGTACATCTTGCGTTGATTCGGCATGATGACCATCGCCACATTGCCGGCCATCAGGGTGCCAAGCAGAGCGCCGCTCATGATGAAGGCGGCGCGCCCGCTCAAGAGGTGCGTCAACGCCCAGGCCGCCGCCACGTACAGCAAAAATGACAGCACCAGCGCCAGCGTCGGTTGCCGCACGCCCAGCCAGCGCCACAGGCTGTCGTACACCAGCCAGCCGACGATCAGCGTGGCGACGCCCACGCCAACCGCCTGCAGCGGACTGAGTGCCGCCACCGAGGGATCAACCATGTAGGCGCCGGCGTGCCACCAATACACCACGATCAGCAAGGCGAAGCCCGACAACCAGGTCAGGTAGGCCTCCCACTTGAACCAGTGCAGCGAATTCAAGATCGACTGCGGCGCCGTCAGTGCCTTGTCGACCTGGTAGAAGCCGCCGCCGTGGAACAGCCAGGCCTTGCCGACATGGCCCTTGCCGCCCTCGGGCAGGGGCTGCAACACGTTGTCCAGCCAGATGAAGAAGAACGAAGTGCCGATCCACATGATGCCTGCCATTACGTGGAACCAGCGGATCACCAGATTCAGCCACAGGTCGATATTGAAATCCATGCCGTGCAATGCCTTGTCTTGTCTTGGTCGAATCTAACTGCCGCGATAGGTGCTGTAGCTCCACGGCGTCAGCAGCAACGGCACGTGATAGTGCGCGTGGACATCGCTGATGCCGAAGCGGATGGTGATGCGGTCGAGAAACGCCGGCTCCGGCAAGTCGAGGCCACAGGCACGAAAATAGTCGCCGGCGTGGAAGTCGAGCTCGTAGGTTCCGGCCACGAAGACGTCACCCTGCAACAACGGGCCATCGACACGGCCATCGGCGTTGCTGGCAACGGATTTGATATGCACGCGGCGGTCCCCGTCGAGTGCATACAGGTGTATCGCCAGCCCGGCCGCCGGCTTGCCGGCGTGGGTATCGAGTACATGCGTCGTCAATTGGCCCACGTTTTCCCCCTGCGCGCTGGCGCTCCCGGATCAGTGTAGTTGGTCACGCGAGACAGCCGAAATAAAGCAGGCACACGATCAACAGGCCGTACATCATCGGATGCACGTCGCGCCATCGCCCCGCCGCGACCAGGGTCAAGGGGTACGCCACCAGACCGAGCGCAATCCCATTGGCAATCGAGTAAGTCAGCGGCATGGTGACCAGGGTCAGGAAAGCCGGTACCGCGATCTCCAGCCGCGACCACTGGATCTCGGCCAGCGCCGAAACCATCAGCACACCGACCAGGATCAGCGCCGGCGCGGTCACATTGGGCGTCACCACCGCCAGCAAAGGCGAAAAGAACAACGCCAGCGCGAACAGCGCCGCCACCACCAGCGTGGACAAACCGGTGCGGGCGCCGGAGGCCACACCTGCCGCTGACTCGATGTAGGCGGTGGTTGGCGACACGCCTATCACCGCCGCCGCCACGATCGAGCTGGAATCGGCCAGCAAGGCCCGCTCGCTGCGCACCAGTTTGTTGTCCTTGAGCAGGCCCACTTTGCTGGCGATGGCGATCAAGGTGCCGGCGGTATCGAAGAACTCCACGAACACGAAGGTCAGCACGATCACCAGCATGTTGACGTTGAACACGCCCGCCGGGTCGGCGACGATTTCCCTGATGGCCACGCCGAACAGCGGAGCAACACTGGGCACCTGATCGACGATGCCGGCCGGCGGCGCGATCACGCCAGTGGCAACGCCAAGACACGCCGTTGCCGCCATGCCGAAAAATATCGCCCCCGGCACGCGCCGCAACATCAGGCCGATCGACACCACCAGACCAAACACGGTCAGCAAGGTACCAGCGTGACCGAGATCGCCCAAAGCCACCAGTGTCGCCTGATTGGCCACCACAATGCCGGCGTTCTCGAAGCCGATGAAGGCGATGAACAAGCCGATACCACAGGCCGCGGCGTGTTTCAGGTCCGCCGGGATCGCATCGAGGATCACCTCGCGCAGCTTCAGCAGGGTGATCAGCACGAACACCACACCCGACAACAACACGCCGACCAGTGCCATTTGCCAGCGCACCCCCATGCCGAGCACCACGGTGTAGGCAAAAAATGCGTTCAGCCCCATGCTCGGCGCCACCGCGACCGGATAGCGCGCCAGCACGCCCATCAGCACGCAGCCAACGATGGACGCCAGTGCGGTAGCCGAAAACAAGGCCGCCTTGTCCATGCCCGCCGCCGACAGAATCTGCGGATTGACGAACAGGATGTAGGCCATGGCGAGAAACGTCGTCACCCCGCCGACGATTTCCCGCCGCCAATCACTGCCTTCCTCGGCCAGCCGGAAATAGCGCGCCACCGCGCCCTGGCGCATCCCGCTGCCGCTCGCCGCTGCGGCGGCCTTGCCGGTTGAATCTTCCACCTGCCTCTCCCCAGTCGGTACTGCCGCGTGGCACTCTACACTGATCGCGCGACTCAGCGAACCGCCATCCGCGCCGTCAGCCACGCGGCCATGATGCTGACGGCAATCTCGGCCGGCGTGTCGCTTTTCATCGGCAAGCCAATCGGGCCGTGGATGGCGTCGATGCGCTCCTGCGCGATGCCACGGGCCGCCAATTGACGGCGAATTTCATGAATCTTGGCGACGCTGCCCATGACCCCGAGCCAGCGTAGCGGCAGCTCCGCGAGATTGCTCAAGGCCACCACGTCCTCGCGCATCGCGGTGGTCATCACCGCCACCGTGGCGAGCGCCGGCCAGCGCACGCGTTGCGACAGTTCGGCGTAATCATCAAGTCGGTACCGGCGCACATCCATCGGCCAGGCCGCCGTGTCGGCGAACGCTTCGGGGCGGGTGTCAAAGACATCCACCACGTAGCCAACGGCATCGGCCAGCCGCGCCAAGGCCTTGCCGCAGTGCCCGCCACCGACGATCACCACGCGGTCGGGATGGATGCTGGATTCCCGGTACCGCCAGCGCTCGCCGTCCGCTTGCAGCATCAAACCACCGGCAACGGAGTCGGCCGTGACACGCAGCCCGCTGGCGTCGATCAGCAAGGTGGCAGTGCCATCTCCATCGCTCGACAAGGCCGCGCAGAACGCCCGTATCGCCCGCGCGTCACGCGCCGGTTGCAGCCAGCAATGCAGGTTGGTTTGCTCGCCGGCGCAGATCAGGCCGGAGGGATGCGCGGTATCCGGCTTGTTGCGATGCTCCAGCCGCAGCAGCGCCGGTGGCGCGTCCTGGCCGGCTTGCAAGCCCTTGCGCGCCGCGGCAAGCAGCCGCGCTTCCATGATGCCACCGCCGATCGTGCCTTCAACCGCGCCGGCACCATCAACCAGCAGGCGCGCGCCCACGGTACCCGGTGAGCCGCGCGTGTTGGCGACCACCAGCGCGATGAACACCGGCATGCCGGCATCAAGCCGGTCGAGCACGGCACGCCAGAACACGGCCCGATTCACCGCGAGGCTGCCCTCATTTGCTGATCACCGGTTCCGCAGCGGCCCGCGCCGGGGCGACAAGCGGCGCGTGGATGGCGCGCTGCATTTCCTCGACCGACCACAGCACTGCCTCGGGCGTGGCGGGGGCATCGAGCACGGCCGCGCGTCGGTAGCCGCCAATGGCCGAGATCGCGTCCTTCAGCGCGTACAGCACCGAGATCGCCAGCATCAACGGTGGCTCGCCCACCGCCTTGGAACGGTACACGCCTTCTTCGACATTGATGCCACGCTCGTAGATGCGCACATCGAAATGCGCCGGCACGTCACTGGCGGCCGGAATCTTGTAGGTGGAGGGCGCGTGGGTGGCGAGGCGCCCCTTGGCGTCCCACCACAATTCCTCACTGGTGAGCCAGCCGGCGCCCTGCACGAAGCCACCCTCGATCTGGCCGAGGTCGATGGCCGGGTTCAGCGATTTGCCGACGTCGTGGACGATGTCGACGCGAGTCATGCGGTGCTCGCCGGTCAGCGTGTCGATCACCACCTCGGTACAGGCCGCGCCGTAGGCAAAGTAGTAGAACGGGCGTCCGCGCCCGAGTTCGTCCACCTCAAGTTTCGGCGTGGCATAGAATCCGGCCGCGGACAGGGAAATGCGGTTCATGTAGGCGAGGTGGACGACCTCCTGAAAGCTCGCCAGCCGCTGGCCATTGGCGTACACGCCGTTGTCGCGGAACTCGATGGCGTGCTCGGTGGCGATGTTGAAATGGTCGCGCACCAGCGGCAACAGGCGATTGACGATCTTCATCGCCGCGTTGTAGGCCGCCGCCCCATTCAGGTCGGTACCGGCGGACGCCGCGGTGGAGGAGGTATTCGGCACCTTGCCGGTGGTGGTGGGTGTGATGCGGATACGATCCAGATCAATGCCGAACACCTCGGCCACCACCTGCGCCACCTTGATGTGCAGGCCCTGCCCCATCTCGGTACCGCCGTGGTTGAGCTGAACGCTGCCATCCAGATACACCAGCACCAGCGCGCCGCCCTGGTTGAGGTGCTTGGCGGTGAAGGAAATGCCGAACTTCACCGGCGTCAGAGCAATGCCCTTCCTGAGATACGGGTGGCTGGCGTTGAATGCCGCGATGGCCCGCCGCCGCGCAGCGTAGTCCACGCGGTGTTCCAGTTCACCGACCAGTTCATCAAGGATGTTGTCTTCGACGGTCATGCCGTAGGGCGTGACGTTGCGCGCATCGATACCGTAGAAATTCGCCTTGCGCACGGCGAGTGGGTCTTTGCCGAGATGACGGGCGATCTGCTCGATCACTTCCTCGATGCCGACCATGCCCTGCGGGCCGCCAAAACCGCGAAACGCGGTGTTGGACGCCTTGTGCGTCATCATCCGACGCGAGGTGATGCGCAACTGATCGAGATAATAGGCGTTGTCGGCGTGCGCCATCGCGCGATCAGCGATGGAATGCGACAGATCGGGCGAATAACCGCAATCGGCGGCCTGCATGAAATCGATGCCGCGGATGCGACCGGCGTCGTCGAAACCGACCCGGTAGTCGATGCGGAATGCATGGCGCTTGCCGGTGATGGCCATGTCCGTGTCGCGATCCAGCCGCAGCTTGACCGGCCGACCGCTGCGCTGTGCCAACGCGGCCGCGATCACCGCAAACCACGCGGCTTGGGTCTCCTTGCCACCAAAGCCGCCGCCCATGCGCCGGTTCTCGGCGGTCACCGCATTGGCCGGCACGCCCAACACCTCGGCGGCCTTGTGCTGCAACTCGGAGGGATTCTGGGTCGAACTCAGGATCAGCATCTGGCCATCCTCCTGCGGGATCGCCATCGAGTTCTGGCCTTCCAGATAGAAGTGCTCCTGGCCACCCACGCGGATGCGCCCGGACAAGCGGTGCGGTGCGGCGGCAATCGCTGCATCGGGATCGCCGCGCATCCACTCCTTGGATGCCACCACCTCGGCATTGGCGGCGAGTGCCTCGTCGATGCCCAGGATGGCCGGCAGATCTTCGTACTCGATATCGGCCAGCATGCACGCCCGACGCGCCGCTTCGCGCGACTCGGCAGCCACCGCGAACAGCGGCTGGCCGTCGAACAACACTTCGTTCTCGGCGAACACCAGATCACCCGGAAACACCGGGCCAATGTCATTGCTGGTGGCGGCCAGATCGCCGGCGCACAGCACCGTCACCACACCCGGCGCCGCACGCACGCGGTCGAGGTCCATGCGGGTGATGCGTGCGTGCGTGCGTCTGGCCAGATGCAGCCAGGCGTGCAGCAGGTTGCGCGGCTCCGGCATGTCGTCGCCATAGCGCGCCTCGCCACTGACATGCATGCGGGCGCTGTCGTGCGGCTGCGGCTGACGGATCGCCGGGTTGGATTTTTCACCGGGTTCGATCATTGGAATGCCTCCACTTCGAGCACGCGGGTCGCCGCGTCTGGCTCGGTGGTCTCGATGAAGAATTTGCGCAGCAGGCGGGTACTGGCCAGACGCCGGTAGTCACTGCTGGCGCGCATGTCAGTCAGCGGGCTGAACTCATCGGCCAGCACCGCCTCGGCGCCGGCCAGCGTGGCGCCATTCCAGGCTTGCCCGATCAGTGCCTGTTCGGTACGGCGCGCCCGCGCCGGCACTGCCGCCACACCGCCAAAACCCGCGCGAAAATCCGTCACCGTATCGCCATCCAGCCGCAGCTTGAAGGCCGCACAGACGGCGGAAATATCCTGATCGAATCGCTTCGACAGCTTGTAACAGCGGAACGCTTCACCCGGCGCCAGCTTGGGAATGCGCAAGCGCAGCACGTATTCCCCCGGCAAGCGGCATTGCTTGCCGTAGGCAACGTACAAATCTTCCAGCGGCATCTCGCGCTCGCCGCCGGGGCCACGCAACACCACGCGGGTGCCGAGCGCGATCAGCGCCGGCATCGAATCGCCGATCGGCGAGCCGTTGGCGACATTGCCGCCGACGGTGGAGGAATTGCGTACCAGCGCCGAACCAAAGCGGCGCAGGAGTTCGCCAAAATCCGGAAATTCGCGGGCGATGATGTCGAACGCTTCGGCGTGGGTGACGGCGGCGCCAATCAGCAGCTCCCCCGCACGATCCTCGACGCCTCGCAACTCCGCGACATTGCCGAGGTAAACCACTTCACCGAGTTCGCGGTGCAGCTTGGTGACCCACAAGCCGATATCGGTGCCACCGGCCAGCAAGGTCGCTTCAGGGTGCGCGGCCCGCAGGCGGTCCAGTTGTTCGAGCGTGGTCGGCGCGAAGTAGTGGCGGCCGGCGTGCTCCAGCGCCAACGGTTCGCTTGCCGCGCGCAGATCGAGCAATCGCCTGGCCGTGGCCGCGGCGTGGGCATGGACCGGCTCCTGCCAGTCGATGTCGTACATCGCTTCGGCGGCGGCAAAGATCGGTCGATAACCGGTGCAGCGGCACAGATTGCCCGACAGGGCATCGTTGACGCGGGCGCGGCTTGGCCGTGTCTCGTTGACGTACAGCGCGAACAGCGACATCACGAAACCCGGCGTACAGAAACCGCACTGCGAGCCGTGCTGTTCGACCATCGCCTGCTGCGCCGGATGCAAGCGACCGTCGGCTGACTTCAGGTGTTCGACGGTCAGCAGCTGACTACCGTCCAGCATCGGCACGAACAGAATGCAGGCGTTGACCGCCCGATAGCGCATGCCGCCCGCTTCGGTCGGCGTGCCAAGCACCACCGTGCAGGCGCCGCAATCGCCTTCGGCGCAACCCTCCTTGCTGCCGCTGAGTCCCGCCGGTCCACGCAACCACTCCAGCACCGTCATCGTCGGATCGATGTCGGCGACTTCCCGCAACGCGTCATTCAACAAAAACCGTACTGGCCGCATGGCTTGCCCTTGTCTGTTCGTCTCCAGGGCCGCTTCCCGTGACTGCCGGCCCCAACATTCTGGTGTCGTCGTTGGTCTTTGGACAATATACAACTCTGCTGGCGAGTCAAACGTGCCCGGCAAGGTGACAGCCCGCACGGGGTTCTTTACAGTGCAAGTTCGACGCCCCATCCATTCCACGAGGATCGCATGAGCACCGCTACCGAACCCGTCACCGAAGCCTGGCTCGCGCAGCTGCCCAAGGCGGAATTGCACCTCCACATCGAAGGCACGCTGGAGCCCGAACTCTTGTTCGAGCTGGCGGCACGCAACGGCGTCGAATTGCCGTGGCCCGATGTCGAGGCGGTACGCGCCGCCTACCGCTTCGACGATTTGCAGTCTTTTCTCGATCTGTACTACCAGGGCATGAACGTGCTGCGTACCAGCACCGACTTCCGCGACCTCGCGCTGGCCTATTTCCGTCGCGCCCACGCCGACGGCGTGGCACACATCGACCTGATGTTCGACCCGCAAGGCCATCTCCAACGCGGCATTGCCTTTGCCACCATCATGGAAGGGCTGTTGGCGGCGCAGGCCGAGGCCAAGGCCGAGTTCGGCCTGTCGACCGCGCTGATCCTGAGTTTTCTGCGCGACTTGCCCGCCGCGGATGCCATGGCGGTGCTGGAACAGGCCGCGCCGTGGTACCCGCACTTCGCCGCGGTGGGGCTCGACAGCGCCGAGCGCGGCTACCCACCGGCCAAGTTTGCGGCCGTGTACGCGCGCGCCAAGGAACTCGGTTTCGCACGCACCGCCCACGCCGGCGAGGAAGGCCCGCCCGCCTACATCAGCGAAGCGCTCGACCAGCTCGACGTGTGCCGCATCGACCACGGCGTGCGCGCAATCGAGGACGCTGCCGTGGTGGCGCGGCTGCGCGATGCGCAAATCCCGCTGACGGTATGCCCGTTGTCCAACGTTGCCCTGCGCGTGGTCGACAAACTCACCGACCATCAATTGCCGGCGATGCTCAAAGCCGGCCTCAATGTCACCCTCAACTCGGACGATCCAGCCTATTTCGGCGGCGGCATGCTGGCCAACTTCCGCGCCTGCGCCGACGCATTCGGCTGGAGCCGCGACACCTTTCGGGCGCTTGCCACGAACGCCGTAAAAGCCGCCTTCATGCCCGAGGACCGCCGCCAGAAACTGCTGACGGACATCGCGCGACACGCGTAGGCAGACCGCCGCTCCGAGCCAGAACACAATCCATCCGTCACCTACCTTGCATGGCCCACGCGCCATGCAAGGCGCGTGGGCCGGCGCGGTGCAGTTCCCACCGGCGCCAATGCATCCGCGCGATTGCCCGCGGCCCGCAGGCTCTCAGAGCTTGTGAAAAATTCGAACGCCGTAGCGAGGGCGTCGCCGGGCGTTCCTGGCAAGGTGCGTTGGGCGCAAACAAGGGAGTTTGGTAAACCAAATGACCGCAGTTTGCGCCCGGCGCGCCGCCGCCAGGGGCGTTCGGCGGCGGCCGCAGCAGGTGGGCGATTTTTTCACAGGCTCTCAGGGTTCAGCGCCGACCGAGCTGCCGTTTGCTCCCGACCGACTACCGACGTGCACGCCCTCGCCGACATGCACATTACCGCCGATACGCACGCCGGCGCTTTCCGCCTGCGTCATACGCTGTTCATCGCTGTCGCCGCGCGCCGCCGCCCTCAAACGCGTGATCAGACTGGTGTCGCCGGTCAGGGCCAACACCATGGCTTTGCGCATCCACCACGCGCGACCGATCATTGCCTCGTAAGAGGTCAGGCCGGCAGCGGCGAGCACCCGCGGATCAAGCTCGCCATCCGCCTGGGCCAGTGCCGCATTCAGGGTCAACATCCGTTGCAACGGAAACGGCGGTTCGAAATGCAAGTCCTGGTGCTTGGCATATGAATCGGCCAGATCCCGGCCATAGGCAGCGAAGCGGCCTTGCGTGGCGCGGTAGAACGCGATCGTGTAGCGTTCGCGCAAGGCCGGTGATGCCTGCATGCGCGCCGTGAAACCCTCGTTGATCGCATCCAACCGCTTCTTGCTGAGCTTGTGGTGCGCCAACGCTTTTGACTGGCCGACGTACTGCACCTCATTGGCGAGGGCCGCGTAATCATCAAACCCCACCGAGCCGATGGGTGCGAGTGCCGCCGCCGGAACCTCGCCAAGCCCCGGATCGAGCACCGCCGCGAGCGCGGCCGCGTTTTCGTGCTGGATCTCGTCCGCGGCGATGGCCACCGCATCGGCGCTGGCAATCGGCAATATCGGTTTGTCCAGAAGCTCCCTGGAAGGCGCCAGCTGTGCGATCAGTTGTTGTGCCGCCTGGTTGCGTTTGGCACTCGGCGGGTGGGTACGGAACATGGTCGCCGGCGCACTTCCG
>DASSXP010000033.1:0-8802 GCA_035703755.1 Rhodanobacteraceae bacterium | reverse complement strand
AAACAAAAATTCGTTTCTGCGACTGCCTCTCAATTTCTCTTTCTCTCCATCAGTTAATTAAATTGACGGTTATTTGGAGCTGAAGTAGCGGACTTCCAAATAAGCGACAATTAAATTAACGACGCTTTTTGTTTGGCATGTGGATGGCGTGACCACCGACTGCCAGGGCAGCTTCTTTAACTGCTTCTGAGAATGTTGGATGGCCAAACACTGTCATACCGATATCTTCGGCAGTGGAGCCAAATTCCATCGCAATTGCGACTTGTTGCACCAGATCTGCCGCGCTCGGGCCAACAATGTGGCAACCGAGTATGCGATCTGTTTTGGCATCGGCAATCATTTTCACCATGCCCTCAGCTTCATCGGCAGCAACTGCACGGCCGATGGCAAGAAAGGGAAAGGTGCCGATGTTGTATTCTTCGCCGTCGGCTTTTAACTGTTCTTCAGTTTTGCCCACAGCAGCAATTTCCGGATGGGTGTAAATCACGTTGGGAATGATGTCGTAGTTCACAACGGGTTTTTGTCCCGCGATGCGTTCTGCAACCATCACGCCTTCTTCCGAGCCCTTGTGCGCCAGCATCGGGCCGCGCACGCAGTCGCCGACGGCCCACACGCCGTTGACGCCGGTCCAGCAGTGCTGATCGACTTCGATGCGGCCACGCTCGTCGGTCTTGACGCCGGTGTCGGCGGCCAGCAGGTTTTGCGTGTAGGCGCGACGCCCCACGGCCACCAGCAGCTTGTCGACTGTCAGCGTGTGTTCGCCATCCTTGTCTTCGTAGGTGACGTCGACCTGGTTTTTCTTGACGGTGGCGGCTTTGAGTTTGGCGCCGAGCTTGATGTCGAGGCCCTGCTTCTTGAATTCGCGCGCGGCGAGTTTGCTGATGTCGGCATCAGCGGCGGCGAGGAAGTCGGGCAGGGCTTCGATGATGGTGACCTCGCTGCCGAGGCGGTTCCACACGCTGCCGAGTTCGAGGCCGATCACGCCGGCGCCGATCACCGCCAGTTTGCCCGGCACCTTGTCGAAGTCGAGCGCGCCGGCGTTGTCGACGATGTGCTTGCCGTCGAACTTGGCGAACGGCAGTTCCACCGGCACCGAACCGGACGCCAGGATTACGTTGGCGGCTTCGAGGGTTTCCACTTTGCCGTCCTTGCCGGTCACCTCAACCTTGTTGCCAGCCATGAGTTTGCCGCTACCGAAATACGGCGTGACCTTGTTGCCCTTGAACAGCATGGCAACGCCGCCGGTGAACTGTTTGACGATCTTGTCCTTGCGGCCAACCATGGTGCCAATATCGATTTTGGCGTCCTTGGTGGTGATGCCGTGGACGTCAAAATGTTTGCTCAGGTTCCAGAACTGCTTGGAGGAATCGAGCAGTGCCTTGGACGGGATGCAGCCGACGTTGAGGCAGGTGCCGCCAAGTGCCTGCTTGCCGTCCTTGCCTTCGAAGGCGTCGATGCAGGCGGTCTTCAAGCCCAGCTGGGCGGCGCGGATCGCGGCCACGTAACCGGCGGGGCCGGCGCCGATGACGATGACATCGAATTTTTGATCGCTCATGATTTCGGTTCCTTGGAATGTGGGGCGCGCGCCATGGTCGCGGGAGATTTCACTCTGGGACGAGGGATGAGGGACGAGTGGCGAGGGCGCTCCGATGCGGCGTGTTGGCAGGTGAATAGCCCAATCTCGCATTCACGACTCGTCCCGCGTCCCTCGTCCCCGGCTCGGATCGCGCAGCGATCAGAGACCCAGCAGCATCGAGTGCGGGTTTTCCAGCTGGTTCTTGATGTCGACCAGGAACAGCACCGCGTCCTTGCCGTCGATGATGCGGTGGTCGTAGCTGATGGCGATGTACATCATCGGGGCGGCGATCACCTGGCCGTTCTCGACCACGGCGCGCTCCTTGATGGTGTGCATGCCGAGGATCGCGCTCTGCGGCGGGTTGACGATCGGCGTCGACAACAGCGAGCCAAAGGTGCCGCCGTTGGTGATGGTGAAGGTGCCGCCTTGCAGCTCTTCCAGCTTGAGGCCGCCGTTGCGGGCGCGGTTGGCGTAGTCGCCGATGGCGCGCTCGACGTCGGCGAAGCTCATGTCCTGGGCATCGCGCAGCACCGGCGTCACCAGGCCCTTGTCGGTGGAGACCGCGATCGAGATGTCCTGGTAGCCGTGGTAGATGATGTCGCTGCCGTCCACCGAGGCATTGACCACCGGGTAGCGCTTCAGCGCTTCGGCGGCAGCCTTGACGAAGAAGCTCATGTAGCCGAGCTTGACGCCATGGGCTTTCTGGAAGCGTTCGCCCAGCGCCTTGCGCATCGCCGCCACCTCGGCCAGGTTGACCTCGTTGAAGGAAGTCAGCATGGCGATCGAGTTCTTGGACTGCATCAGGCGCTCGGCAATGCGGCTGCGGATGCGGGTCATCGGCACGCGCTCTTCGGCACGCGAGCCGGGGCTCGGGATGGCCGTGGCGGCGGTCGGCGCGGCGGCTGGTTTCCGGCTGGCGGCGTTGACCACGTCTTCCTTGATGATGCGGCCGTCGCGGCCGCTGCCGGTGATGGCCGCGACGTCGGCCTTGGTTTCCGTGGCGACGCGTTGCGCAGCCGGCGACAACACCGCTTCACCTGCGGCCTTGGCGCTCGCCGCTGCCGCTGCCGGCGCCGCTGCGGGTGCCGGAGCTGTCGGGGCGGCGGCCACCGCGCCTTCCTCGATCACCGCGATGATCTGCTCGCCGGTCACGGTGTCGCCGACCTGATGCTTGATTTCCTTCAACACGCCATCGACCGGCGATGGCACTTCCAGCACCACCTTGTCGGTTTCCAGGTCTACCAGGTTCTCGTCGCGGCTGACGGCGTCGCCGGCCTGCTTGTGCCAGGCGGCGATGACGGCGTCGGAGACGGACTCGGGGAGTACCGGGACTTTCAGTTCGATGGCCATGTCAGGTGATTCCTGTTGATCGTTCGGTTGTTGCGCGTCACATGGATCGGTTGCGGCGGGCGCGTGGCCGGCGCCGCTCGCGGTCCGTCATTCGGCGGCGTGATTGTTGTCGATGGGCTTGCTGAGCGCCTGTTCCACCAGCGCGGTCTGCTCGGCGACGTGCTCGCTCATGTGGCCACAGGCGGGCGCCGGTGAACGGGCACGGCCGGCGTAGCTCAGCGTGTGCTTGTCGCTGATCGAGGCTTGCAGGTGATGGCGAATCTGGAACCAGGCACCCTGGTTCATCGGTTCTTCCTGGCACCAGACGACCTCTTTGGCGCCCGGGTACTTGGCCAGCTCGGCGCTGACTTCGCTGCGCGGGAACGGATAGAGTTGTTCCACCCGCACCAGGGCGACGTTGTCCAGGCCGTCCTTCTCGGCCTGCTCGAACAAGTCGTAGTAGACGCGGCCGGAGCACAGCACCACGCGCTTGACCTTCTTCGGCGACTTCAGACGCTGGTCGGGAATCACCAGGTGGAAATGACCGTGTTCGAGGTCGGCCATCGTGGAGACGGCGAGCTTGTGCCGGAGCAGTGATTTCGGCGTCATCACCACCAGCGGCTTGCGCACCTTGCGCAGCATCTGGCGGCGGATCATGTGGAAGGTTTGCGCCGGGGTGGTCGGCACGCACACCTGCATGTTATTGAGGGCGCACAATTGCAAGTAGCGCTCGAGGCGGGCGGAGGAATGCTCCGGGCCCTGGCCTTCGTAGCCATGCGGCAAATACAGGGTGAGGCCGCAGAGGCGGTCCCACTTGGCTTCGCCCGCGCTGATGAACTGGTCGATCACCACTTGCGCGCCGTTGGCGAAGTCGCCGAACTGCGCTTCCCAGATGGTCAAGGTTTCCGGGTCGGCGGTGGCATAGCCGTACTCGAATGCCATTACCGCTTCCTCGCTCAGCAAGGAATCGATGATCTCGACGTCGCGCTCGGGGTTGATCGTCGCCAGCGGCAACGCGGTATGGCCGGTTTTCTGGTCGTGCAGCACGGCGTGGCGGTGGAAGAAGGTGCCGCGCCCCGAATCCTGGCCGACCAGGCGCATGTCGTAGCCGTCATGGATCAGGCCGGCATAGGCAAGGTTTTCGGCAAAACCCCAGTCGAGTGGGTGTTCGCCGGCGGCCATCTTGCGGCGGTCGTCGTAGATTTTGGCCACCCGCGGATGCAGCACAAAGCCGTCCGGGATGGTCAGGATGGTGTCCAGCAGTTGCTTCGCGGTGGCGGCAGTCAGGGTGGTGTCGACGGCTTCGTCGAGGCGTCCGCCCAGATGCTTGCTCCACTGGAAAATGGTGCCGCCCTGATGGTCGGGGTCGAGGTCGGTCACCGGGTTGCCCTGTTCCAGCGCGTTGCGGTAGGCATCCACCATGGCCTGGGCCTGATGGGCGTCGATCACGCCGGCTTTTTGCAGCCGCTCGGCGTAGATCGCACGCGGGGTCGGGTGCTTGCGGATCACCTGGTACATCAGCGGCTGGGTCGCGGCCGGCTCATCGGCCTCATTGTGGCCGTTGCGGCGGTAGCAAACCAGATCAATGACCACGTCGCGCTTGAAGTGCTGGCGGAAGTCGAATGCCAGCCGAGTGACTTCGATCACCGCTTCCGGGTCGTCGCCGTTGACGTGCAGGATCGGTGCGTTGACCATCTTCGCCACGTCGGTGCAGTACAGCGTCGAGCGGGCATCCTGCGGGTTGGAGATGGTGAAGCCAATCTGGTTGTTGATGACCACATGGATGGTGCCGCCGACGCCAAAGCCACGCGTCTGCGACATCTGGAACAGTTCCGGCACCACACCCTGGCCGGCAAAGGCGGCATCGCCGTGGATCAGCAGTGGAATTTCGTTTTGGCGGGTCTCGTCGCGGCGGCGGGTCTGCCGCGCGCGCACCGAACCGACCACCACCGGGTCGGCGATTTCGAGGTGCGAGGGGTTGAAGGCCAGCGCCAGATGCACGCTGTGGCCGGCGGTCTTGACGTCGGCGGAGAAACCCATGTGGTATTTGACGTCGCCGCTGTGGTCGGGGTCGTCGGCATGCTGGAAACGGCCTTCGAACTCGTCGAACAGTTGCAGCGGCGGCTTGCCGAGCACGTTGACCAGCATGTTGAGGCGACCGCGATGGGCCATGCCGATAACCAGCTCGCGCATGCCGTCGTTGCCGCCGCGGCGCACGATGTCGTCGACCAGCGGAATCAGGCTGTCGCCGCCTTCCAGCGAAAAGCGCTTCTGGCCGACGTACTTGGTGTGCAGGTAGCGCTCCAGGCCGTCGGCGGCGGTGAGTCGCTCCAGCACGCGCTGCTTTTCATCGGCGCTGAGACCGGCGTTGCCGGCGGCTTGCTCCAGATGGTCGTACACCCAGCGCCGTTGCTGATGGTCGCTGATGTGCATGAATTCGGCGCCGATGGTCGCGGTGTAGGTGGCTTTGAGGCGGGCCAGAAAATCGCCCAGCTTGAGGCGCTGACCACCGCCGGCGTAGGTGCCGGTGTCGAATTCGGTGTCGAGATCCGCGTTGCTCAAGCCGTGAAAGGCCAGCTCCAGATCCGGTGCGGGATGTTTGGCGGCGAGGCCGAGCGGATCGAGCTCGGCGGCGAGGTGGCCACGCGAGCGGTAGGCGGTCAGCAGGCGCAGCACGCCAGCCTGTTTGCGGGCGTGGGTGTCGTCCGCGGGCGTCGCAGTGGCACCGTGATGGCGCTGCCGCTGCGCGGCTTCAATGCGGGCAATGGCGCCAGAGTGGGGGATGTCGCCACCGCCACCGGGCAGGCTGTCGAAATAGTTGCGCCAGTCGGTTGGAACCGCGTCGGCGTTGGCGAGCCAGGCTTCGTAGAGGGCTTCGACATAATCGGCATTGCTGCCGAGTTGGGAACTGGCTGAAAACTCGCGGATCAGGTTTGTACTCACGTCACCACCGGTGATTGACGATACGATGCGCCCCACGCATCGGCGAAAAGCCACCCGACAGGGCGACCGAATACGGAATTATAACGGCTTGCTGCTGCACTGCGGCAGTGAAATCACAAATCCAGTGGGCGCAGTTCAGCCGCGGGTTGGGCTCGGTTCCAGCTTTCCTCGAACCAGTTGGCCAGCGGCGCCGCCTCGCCCGGCGCGCAACGGTCGCCACGGCCGTCGAAACGGCTGGCCAGCGGCCGAAACAGGTAGCCGCCCACGTCGTTGAGCACGAAAGCGGACGGGTACGCCAGTGGCTCGTCCTCGATCAGTTGGCGAAACGCGAACCGGCTCGGCAGGCGCTGCGCCAGCGCGATCAGGCGATGGCCCCGGCGCAGCACTTCGGCCGGATCGTGCAGCAGAAAACGCAGGCTGGCGCCGCGGTTGGAGCTGGCTACCCGGCGCAAGGCCTCCAGTACGGCGTCGTCATCCAGCAGCGCGGGGTCGAGGTTGTGGGTCTGGAATTGCAGTGCGTGGCGGGCGTCCTGGATCACCTCAAGCAGCGCCGCCAGCGCGCTGGCGCGGCTGTTGAACTGGAAGGGCTGCGCAGGCGGGCGCGCGACTGGCGTGCCGCGTTCGGCCGGGGGCGGCGTGTGTGGTTCGATGCGGCGACGCATGCGTTGGTGGCGTATGCCAGCTTCGTCGAATTCTTCGCCCCAGGGCTCGAAACCGTGGCCGGCGTAGAACGCCATGGCGGCAACCTGGGCGTGCAGTTCGATGTCCAGCCAACCGCGTTCCCGGGCGCGATCGATCAGCGCGGTCAGGAGTGCCGATCCGACGCCGTGGCCGCGCCAGTCGGCCAGTACCGCCATGCGACCGATCTTGCGTTCCGGCGTGAGGCGGCCGGTGCCGATCGCCTGGCCGCTGGCATCGCGTGCCAGCATGTGATCCGAGCGGGCATCGAGATCGTCCCATTCGAGCTCGACCGGCACCCGCTGCTCCTCGATGAAAACCGCCTCGCGCACGGCGCGCAGGGCGCCGAGGTCGCGATCCCAGTCGGCGCGTTCGACGTGGAAAGCAGGGGTGTTCATCGGTTTTTCCGCAGCAGCAGGTGACCGCCCGCAAGCAGGCCGAGCACGGTCTGGCGGTCGCCTGGGGTGATGCTATCGTCGAGGGTGAAATCGCGTTCGGCACACAGCGTGCGGGCCAGCGCGGCGGAGCAGGGCCAGGCTTCACCGGCCACGTAGAGCATGGCGCCGCGGCCGCGTGCGTGCCAGGCGCAGCGCGACCACGGGTGGCGGCTGAAGCGGGCCCCCTTGGCCAATGCGCGCTCGAGCGCGGTGGCGCCGGGTGGGCGCGGCGGCGCGGCGGCGAACTGGGCGCTGCGGTAGCGGGTGATGAAGCGGCCGAACCAGTCAGCGAAGGCATGGCGGTCGAGCGCGCCGGCCAGTGGCCCGAGCGCGGCGGCGGCGCGGGTCAGTGCTGCGGCGTCGATTTCCCCGGCGCGTCCCGCCGGGGCCAGATCCGGGTCGGCGTAACGCTGTGATTCGGGCAGGAATTCGGCCAGATGCTCGGACAGGTCCAGCAGCAGTTCGGCCGCGGAGGGCGCCCGCATGCCGACCGAAATCGTCATGCAGTCGCCATCGGCAATGCCGTCGTGGGGTACGCCGGGTGGCAAGTACAACATGTCGCCGGGTTCCAGCGTCCAGCGGTGGCTGGGCGTGAAGTCGGCCAGTTGCTTGAGTTCCACATCCGGCCGGAATGCCAGTGGCGGGTTGGGACGGGCGTCGATATGCCAGTGGCGCCGGCCCAACCCTTGCAGCAGGAACACGTCGTACTGGTCCACATGGGCGCCGACGCCGCCGCCATTCTCGGCGTAGCTGATCATGACGTCGTCGATGCGCCAGCTCGGCAAGAAGCGGAAATGCGCAAGCAAGGCGGCGACGTCGGCGTCCCACTTGTCGACGTCCTGCACCAGCAAGGTCCAGTCCGCTGGCGGTGTGCTGGTGAAGTCCGCTTCTGCCAGCGGGGCGGATTTGACCCGCCACTGGTCACGCTGACGGTCGTGCACGATGAGCCGCGCCAGTGCGGCCTCTTCCAGGGCCAGCCCGGCCAGCTCGTCGGGGCTGATCGGTGGCTGGAAATCGGGGAAGGCGGCCCGAATCAGCAATGGATGCTTCTGCCAGTACACGGACAGAAAGCGGGCGGCCGGCATGCCCAGCATTTGGCGCGGTGTGGCGCGGGTTTCGATGGGTGGTGGATTCATGTCGCGCATTGTAAGGGGCGATGCCGCCGCCGGCACGCGGGCGGAATGACGCTGGCGGGCGCGGCATAACCACATTCCGCGCGATCCTTTCCGCAGCGCAACACGGATTCATAGTATGGCCGTCCATACGTCCAAACGCTTGCAGGTGATGCGATGAGCGCCGTGCCCGCCGAGATTCTTCCGACGCCATTGAGCGCGGACAAAGTTGCCAGCCTGACCCGGTTTGCCGATGGTTTGGGGCCGCACGAGTTGTACTGGGTGGCGGCGTGGGCCTCCCGGCGCGCAACCGGCCTGCCGGTCGTGCTGACGCCGGTGCCGGCGCCAGCCCCGGTGGGCAAGCGCCTGACCGTGCTCTACGGCAGCCAGACCGGCAACGCCAAACGGTGCGCGGAGCGTATCGCGGCGCAGGCGGAGGCCGCCCAGTTGCCGGTGCGTGTGGTGCGCGCCGATGCCTATCCGACCCGCGACCTCGCCAGGGAAACCCACCTGCTGCTGGTCATCAGCACCCAGGGCGAGGGCGAGCCGCCCGATGATGCGCGTGGCCTGTTCGACTTCATCGCCGGCAAACGGGCGCCGAAACTGGCGGGGCTGGCATTTGCCGTGCTCGGTCTTGGCGATTCGAGCTATCCCGAATTCTGCACCATCGGCCAGCGCCTCGACGCCCGCCTGGAAGAACTGGGCGCAAGTCGCTTTGCGCCGTTTG
>DASSXP010000317.1:0-7858 GCA_035703755.1 Rhodanobacteraceae bacterium | reverse complement strand
CTCGACAACGCACAGCGACAGGCCGTGATGCGGCAATTGGCGCTGCGCGCCAAGGGCCGCTCGTGACGCCCAGCGACGGGAAATTGCGCGCGGCATTGCGGCCGCTCGACGATCCGCCCCGCGCGCCCGGCTGGAACCGCGCGTTGCTGCAAGCATTGTCGGCACCCCTGCACGCGGTGCCGGCCGCCGTCTTGCTGGCCTTGCGCGGCGACGGCGCCGCAACCGAACTGCTATTCACCCGCCGCGACGATCGCCTCAGCCAGCATCCCGGTCAGGTCAGCTTTCCCGGCGGCCGCAGCGATCCCGCCGACCGCGATGTCATCGCCACCGCCCTGCGCGAGGCAGAGGAGGAAATCGCCCTGCCCGCCGCCCTGGTCACGCCACTCGGTTTTCTCGATTGCCTGGAAACCATCAGCGGCTTTTGCGTGACCCCGGTGGTGGCACGCATCGACGGCCAGCCCGCGCTGCGCCCGCAGCCCGGCGAAGTGGCCGAACTGTTCGCCGTGCCATTGAGTTACCTGCTCGACCCGCGCAACATGGTGCGGCAACGCTACCGCACCGACCACGGTGAACGGGAAATGGCCGAGTTCCACTTTCAGGGATACCGCATCTGGGGCGCCACGGCGCTGATTCTCACCAACCTCCAACAGCGACTTGCCCAGCCATGACCAGCACACTTCTCTCCTGCGCCGAACTCGCCGCGCGCGATCTGCGCGAGTCACTGATCGTCGATTGCCGCTTTGAACTGGCGGACACCGCGCGTGGCGAACGCGATTATCGGGCCGGCCATATCCCCGGCGCCGTGTACGCGCACCTCGACCGCGACTTGTCCTCACCCAACCCCAGCCTCGGCCGCCACCCACTGCCGAGCGCGGCACAATTCGCCCACACGCTGGCGGGCTGGGGCTGGCAGCCGGGACGGCCGATCGTCGCCTATGACGATGCCAACGGCGCACACGCGGCACGCCTGTGGTGGATGCTGCGCGTTGCCGGCGTCCATGCCGAGACCGCGGTGCTGGACGGCGGCTGGGCCGCCTGGCGGGCCGCCGGCTTGCCGCTCAGCCAGACCACCGGCCACGACAGCGCGCCACTCACGCCGATGGATTTCGACCCGCGCCAGATCGTCTACCAGGACGAACTGCGCACCCTGCTGGAATTGCCCGATACCTTGCTGCTCGACGCCCGCGCCGCGCCGCGCTACCACGGCGAAAACGAGCCGATCGACCGCGTCGGCGGCCATGTGCCCGGCGCCCGCAATCGCCCCTTCAGCAACAATCTGGAACACGGCATCCACAAATCGCCCAGCCGTCTCAAGCAAGAGTTCGACGCCCTGCTCGGCGGCCGTTCGCCCCGCAACGTGGTGCACATGTGTGGTTCCGGCGTCACCGCCTGCTCCAACCTGCTGGCGATGGAACACGCCGGCCTGCACGGTTCGCGGCTGTTCGCACCCTCCTGGAGCGGCTGGATCGCCGATCCGTCGCGGCCGATCCGGCAAGGCGTCCAGCCGTGATCGCAGCGATTGCCAGCAATTGCCAGCGCCCGCCCGCAACCGGCATGATGCCGGCATGAACAATCTCGTCCCGCGCTGTCCGACCGAGCAATCGATGGTGGTCAACTGCGTTGCCTACCACAAGAACGGCACGCGCATCGGCGACGTCACCATCGAGGCCATCAGCGACGTGCTCAAGGACCCGGACAGCTTCGTCTGGGTCGGCCTGCACGAACCCAGCGCCGAGCTGCTGGAGCAACTGCAGGAAGAATTCGGCCTGCACGATCTGGCCATCGAAGACGCGCAATCGGCGCACCAGCGTACCAAGATCGAAACCTACGGCGACTCGCTATTCATCGTGGTGCAGACCGCGCAACTGATCGACGGCAGCATCGCCTTCGGCGAGACCCATATCTTCCTCGGCCCGCGCTACCTCATCACCGTGCGCCACGGCGCCTCACTCAGCTACGCACCGGCGCGGCGTAGCTGCGAAAACACCCCGGAACTGCTCGCCAACGGGCCCAGCTACGGCCTCTACGCCATCCTCGATTTCATCGTCGACAACTTCCTGCCGCTGGTGACCGATTTCCGCGAAGAGCTGCACGACCTCGAACGCGACGTGTTCGCGCAGACCTTCAACCGCGGCACCATCCAGCGCCTGTACGACATGCAGCGCGAGCTGATGACGCTGCGCCTGGCGGTGGCGCCATTGCAGGACATCACCAACCAGCTGGTACGGCTGCACCCGCAACTGATCGCCGACGAGGTACGGGTGTACTTCCGCGATGTCTACGACCACGTGTTCCGCGTCAACGAAGCCATCGGCACCATCCGCGAAATGCTGTCGGCGGCAATGAACGTCAACCTGGCGCTGGTCACCTTCGGCCAGAACGAAGTGGTGAAAAAACTCGCCGGCTGGGCCGCCATGCTGGCCGCGCCCACCCTCACCACCAGTTGGTACGGCATGAACTTCCACCACATGCCGGAGCTCGACAAACCCTGGGCCTACCCGGTGATGATCGGCTTCACCTGCACCCTGTGCATCGGCCTGTTCTTCGCCCTGCGCCGGGCCAAGTGGCTGTAGCGACCGCAACGCGGCCCCGCGCCAGCCGTCGCCTTTGACGAGCGACCGCCCAATCAGCCCGTGGTTGCCATCCCTCGTCGCGCCAAGTCAGCGCGCACGCGGACGGCGCGGTGATTCCCGGGTCAATCAAAGCTGCGCCAGGATCTGCGCCTTTTTGGCATCGTAGTCTTGTGCGCTGATCAGCCGCTGGTCACGCAGCGATTGCAGCTGCCGCAGCCGCTCGGCAATATCGTCGGTCGCGGACGCTTTGTCGGCGACAGCCTTCGACTGCAAAATCGCGCGAACACGCGCCAAACGCGATTGCAATTCATGCCGCTGCCGAACGTCGTACTGGCCGTTTGACTCGCCCGGCTGACATGCTGAACCACGGCGAATCACCCGCAGACCCAGCTTGCCAAGCCACAACCAGACCGTCAGCAGCAAGGCACTGTAGATAAGCCCGGCATAGGCAATGGTCGGCCACAGGATTTCACGCTTTTCGCCGCTGGCCAACGTGCAAATGAAGGTGCGTGAAACACCACTTTGCCCCGGTTTGTAGGAATAGCTTTGCGAGACCACATCGAATGCGCCAGCCGGACAAGCCAGTGGCGCGCTCACCTGCAGCATAGATGGGAAAATCGCCCCCACGCCGATGGCCAGAACCACGAAACCGATGAACGCGGAAACCAGCGCCAGGCCCACGATGCCGAGCAGATAGCCACGCAGCAAATGCGCGCGGCCCGGTGCTTCAACATCCCTTGCATTCATGCCGATGCGCAGCAGAAAGAACAACCAGGACGCCACCAGAAACCAGCAAACGCCAAGCAACACGCCTTCAGCGGTAATGTTCATTCGCACTTCCTCCAGACGCAAACGTCATCCACGGCACGCAGTCCACACAGCACGCAAGGCCGCCGCCATCACGGCGGCGGCCACATGCTTACTTCATCGACCACACCAGCGAAAAGATCACCCACAGCGGCACAATCACGAACATCGCCAGACTGGCGGCCAGATAACGCCGCTTGACCTTCGCATCGCTGATCTTGTGACTGGCCATGAACGGCAGCGCTATCAGGATGCCGAGCAGCACGACGTCAATCCACTCGAATGCCTTGGCCCAGGCAAAGCTCGGCGGGTACTCGGGATGCAGCATGCGGAACGATGTATCGGAATTGGACCAATTTTCGTGATTCATGATGAGCGTCAAACCCAACAAAATGAATGACATGGCCGTCGTCACAATCGTCCGGAACCGCTCATTGGTATCAAATCGGCTTGAACCCGAAATCAAGCGGTCGATCAGTGCGCCAGCAAACGCAGCGACCACCATCTGCGCAGAAAATATGAGCCAGCTAACCAAATTCGTCACGACCGCACTCCTATTCCCGACTCAGTGGTTGATTGCACCTGATCTCGTCCATACCGAGACAGCGCCGCGACCACACCGACGAACTTGACTGTCTTCATTCCTTGGGACTCCCTGTTGATGTTCGGTTGTTTTTCCGGCACTTGCGGCGCGTCATGCGCGGCAGAACCAGCCAACGAGGCGCCCGAATGTCAAGCGCTGCGCCATGACTGATCGCCTTGCATGCCGGAATGGTTGCCAATGCACCCCCATCGACAACGGATGCATATTCGTGCCGTGAGCGGAATGGAGTCAACCCATGGCAAGGCCCGCTGTCGACCCGTGGCGCGACGCTCCGGCACCACCGTGCCGGGCACAGCTGAGCCGGCCCTGACCGGATGTGCATGCGCACATTGAGCCGGGGCGCCCCGCTTCGCTAAGCTTTGACGGTTTTCCGGGGGCCATGTGGCCCGGGGTTCGCCTTGAGCGTCAATCACAACTCGAACGAGGGCGCCGGCCGCCGGGCCGCGTCGTTCCTTGCCGCCCTGCTGCTGGCGCTGCTGGTGGCGGCGTGCAACTTTGGTTTGTGGTGGTGGAGCAACCTGCCGCACGGCCCGGACGATTGGCACGGCGAGGTTTCCGGCTTTGCGCTGTCGGCCTACCAGCGCTACCAGAGCCCGTTCGATCAGAGCTACCCGGACGACGCGCAGATCGCCGCCGACCTCAAGCTGCTATCGAAGTACAGCCACCGCGTTCGCACCTACACTTCGCTGGAAAACCCGCAGGTGTATCGCCTGGCGAAGGCGCAGAGCATGGACGTGCTGGGCGGCGCCTGGCTCGACACCCGCCTGCGCCGCAACGAACAGGAGCTGGATGCACTGATCGCGCAGGCGCGGCGCTACCCCAAGACCATCAGCCGGGTCGAGATCGGCAACGAGGTGCTGTTGCGCCACGACATGGAACCGGAGGCCTTGATGGCCTACCTCGACCGCGCCCGCGCGGCGATCCGCCAGCCGGTGTCGACTGCCGAGCCCTGGCATATCTGGGAGAAGTACCCCGAGCTGGTCGAGCACGTCGATTTCATCACCGTGCACCTGCTGCCGTACTGGGAAGGCGTGCCGCGCAAGGATGCGGTGGGCGACGTGCTGACCCGCTACGACCGCCTGCGCCAGCTCTATCCGGACAAGCCGATCGTGATCGGCGAAACCGGCTGGCCATCCAACGGCGACCGTTTCCAGAACGCGATCCCGTCGATTTCCAACGAGGCGATCTATCTGCGCCAGTGGTTCCTCGCCGCGCGCGCGCGCGGCATCGACTACTACGTGATGGAAGCCTTCGACCAGCCGTGGAAGGAGAACCTCGGCGAAGGCCGCACCGGTGCCTACTGGGGCATGTTCGGCGCCGACCGCAAGCTGAAGTTCCCGCTCACCGGCCCGGTCACCGAGGACACCGCCTGGCCGTGGAAAGCGCTGGCGGCGAGCCTGCTGGCGCTCGTGCCAATGATCGGCTTTGCACGCCGCTTCCGTCGCTTCAAGCTGGCCGGCCGGTTCTTTTTCCTGCTGCTGATGCAACTCGCCGCGGGGCTGATCGTGTGGTCGGCCACCTTGCCGTTCAACTTCTACCTCGGGCCGTTCGACTGGGCCATGCTGGTGCTGCTGTTCCCGGCTCAGGTGGCGATCCTGGCCATCTTGCTGATCAACGGCTTCGAGTTCACTGAAGTGTTGTGGCGACGGCGCTGGCTGCGCCATGCGGAGTTGCTGGAACCTTCACCGGCGGCCGAGCAACCGTTCGTGTCCATCCACCTCGCCTGCTACAACGAGCCACCAGAAATGGTGCAGCTGACGCTGGACTCGCTGGCCGCGCTCGACTACGCCAACTTCGAAGTGCTGGTGATCGACAACAACACCAAGAATCCCAAGGTCTGGCAGCCGGTGCGCGACTACTGCGCTCAACTCGGTCCACGCTTCCGCTTCTTCCACCTGGAACCCTGGCCGGGCTTCAAGGCCGGCGCGCTCAATTTCGGCCTCAAGGAAACCGACCCGCGCGCCGAAGTGATCGCCGTGGTCGATGCCGACTACGTGGTGCGCGCGGACTGGCTGTCGCGGCTGACCGGCCACTTCAACGATACCGCAGTCGCCGTGGTGCAGTGCCCGCAGGCACACCGCGATTTCGAGGGCAACCGCTTCCGCCGCTGGACCGCGTGGGAGTTCGACGGTTTCTTCCGCATCGGCATGCACCACCGGAACGAGCGCAACGCGATCATCCAGCACGGCACCATGACCATGGTGCGCCGCTCGGCACTGGAAGGCACCGGTGGCTGGTCGGAGTGGACCATCTGCGAGGACGCCGAGCTCGGCCTGCGCCTGATGCACGCCGGCTACCAGTTGGTCTACGTCGACGAACTGATGGGCAAGGGCCTGACCCCGGCCGACTTCAAGGCCTACAAATCGCAGCGCTACCGCTGGGCCTTCGGCGCGATGCAGATTCTCAAGGGTCGCTGGGACTGGATGACGCAAAAGGGCCCACTCTCGGCCGGCCAGCGCTTCCACTTCCTGACCGGCTGGTTCAGCTGGTTCGCCGATGCGCTGCACCTGATCTTCACGCTGATGGCACTGTTCTGGACCGCCGGCATGATCGGTGCGCCGCAATATTTCAGCCTGCCGATGCAGTTGTTCCTGATCCCGGTGATCGGCTTTTTCATCGCCAAGGCGGTGTTCGGCATCGTGCTGTACCGCGCCGAGGTTCCCTGCGGCTGGCGCGACACGCTGGCCGCCTCGATTGCCAGCATGGGCCTGTCGCACGCCATCGCGCGCGGCATCCTGCACGGTTTGACACGCCAGAAAACCGCCTTCGTGGTCACCGCCAAGAGCCGCCGCATGGGCGGCTCCGGCTTCGCCGCCTTTGCACCGGTGCGCGAGGAATTGTTGATGGCCGTCGCACTGGCGCTGGCGGTCTGCGGCATGATCTTCACCTTCGGCGGCACCTACATCGAAGGCAAGTTGTGGGTAGCGATCCTGTCGGCGCAAGCCATTCCGTACGTATCGGCCTTGATCGGCGCCTGGGTGGCGCACCACAGCGCCGACCTCCCCGGCACGCCTGCCACTACGCCCGCCGTGACGACCAATGCCGTGCCCGTGAGCTGATTTGCCCGCCAATGTCGTTGTAGCTGTCAGGCCGGCCCTGTAACCGGCCAACAGGAGAGCGACATGAAGCTTGCGCGTTTCCGAAACACTGCCTTCCGACCTTCCCGTTCGCACGTACCGGGGTCCGCCGCGCCACGCGCGACAACCGGCTTGTCCCCCCGCGCGCTCAGCGCCTGCCTGTTGAGCGCCGTGTTGTCCGGCGTCGCGGGGCTGTTGCCGCCCGCCTACGCGCAATCCAGCTCGACGGACCTGTTGCCCCGGCCCAGCAGCGCCTTGAGCTGCGACGACACACCGTTCGGGCGACGCCTGACGCTGGGCCATGACGACGAAATGCTGGATCTCCTCGACTTCACCAACAACAGCAGCGCCAGCCGCCTGCACGAATGGTCGTTGGCTGGTGGCACTGGCTCGGCGCCGCCCTTCAGTGCCAGCTTGAACACCAGCTGGCGCTCCGTGGTCGGCACCGGCGGCACTTTCCTGAAAGCCATCCGCGCCGACCTCAACGGTGACGGCCAGGACGAAGTCGTAGTCGCACGCGGCACGACCACGTACGGTGGCGACCACCTGACGATCGACGTGCTGGCACGCACCAGCAACGGTGCCTTGCAGTTGATCGACAAGTGGACCTTGAACCAGTCATTCACCGGCTTCGACATGGCCGCCGGCGACCTCGACGGCAGCCAGGATGGCAAGCAGGAACTGGCCCTGATGCTGAAGAACTGGAACCCGGCCAAGGTCAACGTGTACGTGCTGGATGGCAGCTCCACCGGCGGCCTGGCCAGTGCTGACAACGCCTGGAACGGCTTCTGGACCTG
>DASSXP010000242.1:0-4065 GCA_035703755.1 Rhodanobacteraceae bacterium | reverse complement strand
TGACGATCGAGGGGCACAGCCGGGAATACGCCCAGGCCGGTGACAGCGGCGCCGTCGCCCGGTTCCGGTTTTGTGGCAACTGCGGCGCCACCGTGTGCTGGGAGGCCGACGGGGTGCCGGGATTCGTCACCGTGGCGGTCGGCGCCTTTGCCGATCCACATTTCCCCCAGCCACGGGTGTCGGTGTACGAGGAGCGTCAGCACGCCTGGCTGCGTATGCCGGACGACATCGAGCATTTCGATTGAGATGTGTGTGACGACGGCACTCGACCACGTGTCGGCACAGCAACGCCGTTGATCGGTTTATTGCGGGTCCACGCAAGTATGAATTTCCCCCTGCACGACGGCGCGCTCGACAGCCGTTTCACGTTTGCGGTGGTACACGACAGGCCCTGTCATCAGGAGCCTGCCATGAGCGACGACACCAGCAAGCGCGGTCCGGCCGACCGCAACCGCATCAACGTCAACGAGGACTACGAGGTCCGCTACTGGTCCGAAAAATTCGGCGTCAGCGAGGAGCAACTGCGCGCCGCGGTCGCCCGCGCCGGGGTCATGGCGGATGACGTCGAGCGAGCGCTGCGCGCCTGACGAGCGGGTAGGGCCACGGCCCTCGTTCAGCGCGGAGCGACGAAGCGCCCTCGCCGCAATCGATCCAGCCAACGCAGCTGATCCGTTTGCGACGCTGAAACATCCCCCCGCAAACTTCCAACCTCGGGCGCCGTCCCGGCATGTTCGCGCGCAAGGTTCCATCCTTGCGTGCAAGCCTGAAACCCTTGTGCGCAAGGCACGCACCTCTGTAGCGGCAAGGCTTGCAGCCTTGCGCGCAACGCTCCGAGCCGTGGCCGCGAAGTTCAGGCGTGGCGCCGGGGACGCTCGGAATGCCCTCGGCACATTTTCCGGACGCCGCGGACTTCAAGTCGGGATCGTGTCATCCGCCGGGTGGTTCGTCAGGTTGGCGGGCAGGGCGTGGAAACTCTCGATCACCTTGCGCGCCGTCACCGGTGTTCGTGCCAACCCGTAGAACTTGGCCAGCCTGTCGAATTCGCTCAGGAGGGACGAGTTGCCCATCGTGGCCGCGATGGTTGATCGGTATTTGGCGACGCGAGCGATGGCGTAATCGGCCCAGTCGGCGCGCGTGGACTGCCAGCGTGTGTCATACCACGGCGCCTCGCAGGTACGGTAGCCGTCGTAGAAAAGCACGGACTTGTCCTTGAGGCTGTTCCAGTGGCGGAACATGTAGCGCAGCTCGGAAGTGCAGATCGGCACCTTCTTGCCGCCGGCGGTCTCGTTGGTGAGCATCGTCTTGTTGACGATGGTGCTCATGTCCATCTCGTCAAGGATGTAGTGCAACGTCGCGCTCTTGACGTGGGTGAAGTAGAACACGCCGTACTTGCACGAGCGGCGGATGCAGACGTCGTAGAGGTGGTTGGTGATCCGGCTCGACTCCTTCGCGTTGAACTGCGACTTCTTGAAGTCGATGGCCTGCATTTTTTCGTATTTGCCCAGCGTGCGGATCAATCGCTCCGTGATTGCGCCCTCGATGGATTCCGTTCCCAGGTGCTTGCACGCTTTCAGGGCATCAATATAGGACTGCGCGAGAGCCTGTGTGGTGGAGTCGTATGTCGTGGCGACCGGCTTCAGGGCTGCTGATCCCACAGTCTTCGTCGCCTTGTCGACAGGGAACGACTTCGGGTGGATCGGCTCGTTGTAGCGATTGATGACGTTGTTGCCGTACTTGTCGTGCGCCATGGACATGTAGGGATCGAACGTTCCCTTCGGCAGATTCATGTTGATATCTTTTTTGCCGATGGGTTGGCTGGTGGGCCAGCCGAAGTAATAGTTGTAGATGTAGATGTGAATCCACAGTCCGGTCCCGTAGATCACATCGGTGTGCTGATTGAAACTGTCTTTGAAGTGCGTCATGACGAGGGTCCTTGTCAGATAGTGGCGATGGGCCGGATGAGAAGCCTTCCGTGCGGAGTATGTGGCAGAGGTCGAGGTTTCCCGAAGAACGTCCTGCTCGATCAAGATCTTGCGCAGGGTGCCTGAGGGGTGAGGGCGCCCTTCGCAAGTCATGGAGCCAGGAAGCCACGAGCGAAGTATTGCGGACTTGCGGCAGCGATGGGCCGATGACGACGGAGGCCATCGTCGGAGTTTACTTTCCAAAGCGGGATTCAAAACAGGGGCGAATTCAAAGCCCGCAGCGTGGACATGCTTTGCGGGCAGCAACGGCAATGTCGTCTCTGATTCCATGCCGGCGAGCTTGTGGAACGGAGAGCCGACGATCGGCGCCGAACATCCGCCGATTGCCTTGAATGCCCCCGTGCCCGATGCTGCGCCAGATGCAGCAGGGGCTGCCGGGGGATTTCGATGACCGATCATGTCGCGGACGCCGCGGGCCTCGATCCGCGGGCGGCGCGTGTGTTGCCTCGGCGGCATGTGGTCGCGGTGGCGCTGGGCAATGCGCTGGAGTTCTATGACTTCATCACCTACGCGTTTTTTGCCGCGCAGATCGGTCGCACGTTCTTTCCCTCGGATCGTCCCGGCGTCAGCCTGCTCGCTTCGCTGGCGACCTTCGGCGCGGGCTTTCTGACCCGTCCGCTGGGCGCGTGGGTGATCGGGCGGATGGGCGATCGGCGCGGGCGCAAGCCGGCGATGTTGCTGTCGTTCGCGCTCATCGGCATTGCGGTGATCGGCTTGCCGCTGACGCCTTCATACGCGGCCATCGGCCTGTGGGCACCTGCGCTGGTGGTGGGGTTCCGGTTGCTGCAGGGCTTCGCGCTGGGCGGCGAGGTGGGGCCGAGCACGGCCTTCCTGATGGAGGCGGCGCCGCCGATGCGTCGGGGCTTGTACATCTCGATGCAGGCGATGAGCGCGGATGCGGCGGTGTTGATGGCGGGGCTGGTCGGCGTACTGCTGGCGCACTGGCTCAGCCCGACGGCGCTGGATGCGTGGGGTTGGCGACTGGCGCTGGGACTGGGCGCGGTGATCGTGCCGTTCGGCTGGTTCATGCGGCGCAACCTGGTGGAAACGCTGGACGCCACCGCGACCCGGCCCGCGGCGCCGCCGTCCGAGCCGTGGATGCCGAGCTATCGGCGGGTGGCGCTGCTGGGTCTGGCGATGCTGGCGGCCGCGACCACCACCAATTACGTGCTCGACTACATGACCACCTATGCCAACGCCACGCTGGGCATGCCCGAGCGCCTGGCGCTGGGTGCCACGGTGATGGTGGGGCTGTGCGGGCTGGTGTGCGATCCGCTCAGCGGCTGGCTGTCCGACCGGATCGGCCGCAAGCCGGTGATGGTGGTGCCGTGGGTGGTGTTGCTGCTGCTGATCTTTCCCGCGTTCTGGTTGCTGGGGCGCGAGCGTTCCGGCGTGGCGCTGTTCGGCATTACCGCGGTGCTGGCGATCGCCTCGACGCTGTCCACCGGCACGGTGCTGGTGGCGGTGACCGAATCGCTGCCAGCGCATGTGCGCTCCGGCGGGCTGGGGATGATCTATGCGGTGGCGATCTCGGTATTCGGCGGTTCCACCCAGTTCGTGGTGGCGTGGCTGACGCAGTTGACCGGCAATCCGCTGGCGCCGGCCTGGTACATGATCGGCGCGGTGGTGGTGGGCCTGGTGGCGATCACCCAGGTGCCGGAGACGGCACCGGTGAAACGTGCGCGGCTGGCACCGATGGCCGAGGCGGGCACATCATCCGGGCCGATCGCGCTCTCGACACCGTCCTGAGGTGGCGGGAAGGCGGGGGGTGGGTTCACTTGGCGCCGCTTGAAGATTCGCGACGGGCTTTCTGACCGGTCGCGCATGCAAAGGGCGATGCGGTCTTTCCAGGTGCCGCGCTTGCGAAAGCCGCCATCCAGGCCGCCGATTGCACCCGCCGGACATTGGGTCTAGCCTCCCGTGGCGCAGTGGCTTTGCTCGGGGGAGAGCAAACGATGACCGCGATCACCTCCGGATACTTTTCCGCGCAGCCTCGCGCGGATCGACGGGCATTCCTGCTGTTTACTGCCCTGGTGTGGCTGGGGGTATTGTCGGGCTTCGGCACCGACAGCTTCCGTCACCT
>DASSXP010000161.1:0-18668 GCA_035703755.1 Rhodanobacteraceae bacterium | reverse complement strand
TTTTCGAGCAGCGCGCGGGTGGCGTCGTCGATCCGGTGGTCGGCGCTTTGCAGGGAATGCGCTTCGGCACTGGCGACCATCAAGTCGGCGTTTTCGGGTGCCAGGGCGAGCGCGCGGTCGAAGGCGCGGGCGGCGTCGGCGGGCCGCTGCATCGCTTGGTAAGCGCGCGCCAGCAAGGTCCAGCCTTTGAGGTCGTCGGGTTGTTCGCGCAAATGTTGTTCGAGCTTGCCGATGGCCGCAGTGACATCGCTCATGCTGGCCGCGTGGGCGACGCGGTTGACCGGGTCGAGCGCGCTCGGTGTGCCAACGGCGAGATACAGGGCCAGCGCGGCCACTGGCAGACCGAAGCTGAGCAGCGCGGCAAGGCCGACCGGCGCGCGGCCGCTGGCGCGGTGCCGCAACAGCGGCCACAACAGGCAGGCCAGGGCGGCGGCGGCCATCAGCGCGACGAGCAAGGGAAACAGCGGGCTCACCAATCGTCTCCATCGGGCGTGGCGGGTTTGGCGTCGGCCTGGGCGCGGCGGCGGACGAACACCCAGGCCGCAGCAGCGCCGGCCAGCAGGATCGCGGCGGGACCGAACCACAACAGCCAGGTGGACGGTTTCAACGGGGGTTTGTAGAGCACGAAGTCCGAGTAGCGATCAACCAGGTACTGCTTGATTTCAGCGTCGGTTTTTCCTTGCTGCATCATCTCGAAAATCTGCTTGCGCATGTCCCGCGCCAGATCGGCGTTGGAGTCGTTGAGGTCTTCGTTCTTGCACACCAAGCAACGCAGCTGGCTGGTCAGGTTCTGGAAGCGCTGCCGTTGCGCGTCGTTCTTGAACGGCAAGGGTTCGATCGCCTGAACCAGGCCGCACAGGGCGATCAGCAGCAGTGCCAGCAGGGTGCGGCGGGAACGGTTCATGGCGAGCCCTTCAAGGCGGCGATGGCGTGTCCGAGTTCGCCCTGGATGATCGCGGGTGTCAGTGGCCCGATGTGCTTGTAGCGGATCACCCCGGCGGCATCGATGAGGAAGGTCTCCGGCGCGCCGTAGATGCCGAAGTCCATCGCCGTGGCACCGCTCTCGTCGACGATCACCAGGTGGTAGGGATTGCCGTGGCGGGTCAGCCACGCGCGGGCGTCGGCGGGGGCGTCTTTGTAGTTGTAACCGATCAGCGGAATGCCGATGGCGCGGGCATCGGCCATCAGCACCGGGTGTTCCTCACCGCAGGCAAAGCACCAGCTGGCGAACACATTGAGCAGGTAGGGCCGGCCCAGCAGGTCGGCCTTGCTGACCGTGGTCGCCGGTTGGTCGAGGCGCGGCAGCGCGAACGCCGGCGCGGGTTTGTCGATCAGCGGCGAGGGCACGTAATTGGATGCGTGCTGGCTGTTCCACCAGATACCGAAGAAAAACAGCGCCATCAGCAACAGGAAGCCGATCAGCGGAATGAAACGCTTCATGCGGTGGATTCCGCCGGTTTGCCGTGGGGTGCGTTCGCCGCTTCGGGGTTTGGCGCGGCTGTCGTCGCCACGCTGCGGGCACGGAAGCGGCGGTCTGCGGCGGCGGTGAAGCCACCCAGCATCATCAGGATGCCGCCAAACCAGATCCAGCGCACGAAGGGTTTGTCGTAGATGCGCAGCGACCAGGCGGCGTGGGCTTCGTCGTTCTTGTCCATCGCTTCGCCCAGTGCCACGTAGAGGTCGGACACGCCGCTGCCTTCGATGGCGGCCTCGGTCTGCACCTGACCGCGCGGGTAGGTACGCTTCTGCGGATGCAAGGTGGCAATCAGGCGTTCGCCACTGAACACGCTGACGGTGCCTTGTTCGGCGGTCCAGTTGGGGCCTTCAGCGTGATGCACGCCATCGAAACGGAACTGGTGGCTGCCCACGGTGACCGATTCGCCCGGCGCCAGGCGCACGTCGCGTTCCACGCCGAGGGCAGTGGTCAGCATGGCGCCGGCGATGAAGATGCCGATGCCGGCATGGGCCAGCAGCAGGCCGATGAGTTCCAGCGGATAGCGGCGCCCACGCGGCGCTTCACGCCAGCGTTTGCGCGCGAACAGGAACACGCCGGCCAGCACATAGGCGGCGGCGAGGGCGCCGGCAATGGCTCGCGGCGACAGCGTGCGGTAAGCAACGAGCACTACGGCTGCGATGACGATGGCGGCCAGCGCGGCGGTGCCCACGGCGCGCAGAATCTCGCGGCTGTCGCCACGGCCCCAACGCAGCAAGGGGCCGGTCGGCAGCACCAGCACCAACGGCGTCATCAGCAACACGAAAAGGAAGCCGAAGTAGGGCGCGCCGACGGAGATACGGCCGAGATTGAAGGCTTCGCCGATCAATGGATAGAGCGTGCCCAGCAGCACCATGGCTGCGGCCGCGGTGAGCAGCAGGTTGGCGATGACGATGGCGGTTTCGCGCGAGAATGCGGCAAACGGTTTGCCGCCCGCCACCCGCGGTGCGCGCAGCGCGTACAGCAGCAAGGAACCGCCGATCACGATGCCGAGGTAGACCAGGATGAAGATGCCGCGGCGGGGATCGGAAGCGAAGGCGTGCACGCTGGTCAGGACGCCGGAGCGCACCAGGAAGGTGCCGAGCAGTGACAGCGCGAAGGCGAACAGCGACAGCAATACGGTCCAGGCGCGCAGGCCCTTGCGCTTGTCGGTAACCGCTTGCGCGTGAATCAGTGCGGCGCCCACCAGCCATGGCATGAAGCTGGCGTTTTCCACCGGGTCCCAGAACCACCAGCCGCCCCAGCCGAGTTCGTAGTAGGCCCAGTGGCTGCCGGCAACGATGCCCATGGTCAGAAAGCCCCAGGCGATGTTGGTCCACGGCCGCGCCCAGCGCACCCATTGCTCGTCCACCCGACCCTCGATCAGTGCCGCAATGGCAAAGGCGAAAGCAACCGAGAAACCGACGTAGCCCATGTACAGCAGTGGCGGGTGCAAGGCCATGCCGGGGTCTTGCAGCACCGGGTTGAGGTCGGCGCCATCCAGCGGTGCCGGTAACAGCCGCGTGAAGGGGTTGGAGGTCAAGACGATAAACAGCAAAAAGCCGACGCTGACCAGGCCGAGCACGCCGAGCACGCGGGCGGCGAAGGCGGGCGGCAACTGTCGGCTGAACGCTGCCAGTGCCAGCGTCCACAGATTGAGGATCAGGATCCACAGCAGCAAGGACCCTTCGTGCGCGCCCCAGGTGGCGGCGACGCGGTAATACCACGGCAGCTCCAGGTTGGAGTTGTCGGCAACGTAGGCCACCGAGAAGTCGTAGCCAAGGAATGCAGCGACCAGGATGGCGAAAGCCAGCGCCACGAAAACGGCTTGTCCGATGGCGGCCGGTCGCGCCGTGGCCATCAGCCGTGCGTTGCCGCGCCACGCGCCGACCAGCGGCAAGCTGCCTTGGGCCAGTGCCAGCAGCAGCGCGAGGATCAGCGCAAACTGACCCAGTTCCGGTGTCATGGTGTGCCACCATTGCTGGTACTGGTCGCCTCGACCTCTTTGCCGGCATGGGCTTTGGCCATCGCGTCCTTGAGCTCCTTCGGCATGTAGGTCTCGTCGTGCTTGGCCAGCAGTTCGGTGGCGACGAAATGGTCGCCGTCCAGATGGCCGGTGGCGATCACCGACTGGTTGTCGCGGAACAGGTCGGGTGCGATGCCGGTGTAGACCACGGGCATCGAATGGTCGGCGTCGACCACGGTGAAATCGATGCGCAGGGAATCCGTGGCGCGGACGATGGAGCCGGCCTTGACCATGCCGCCGAGGCGGAAGGTGGTGTAGCCGTTCGCTTCACCCGCCGCGATCTGGCTCGGTGTGAAAAGATAATTCATGTTGCGCGTCAGTGCCCAGCCGATCAGGCCGGCGGCGATGGCGGCCGCCACCAGCAGGGACACGATCAAGCCGATGCGGCGTTTGCGGTTGGAACGCATCAGGAGCTCCGGGAACGGCGGGCAAGGCGGGCGCGGATGTCGCGCAGATAACGGCGCCGACGCAGCATGGGCGCCAGGTAATCGGCTGCCAGCACCAGAAAAAACAGCGCGTAGGCGGGCCACACGTAGGCGCCGTAGCCGCCCATGGCGAAGAAAGCACTCATGCGGTGTCTCCGCGCGCCAGATCCTGCACCCAGCCCTTGCCGCGTTCCAGCGACAGCAGCGCGGTACTGGCGCGGCCGAGCAGGCTGGCGCCGAAATAAAGTTTGGTCGCCAGCGTCATCAGCAGCAGCGGCCACAACATCGAGCTGGCGATTTTCGACGGCCCGAGGATGCGCACGGTGGTGCCTTGGTGCAGCGTGTTCCACCATTCCACCGAGTAGTGCACGATCGGCAGGTTGATGATGCCGATCAACACCAGAAAGGCGGCCGCGCGGGCACCACGGCGTGGATCCTCGAAAGCATGAAACAGGCCGAGCACGCCGAGATAGAGGAACAACAGCACCAGCTCGCTGGTGAGCCGCGCATCCCAGGTCCACCAGGTGCCCCACATCGGCTTGCCCCACAAGGAGCCCGTGGCGAGGGTGATGAAGGTGAAGGCGGCGCCGATCGGCGCGCATTCCATCGCCACGATTTCAGCCAGCTTCATGCGCCAGACCAGGGCCACGAAGGCGGCGACTGCCATCACCGCGTAGATGAACAGGCTCATCCAGGCCGATGGCACATGGATGAAGATGATGCGGTAGGCGTCGCCTTGCTGGTAGTCCGGTGGTGCCAGTACCAGACCGCCGTACAGGGCGACCACGCCAGCGATCAATGCCAGCGTCAGCAACCACGGCCGCAGCACATGGGCGAAGCGGTAAAAGCTCGGCGGGGAACCGAGTTTGTGAAACCAGAGCGTGAGCGTATTCATGCGTCGAGCGCGATCCTCAAAGCGGCGCCGCAGGCGAGCGGCGCCAGCACCACGGCCAAGGCCAGCATGGCGCCGAGGAAAGCCAGCGGGGCTGCCCAAGGCAGGCCTTGAGCGGCGGCCGCCACGGCGCCCGCGGCAAAGATGACAACCGGCACCATCAGTGGCAGCAACATCAAGGCCAGCAGCATACCAGAGCGGCGGGTATCCACTGTGAGCGAGGTCAAGACAGCGCCGAACAGGCTGATCAATGGGGTCGATACCGCCAGGGCCAGAAACAGCACCCCGTAAGCCCCCTGGGGCAGGCCCAGCATGGCTGCCAGCAGCGGCGACAGCAGCAGCAACGGCAACGCGGTGGTCAGCCAGTGAGCGAGGATCTTCATCGCCGCCAGCAAGGTCAGCGATTGCGGCGCCAGCAGCAGTTGCTCCAGCGAGCCATCTTCCAGATCGGCGCGAAACAAGCTGTCGAGGCTGATCAGCATCGCCAGCAAGACTGTCACCAGCACCACGCCGGCGGCGATCCGCGACAACAAGGCCGCTTCCGGCCCGATGGCAAACGGAAACAGCGCGGTGACGATGATGGCGTACAGCAGCGGCAGGGCCGCATCACCGCGCCGGCGCCAGGCCAGCAACAGGTCGCGGCGCAGCACGGCGAGGCAGGCGGCGGCGGTGCTGCCGGGCGTCATGCGGCGCGCAGCTCGATGCGGCGCGGGCTGCCGGCCAGAAAATCCACCGTGCCGTGGCTGGTCACCAGCGCGCTGCCGCCGGTGTGGACGTGCCGTTCCAGCAAGCGATTGACCAGTGCGATGCCCTCGCGGTCGAGATTGGCATAGGGCTCATCCAGCAACCACAGCGCGGCCGGCACGATCAACAAACGCGCCAGCGCGGCGCGTTTGCGTTGGCCGGCGGAAAGCCGTCGCACCGGCTCGTGCTCAAAGCCCGCCAAGCCCACCGATGCCAGTGCCTGGGATGCATCCGCGCCACGGCGCTGGCCAAACAAGCCCGCGACATAGCGCAGGTTTTCGAGCGGCGTCAGGTCGGCCTTGAGCCCGAGATGATGGCCCAGCAGCAGAATTTCTCCGGCCGCGGCAGCCCGGGTCAGCGGCGCATCGTACAAGCGCAACTCGCCAGCGGACGCCTGCAGCAGGCTGGCCAACACGCGCAGCAAGGTGGTCTTGCCGCTGCCGTTGTCGCCTTCCACCAGCACCGCTTCGCCGCGATGGACCGCAAAATCGAGCGGGCCAAAAACACGCTCGTCCTGACGTGTGAAGGTCAGGGCGCGGGCTTCCAGCAGGATCGGGTTGGCTGCGTAATCGTTCATCGGGCCGCCCATTGTCCCAGCGCAGCCTGAACCTGTCACGCGGCGCGTAGCGCGTGACCCGTGGCGTGCCGGCTGCGCGGTGGTGGCATTCAGTGCTGGCGCGACTTGGCGTACGCGGCCAAACCACACGCGGCGGCAATGGCCAGCATCAGATAGCCCAGGTTGGCGCCGTGCGACAGCATGGCGCCGGCCACCATGACGGCGCCACAGGCGGCAATGACGAGTTGTTGTGCGGTGAGGCTTTTATAGTGATTCATGGTTGATTTTCATAAGGTCAAAGCGCCCAAGCGTCTGGGGCGAGGAACTCTTTCGTCGAGGATTTCAACTGCGTACAAGTGCCGAGGCCGGCAAGGGCGCCAGTTCCGATGCAGTCAATGCCGTCGCGGCGGCGAAATCGAAACCCGCAAGATCGTTGCGCCCGGCCAGTAGTCGTTTCAGCAAGGCGTCTTGTTGCTGGCCGCGCTGCTCGCACCATGCATAGGGCAGGCGGGTAAAGGTCACCAGCCGATAGCGGGCCATGTAGTGCCGGGGGCAACGGCTGGCCAGTTCCTGACCGAGTTGGCGCTTCAGCAGGTAATGCGGATCGGCCACCGAGTCGCGCATTTCGACGTAGTTTTCCAGCGCCATGCGGGCGATGGCATCGCAATTGGGTTGGCGCTGGCGCTGAAAATCGGCGTAGACGGTGGCAAGGTCATCGCCGGCGTCGGCCAGCAGCGGGGCCAGCAACGCGGCATCCTCGAAACCGGCGTTCATGCCCTGGCCGTGGAAAGGCACGATGGCGTGGGCGGCGTCGCCGATCAGCAGAGCCTGGCCGCCGTGGTGCCAACGCTCGAGATGGAGCGTGGCCAGCGTGCCGGTGGGGTGCTCGGTGAAATCCGCATCGAAGTCGGGCAGCAGCGGCAGCAGGTCGGCGAAATCCTGCTCGAAGAAGCGTCGCGCCGCGTCGGCGTCGGGCAGGGCGGCAAAACTTGCCGTGCCACCGGCCTGCGGCAGGAACAGCGTGACGGTAAAGCTGCCGTTGCAGTTGGGCAGGGCAATGCACATGTAGCCGCCGCGCGGCCAGATGTGCAAGGCATGTGGTTCGATGCTGAAGCGATTTGCAAATTCATTTTGCAATCCGTTGCTTGCCGATGGTATTTCAAGTTCCTTGTAACCATGCGGCAAGGGCTCGACGTGCTCGCCCAGCGGCGTCGCGGCGTGCATCGCACGGCGCAGGGCCGAACCGGCGCCGTCGGCGCCGATCACGCTGTCGGCGCCCCGCTCGCGCTGGCTGCCATCCGTGCCCTGAAGCGTCAGCGTGACATCGCTGTCGCCGAAGCGGGCGTCGATGAGTGCGCAATCGAATTCGATTTGGGCGCCGGCGGCTTCGGCGGCGTCCAGCAGCAGCGCATTGAGGCCACCGCGTGAAACCGACCAGATCACCTCGCTGTCGTCGATGCCGTAGCGTTGCAGGTTGGCGCTGCCATCACGGTCATGCACCATGCGGCCACGCATCATCACCGCGCTGGCGAGCACCGTGTCGGCGAGGCCTGCGGCGCGCAGCGCGTCGAGGCCGCGCTCGGCCAGAGCCAGGTTGATCGAGCGACCGCCGGCAAAACCGGCCTGCCGGGGGTCGGCGCGCTTCTCGATTACCCGCACCGACATGCCGCGCTGGGCCAGCAGCACGGCCAGCAGCGAGCCTACCAGCCCGGCGCCGGCAATGACCAGTTCCCGCTTCATGCGCCGCCTGCCTCCGCCCACGCCGCCACCGCGTCGGCGAAGCGCAGGCAATCGGTGTAACGGTTGTACAGCGGTACCGGCGAAATGCGGATCACGTCCGGTTCGCGCCAGTCGCCGAGCACGCCGTGTGCGAGCAGATACTCGAACAGGTCTCGTCCGTGTTCGCGGCCACCCTTGACCCGGATCGACAATTGCGCGCCGCGCCGCGCCGGTTCGCGTGGGGTGACCACATCCAGCACCCGTGACAGGCGCTGCTCGACCAGCCATTCGAGATAGCCGGTCAGATGCTCGGATTTCTGCCGCAAGGCGGCCATGCCAGCGCGCTGGAACAACGCCAGCGATACCCGCAGTGGCGCCAGCGCCAAGATCGGCGGGTTGGACAACTGCCAACCGTCGGCGCCCGGTGTGGGGACGAACTCCGGGCCCATCTGGAAGCGGGTGCTTTTGTCGTGGCCCCACCAGCCGGCGAAACGCGGCAAGGCCGCGTGCGCGTGGCGCTCGTGCACGAACGCGCCGGCGACCGCGCCGGGACCGGCGTTGAGATATTTGTAGCTGCACCAGATGGCGAAATCGGCATTGCTGTCGTGCAAGGCCAGCGGCAGGTTGCCGACTGCGTGGGCAAGGTCGAAGCCGATCTGGCAGCCGTGGGCGTGCGCCAAGCGGCTGATGGCAGCGAGATCGAAGGCCTGGCCGGTGCGGTATTGCACGCCCGGCAGCAGCACCAACGCAATTTGCGCGCCGTGTGCGGCCAGCACCTGCTCGATCGCCTCAGCGGAGATGCTGCCATTCGGCTCGTCGGCTCCCAGCTCCAGCAGGGCGGTGTCCGGGTCAAAGCCGTGGAAGCGGATTTGCGAGGCCACCGCGTAGCGGTCGGTGGGGAAGGCGCCGCCCTCGATCAGAATCGCGTGGCGCTCCGCCGTCGGGCGGTAAAAGCTCGCCATCATCAGGTGCAGGTTGACGCCCAGCGTGTTCATCGCCACCACTTCCAGCGGCTTGGCACCGACCACGGCGGCCAGATCGTCGCGCACGAACTCGTGGTAATCCATCCACGGCAGCTTGCCGCGGAAGTGGCCTTCCACCGCCTGGCCCGACCACTGGTCGAGCTCGTAGTCGAGTGCGGCGCGTACCCCACGCGGTTGCAGGCCCAGTGAATTGCCGCAGAAATAGGCGGTATCGCCGCCCTCGTGCGGCGGAATCAGGAACTCGTCGCGGAATGCAGCCAGTGGATCGGCGGCATCGGCGGCGCGCGCCCAGTCGAGGCCATCGGCGTAGGGTGCGCTTGCGTTCATGGGGTTTGCTCCAGTTGTTTGGCTAGCTCGTCGCAGGCCCGGTTCCAGTCAGCGAGCCAGCGGCCGCTGGCGGTGACCTCGAGCGGCCGGATGCAGCTCAGTTCGATGGCGCGATCGCCGTGGTGGATGAAGCTCAGGCGCACCGATTGGCGCACGCCTTCGGCCGCGGTCTCGTAGCGCAGGGTGGCGTATTCCCCCGGCTGCGCCGGCAAGGCCTTGTAGCCCTGGCCGTCTTTCGCCTTGCGCAGCGCGGTCTTGACGTCATCGCTGAAGCCGGTGGCGCCGGCGACGCTCTCAAGGCGCACGCCGATGCGGCTCAAGGTGCCGGGCGCTTGCGGATTGGGCACCTGGAAAACGAGAAACTGCGGGTCGCCGTCGGTCTTTTCCATGATCACGGTCCAGCCATCCGGTGCCGTGAAACGCACCCGGCCCTGATCGAGCTGATGGCTGGCAGCCGCGCTCGGCAGCGGCAGCGCCAGCGCGGCCAGCGCAAACAGGAATCGGCTCATGGCATCACATCGGTGGGTTGAAGGTGGCCAGCGAACGCCCCAGCCATTCCAGCGCGGCGCCATGGAACAGCCGTGCGCGGCTGTCCTCGTCGAAACCCATTGATTCGATGGCGTGGCCGGGCTCCTGCTCGCCGAGCGGGAACGGATAGTCGGTGCCGAGCATCACCCGATCACCGCCCACGATGTCGAGCAGGGAACGCATGGCATAGTCGTCGTGCACGCAGGAGTCGAAGAACAGCCGGCTGAAATACTCGCGCGGATTGCGTGCGTTGTCGGTGGCGACCAGATCGGGGCGCATGCGGTATCCGTGTTCGATGCGGCCGATGGTGAAGGGAAAACTGCCACCGCCATGGGCAAACGCGACGCGCAGCGTGGACAACTTTTCCAGCACGCCGCCAAAGATCAGGCTGCACGCGGCGCGCGATTGTTCGGCCGGCATGCCAACCAGCCACGGCATCCAGTATTTGGGCATGGTGTCGGTGCCCATCATGTCCCAGGGATGCACCAGAATCGCCGCGCCGAGTTCGGCCGCGGCCTCGAAGAACGGCAACAGCTCCGGCGCGTCGAGGTTCCAGTCGTTGCAGTGGGAGCCGATCTGCACGCCGGCCAGACCGAGTTGATCGACACAACGCTCCAGCTCCTGGATCGCCAGCGTCGGCGACTGCAACGGCACGGTACCGATGCCGACGTAATGACGCGGATGAGCGCGTTGCAGGCCGGCCATGTGGTCATTGAGATGACGGTGCAGCTCCAGCGCCTGATGGCCTTTGGCCCAGTACGAAAACAGCACCGGTACCGTCGACACCACCTGCACATCGATGCCGTGGCGGGCGTAATCGGCGATCCGCGTCTCGGCGTCGAAGGCGGTCTCCCACACTTCACGGAAAAATTTGCCGCCGCGATAAATACGGTGCCGCCCGTCGCTGTGGGTCATCACCGGAAAGCGCTCGTCACCGAACTTTTCGGCGAGATTTGGCCAATCCGGCGGCAGGATGTGGGTGTGGGTATCGATCTTCAGCATGGGCGTCAGTCTAGCGCGTCGAGCGAATGCGCCGGAAGCCGTTGACCGCCGAGCATCAGCGTGCGCAAAGGCGAGCCGCCGATCCAATAAGCAAGCTCCGCCGGGCGTTCGAGGTTCCACAAGGCCAGGTCGGCGCGCTGCCCGACCGCCAGCGTGCCGCGGTCGCGGAGGCCGAGCGCCCGTGCGGCGTGGACGGTGACCCCTTGCAGAGCCTCCAATGGGGTCAGCCGGAATAACGTGCAGGCCATGTTCATGGCCAGCCGCAGCGACAGCAGCGGCGAGGTGCCCGGGTTCAAGTCGGTGGCGATCGCCATCGGCACGCCGTGTTCGCGGAATGCATTGACGGGGGGCAGTTGCGTCTCACGCAACGCGTAGAAGGCGCCCGGCAGCAACACGGCGACGCTGCCGCATGCGGCCATCGCGCGCACGCCGTCTGTACTGGTGTATTCCAGATGATCGGCGGACAAGGCGTCAAAGGAGGCCGCCAAGGCCGCGCCACCGAGATCGGAGAGCTGATCGGCGTGCAGTTTCACCGGCAAGCCCGCAACGCGAGCGCTCTCGAACACGCGCCGGGTCTGCTGCGGCGTGAAGCCGATGTTCTCGCAAAAGGCATCGACGGCATCGGCGAGGCCGGATGCCGCCACGGCGGGCAGCATTTCGTTGCAAACCAGCGCGATGTAGTCGTCAGCGCGGCCGGCAAACTCTGGCGGCAGCGCGTGCGCACCGAGGAAGCTGGTGCGAACATCGACGCCGAGCGTCGCGCCGATGCGGCGTGCGACGCGCAACATCTTCAGTTCATTGGCCAGGTCGAGGCCGTAGCCGGATTTGATTTCCAGTGTGCTGACGCCATCGGCGAGCAAGGCCCGGGCGCGTGGCAGGCTGGCCGCCAGCAAGGCGTCCTCGCTGGCGGCGCGGGTGGCGCGGATGCTGGAGACGATGCCGCCACCGGCGCGGGCAATCGCCTCGTAGCTGGCGCCTTCCAGCCGCTGCTCGAACTCGTTGACACGATCGGCGGCGAACACCAGGTGAGTGTGGCAGTCGATCAGCCCCGGGGTCAGCAGCGCGCCGTCGGCGTTGATATTGTGGGAGCGGTGAAATTCGTCTGGCAAGCCAGCCATCGGGCCGGCGTAGACAATGCGTCCGTCACGCCAGGCAACCGCGCCGTTTTCCACCAGGCCGTAGTCCTCGGCGGTGAGCGTTGCGAGGCGGGCATTGAGAATCGCGTCGGGCGCGGGAGTGTCGTCGCTGCGGGTCTGGAATCGGCTCATCCCGGCATTATCGCGCAAGGCTGCCCTTTGACCGTAACCGCCCGGAAAGCCGATCATGGGCGTTTTCATCGACGACGGAACCCCGCGCATGACCGAGACCGTGTTGGCCCAGCAGCTGTGGCATCAGGGTGGCTGGCAGTCACATTGCCGCATCGAACTTGACGGCGCGGGTCGTATCGCGGCCATCCATGCCAATGACACCGCGTGTGCCGCTGCCAACGCGTGGGTATTGCCCGGCATCACCAACCTGCATTCGCATGCCTTCCAGCGCGCGATGGCGGGGCTGGCCGAGCGCCGCGGCCACAGCGACGACAGTTTCTGGAGCTGGCGCGAGGTGATGTACGCTTTTGCCGAACGTATCCAGCCCGATGACCTGCGCGACATTGCGGCGCAGCTTTACGTCGAAATGCTGAAGGCCGGCTACACCCGTGTGTGCGAGTTTCATTATTTGCACCAGCAAGCGGATGGCACGCCATACGCCGATCCGGCGGCGATGTCGCTGGCGCTGATCGAGGCGGCGCGTGAGGCGGGGATTGGCCTGACCCTGCTGCCGGTGCTGTACCAAACGGGCGGTTTCGATGGTCGCGCCCTGTCGCCGCGCCAGCGCCGTTTCGGCCTCGATACCGATGCCTATCTCGGCGTGCTGGAGCGCTTGAACGGCATGCGCGATGGGCAACTGGACGTTGGCATTGCGCTGCACTCGTTGCGGGCGGTGCCGGCGGCCGCGATGGCGGCCGTGCTGGCGTCACCACTGGCGCAACAGTGTCCGATCCACATTCATATCGCCGAACAGCTCGGCGAAGTGCAGGACTGCCTTGCCTTGCGCAACGCTCGGCCGGTCGAGTGGTTGCTCGATCACGCCGCGATTGATCGGCGCTGGTGCCTGGTCCACGCCACGCATTTGAGCGCCGACGAATGCCGCCGCGCCGCCGCCACCGGCGCGGTGGCGGGCCTGTGTCCGAGCACCGAGGGCAACCTCGGTGACGGCCTGTTCCCACTCCGGGACTGGATGGACGCGGGCGGTGCGCTGGGTGTGGGTTCAGACAGCCATATTTCGATCTCGCCGGTGGAGGAACTGCGCTGGCTGGAGTACGGCCAGCGGCTCATCAGCGGCAAGCGCAATGTGGCCGCAGCCGCAGGCCACAGTGTCGGTGAAACCTTGTGGCAGGCGGCGCTTGACGGGGGCGCACGCGCCGCCGGTCAAGCCGCGCCGCTGTCCGCGGGAAGCAGTGCCGACCTGAGCGTGCTCGACGCGGCCTCGCCGCTGCTCGCCGCCCGCGACAACACCAGTGTGCTCGACAGTTTTCTGTTCTCAGGCAACACGCCGCTGGTGCGTGACGTGATGGCCGGTGGCCGCTGGCAGGTTCGGGATTTCCATCACCGCGACGAGGAGCGCATCGCCGCGCGCTTCCGCCGCACGGTCAATGCGTTGCGCCAAAACCCGCGCTGAGCACAGCGGATGGCGTGGGCGCCAGGTGCGCGCACGCCATCATGCCTATCGCTGCGTTTACTTGGCAGGACGCACCGGTAACGGCACGTTGCAAATGCCGATATGGCCGACCGGTACACGGTAAAAATCATCCTTGCGATTGCGTTTGGATTCGACCAGGCGGGCAAAGCTCGCGCTGTCGCTGCGCAAGACTTCGAGTTTGGGGCGGTCTGCCGCTGGCAGATCGGCGGCGAGTCGCACGCTGGGGATAGCGGTACGCATCGCAGCATCCGCGTACATGCCCATGGGTTCGGGGCCGCGGGGCAGTGAGGCCAGCCATTGCATGCCCTCGACCACGCGGCCGACCACCGCCAATTGATGGTCAATCTGGCGCGGCGCCTGGCCGATCGGCACGTACAAGGTGTTGCCATTGCCAGTTTCCGGGTCGACATCGCGGGCCACGCCAACCATGCCGTAGCACTGCACCAGCCAGGCTTCGCCGGTGGCCGCGTCGTACGCCATCGGCAGGCTGTGCTTGAAACCGACGGCCGGCGCATAAATGTCGCCATCCTTCAGTTTGAAGTAATCGAAATCGGCGCCGGCCTTGCGGCTGAACTCCGCCGGCAAGCGGGCCTTGGCGCTACCCATCGAACGCGCCTTGGCCGGGTTGTCGCCATCCGGATCGCCCCACTGGGCGACGAAGTTGTCCTGCACCCGGTACACGCTGGTGTGGTCGAAATACTTTCCCTTGACCAGAGTCTTGATGTTGGCGACATGGGCCGGTGCCCAGTCGGGCGCCAGTTCGATCACCACCCGATGCGCGCCTGCCAGCGTCATTACCAGGGTGTTGGCCGGGTCCAGTGCGCGCCATTCGCTGGCCTTGGAGGCATCGAGGATTTCCTTGGTGGTCGGCGTATGGGCGGTTTCGGCGGCACTGGCGCTGGTGGCCACGAGGGCCAGCGCGAGGAGGGCGAGACGGTGCATGGAGTTCCCCTGACGGTTGGTCACGACACCATAGCAAAAGGCACTTTACAACGTTTGCAGGCGGCGTAGAATCGCGCCGCTCCGCGCCTTGGGGTGCGGTTATCCAGCGGTCAACATGGCCCATCCCTGCCTGTCGTGTGGCGCCTGCTGCGCTCACTTTCGTGTCGCATTCCATTGGTTCGAGGCAGATGCCGCGAGTGGCGGCACGGTGCCGCCCGAGCTCGCCGTCAAGCTCGACCCGCACCGGCTGGCCATGCGCGGCACCGAAGCTGGGCGCACGCCACGCTGCACCGCCTTGCAAGGGCAGGTCGGCGTGGCTGCCCACTGCGGCATCTACGCGCAACGGCCCTCACCCTGCCGGGAGCTGCAACCGGCGTGGGAGTTCGGCCAGCCCAGCCCGCAATGCGACCGTGCGCGAGCGGCGCATCGCCTCGCGCCATTGACGCCAGCAGACTGGTTGCCCGGCGTTGCCGCCTGATTGGTGAAACGGGAGACATCGTTGCAACACGGTGACTGACCCGGACAGCAGCGGCCAATCGAGGCAGAATGCATGCACATGGAACGCCATGACGATGTGCCGGATGTCAACAACACGCGTGTCTACCACGACCGCGGGGTGGCCGCCCGATACCGCGGCAAGTCACTGCTGACGCGATCGGAAGCCCGTCTGTTATTGAAGTATCACGACGCCTGGGCCGGCAAGGATGTGCTGGATATTGGCGTCGGCACGGGGCGCACCTCGGCCTATCTGGCACCGTTGTGCCGTTCGTATCTCGGCATCGATTATTCACCGGTGATGTTGCGTGCCATCCAGCGTGGCATGCCGTCCATTTCGGTTGCCTTGATGGACATGCGGCACATGGACGGCGTGCCCGATGCCAGCATCGATTGCGTGTTCGCGTCGGACAATGTGTTCGATGCCGTCGATCATGCGGGCCGTTTGGCAACCCTGGCGGAGTGCCATCGCGTGCTTCGGAGTGGTGGGCTGTTGCTGTTCAGCGGCCACAATCTGGATTGGCCGCGCGCCGGTTATGCGCCGTTCCTGGAATGGCGCTGGAATCCTGTTTCGCAGCTGCACCAGTGCGTTCTGTGGTTCAGGCGGTGGCGCAACCACCACCGCTTGCGCGCGTACTGCGGGCGTCAGGGCGACCACGCCATCTATTGCGATCTGGGGCACGATTTCAGCCTGCTGCACTACTACATCGGCAAGGCCGCGCAACAGGCGCAGTTGCACGCTGCCGGGTTTGAGCTCATCGACAGCGAGGGCGAAGCCGGCTCCTCGCTGGACGCGCCATTCAGCCACCAAGAGCCGCCGTGGCGGCTGTACGTCGCCCGCAAGCGCCCGGCTGCCGGATCGTAGCGCCGGCCGGCCAGATTCAGCCGGCCGACACCACGATGGTGCCGATCAGGCGGGTTTCTGCGCCATGCGCTGGCGGCCGCGCCGTGACCTGCGCTTGGAGGCGGGCGCCTGGTTGTCCGCTTTTTGTCCGTGCGGGCGGCGCGTGCGCGCACCCGGGGCCGGATTGGGCTTGCGTCGCGGCGCGGCCGGGCCATTGGCGTTCAGTCGCAACGGTTGTGCCGGCGCAAAACCGGCCACAGGGGCGATCTCGATATCCTGTTTCAGGAGCTTCTGGATCGCGCGCAGCAGGGCGGATTCCTCCTGGCTCACCAGCGACACCGCCAAACCGTTGGCACCGGCGCGGCCGGTGCGGCCGATCCGGTGCACGTAGTCTTCCGCCACCATCGGCAGATCGTGGTTGATCACCAGCGGCAACTGTTCGATGTCGAGACCGCGCGCGGCGATGTCGGTTGCAACCAGCACCTGTACCTTGCCGTTCTTGAAGTCGGCGAGTGCACGAGTGCGTTGATTCTGGCTCTTGTTGCCATGGATCGCGGCCGCGCGCACACCGGACTGGCTGAGATATTTCACCAGCTTGTCGGCACCGTGCTTGGTGCGGCCGAACACCAGCGTCTGGCGTCGGCAATCCTCATTGATGAGGTGCAGCAGCAGTTCACGCTTGCGCTCGGCGTCGACCGGGTGCACGCGGTGCAGCACGGTGGCAACCACGGTATTGGCCGGCGCGACCTGCACCTCACGCGGCTGGCGCATGAAATTGAGTGCCAGGGTCTTGATCTCGGTGGCGAAGGTGGCCGAGAACAGCAGCGTCTGACGCTGTTGCGGCACCCGCGCCAGGATGCGCCGCAGCGCCGGCAGGAAGCCCATGTCAAGCATGCGGTCGGCTTCGTCCAGCACCAGCATCTCGATGCCGGAAAGCTTGGCGGTGCCGCGTTCCAGGTGATCGAGCAGGCGGCCTGGCGTGGCAATCAGCACGTCCACGCCACGGGCCAGATTCTGCAACTGCGGGCCCATGCCGACGCCGCCGAAAATGGTGGTGCTGTGCACGGTAAGGAAGCGGGCATAGGCGCGCAGGGAATCGTGCACCTGGGTCGCCAGTTCGCGCGTTGGAACCAACACCAGCGCGCGCGGCCGCGTTGTCCGCGCGGGGTTCTGCCGCTGTCCGCCGGGAAACAGACGCTCCAGCAGGGGCAGCGTGAAGGCGGCGGTCTTGCCGGTGCCGGTTTGCGCGGCGGCCAGCACATCGTGCCCGGCCAGCACCTCGGGAATGGCGGCAGCCTGGATTGGGGTGGGTTCGTTGTAGCCCTGCGCTTGCAAAGCGCGCAGCAGCGCGGACGAGAGCCCGAGCGTTTCAAATGTCATCGGAGTTTGAGTCCTTGGCGTCCCGCGGCGTTCCCTTGAAACCGCGCCGGGGCGAGTCGAATGGTGCGGATGCGTGAATCGCATTCCGGGTCTGCATTGCGGGCCGGACGGCACGAAGCCGGGGTATCGATCACGGATCGACAGGGCACGGATGACGCTGGGGAAATTCGGCGCGGCGTTGCAGACTGGGCAATTGTAGCGGAAAAGGCTGAATAAAGGGCTGCATGCCGGTGACGCGGCAATCCGGAGCGCGTGGGGCGCGCCGCCAGCCGGCGTTTAACCCCGGTTGCGGAAGCCGCGCCAATTGCCGCTACGATGCGGGCAGCACCCGAGTTCCCCAGCCCCCATGTCCGAGCTACCCGCCAATCCCGTTCGCTTGTCGCGGCCTTTGCGCTGCTTGTTGTGGTGCGCCGGCGCTTTATCCCTGTTGCTGGGCATTATCGGCATCTTTTTGCCGATCTTTCCGACCACGCCGTTCGTGCTGCTGACCGCCGCGTGCTGGGCCAAGGCCTCACCACGCTGGCGGCATTGGCTGGTCAGTCAGAAGTATGTCGGGCCGATGATCGAGCGCTGGGAACGGGATCGCGCCATCACGCCGACGGTGCGCTGGCTGGCGCTCGGCACGATCAGCTGCTCGGTGCTGTTCTCTGCCTGGCTGCTGCGTGCGCTGTCGCCATGGATCACCGTGGCCATTGTGGTGCTGGCGTTGACGGCGGTGGCCTTCATTTTGTACCTGCCGGTGGTGAAGCCGTCCGCGACGCGCTCCTGAGCGCTTGTGAAAAAATTGCCCACCTGCTGCGGCCGCCGCCGAACGCCCTTGGCGGCGGCGCGCTGTGCGCAAACAGCAGTCATTTGGTGCACCAAACTCCCTTGTTTGCGCCCAACACACCTTGCCAGGATCGCCCGGTGACGCCTCGCTACGGCGTTCGGGTTTTTCACAAGCTCTGAGATTCTCAGGGCGTTTTGCTGGGCAGCAGCTGCGCGTTGAACAAGGCGCGCAAGTCCAAGTCGCCGCTTTCGCGTTTCAGTGCCCGTGGCAGGTCGGAATCCAGCGAATCGAGACTGCCGTCATAGGCCACACTGAAGCGGCGTTTTGCACCCGGACGCCCGGAGTCAAGCGTCAGCAGGGCGATCGGCGGTTCGCCGGCGCGGTCCGCTTGCAACTGCCAGCTGCCGGTTTCAACCGGCGCACTGGTCTGGCCGTCGCGGACCTGGGTTTCTTTCAGCACGTAGCTGTTGCGGCCGAGCTCGTCGCGCTGCAGAACCAGACGGGCCTTCTCGCTGCTGCACGCATCACACGGCAGTTGGCCGGTGAAGAATGCGTGCTGGCTCTGCAACAGCGGGGCCGAGGAAACGGCAGGCTGCACGGGTTGCGTGATGCCGCTGTTGCCGCTGCTGGCTGGCGCGGCGGGAGCCGATGACGGCGCGGGTGATTTCTGGCAGGCGGTCAGGGCGATCAGGCTGAGGAGGACAAGCGCTTGGCGCAACATGGTCGGCTCCAGTGGCATGGGTCGGACAGTGTGCCTGCCGGCGCGCAACCCGACATGAATCAGGCCGGCCGTCGCGCCACGATCAGGTAGCTGTTGTAGGGCGTG
>DASSXP010000136.1:0-4892 GCA_035703755.1 Rhodanobacteraceae bacterium | reverse complement strand
CTGCCGGTGACGCCATCGAGCAGGAATGCCCCAAATCGATCCATCTCGGCGCGCACCGCCGCCACCGCAGCGGTTTGTTCGTCGCTGAGGGGCGGGCCTGCGGCGGGCGTGGCGGCGGCGGTGGCGGGCGCCGCCACGCGTTCGATCAAGCCCGCTGCGGCGAGCCGTCGTGCCGCCGCACGCCAGCCGGGCAGGCTCAGCCCCAGCCCGACGGCCGCTTGCGGCCCTGCTGCCAGGGTCTCCAGCAGGGCGCGGCTGCTGCCGCGACGGCGTGTGTTGATGAGCGCGCTGCGACCGGCGGCGCTCAGCGCCCAGGTTTCTGCGTCGGTGGCGGGGCTGGGGCGCCCGTCACGCAACCATACCGGCAAGGCGCCCAGCGCCGCTTCGCCCGGCGCGCCCAGCCAGTACTCGGCGGCCCAGCGCAAGCTGGACAGCAATTCGGTGCTTAACAGCGGGGCTTCATCGAGGCAGGCCAGCGCCGGCTTCAGCTGTTCGATGGGCAGCGCGGAATCGGTGTCGCGGGCCAGCACCAACCCGATCTGTTCGCTCCGGCCGAATGGCACCCGCACCCGGCAGCCGGGGACGGCGCGGGCCACGTCGTCGGGCGGCGGCAGGTAGTCGAACAGGCGTGGCAGTGGTACCGGCAGCGCCACATGCAGGATCTCGGGCATGGCGGGCAGTGTATCGCGGCGGATCGGTGGTGCCTGGGATCAGGCTTGCCGACCACAGTTCTCACGAGTTCCAGAAAATTGCCTTAAGTGCATGCTGGACGGGGAGTTTCCGCCTTATCCACAAGATCTGTGGATAAGTCTGTGGAAGAACATTTGAAGAGCGGGCTTGAAGCGCGCCACCAGCGGCTCTTCAGCAGCTTGGTCAAAAAATAATCAACGCAAGTAAGTATTTATAAATCAATGTGTTATTCGTACAGACCGAAAACCGCACGGCGGGCTGCTGGCCTCGATGGGGGCTTGACATCCGCATTTTTGCGGCTGTGCACAACGTGTTTCGCGGTGGCTCCTCGGGCATCCGGAAAAACCCTGCTTGAGACAGGGGTTTGCGCGCATTTCGTGAAACGGGTCGCGGCGGGGAAGCCCCAATTCGGCCCACTCTCCGGGCCGTCGGGTCAGGCCAGCATGGCGCCGGCAATGGCAGCACCCAGAATGGTGAAACTCAGCAGTACCACATAGCAGATGCCAAGGAAGCCGAACTTCAGCACGGTCAGGAACCAGCCCTGCTGGTAGACGCGCTTTTGCATCAGCAGCAGGTAGAGCGGCAACCAGAGCCAGAGCAGCCAGCTCACCATGTGGAGTGACGAGGACAGCGCGGGCCACGTGGTGCCCAACAGTGAGGCGCCGGAAAGCAGCAGCAGCAGCAGGAACAAGAACGCGTGGCTGTGCAGCGCCACGATCAGATGCTCGATGTAGAGCCGTCGCTTGAACAGATAAGTGAACTTCAGCAGCAGCGCGAACAACGGCAGCAACACCAGCATGGCCTGCGGCAGGGTGCGGAAGAAACTGGCCAGCAAGGCCTGGCGCGCGCGCGGGTCGCGGGCGGCGGCGAGATACTGTCCCTTGATTTGTTCCAGCGCCGCATTCACCCGAGTGCTGCGCGTGGTCGGCAGCTCGATCTTGGGGGGCTTGGCCGCGCTGGACGGGGCAGGAGAAGAAGGCGCCGACGTCGGTGCGGCGGCGGGCGTGGAGGTGGCAAGCGCCGGCGCCTGCGCCAGTTCCTCAAGACGTCGGGCCGCGGCCTTGCGCACTTCCGCTTCGGCGACATCGAAGCCCTCGTTTCCATGGCCACCGGTGGCGGCGCGGGCGGCTTCCAGACCGTCCAGGGCACCCTTGAGTCCCTTTTGCACCTCGGCCGGGGTCTCGGCACCGTTGAAGTTGGTCTCGAAGTTGGCGTCCTTGAGACCGTTGGTGGCCGCCTCGATGGCGAAATGCATCAACAGAAACGCCAGCACGCTGAGCAGGAAGGTCAGTCGGAATGGCGGGATGTAGCGGATGCGCCGGCCGGCGAAATACTCGCGCGACAGGAAGCCCGGCCGCAGCAGCAGCGGTGGCAGGGTATGCACGAAGCGGCTGTCGAAGTTGAAGAACAGGTCGAGGGCGTCTTCCACCAAGGCGCCGAAATGGCGCATGGGCGAGCGTGTGGTCTGGCCGCATTGCGGGCAGTAGTTGCCGCTGTAGGCGGTGCCGCAATTGGCGCACAGGAACGGGTCGGCCGGGATCGAACGGGCGGCAACGCGCGCGGCGCTTGCGCTCGGGAGCTCAGGGGTCATGGCGCCAGTATTCCATGCCCGTGCCGCGACCGCAGCAGGTGGGCGGTTTTTCACAGGCTCTCAGCGCCAGCGTGCCAGACCCCAGTAGCCGACGCGACGGCGAATCTTCAGCTTGCGCCACCAGTTGCCGGGCTTGCGGCGGCGGTTCTTGCCGCCCGCCGCAAGGAAGGCATCGATGGCTGCCAGCACCCGTTCACTGGCGTGGCCGTCGCGGCTCGGGTGGATGGCGTTGCCGAACTCGGCAATCGCTTGCATCAGGGCCGTGGGCCGCGCCAATGCGCGCTCGATGGCCGGCGCGAAATCCTCGGCCCGGTGGATGTCGATCAGTTGCGGGCCGGGGCGGCGGTTGTTGAAGGTCACCACCGGTTTGCCGGTGAGCAGGAACTCGCTCAACGCCGAGGAGGTGTCCGAGCACATCATGTCGACGGCGGGGAACAGGTCGAGGATGTTGTCGTCCTCGGCGTAGCGCAGGTAGTCGTTCTGGAGTGCCTTGAACTTGGCCACCGTGGCCGGATTCATCTTCGGGTGGAAGGTGACGATCCAGCGCCAGCGGCCATCGCGTGACAGCCTTTTCACTTCCTCGTAGAGGGTCTCGGCCGCGCTCCAGGAGGGCGAGAAGGTCGAGTGGAACAGAATCACCGGCGGTTGCCGCAGCGGCGGCAGCGGTCCGGCAATCTGGTGGAAAAACGGGTCGAGCTTGGGCCAACCCGTCTCGGCCACGCTGAAATGGCCGAGCTGTTCCGCCAGCGTCTGAAACTGCACTGTGTCGCGTGGGCCGGTGGTGCAGTAGAGGTCGAACCAGCCACGGACGTAGATGTGGCGCGGCTTGCCGGCATCGAAACCGTGGAATACCTCGACCTTCACGCCGGGGAAGAAGTGCGGCAGGTGGTTGCCGGGCGTCAGCACCGCGTCGGGTCTCCAGGCGCGCACCCCGGCGACATCCAGCAGGCGCTCGTCCGGGTTCAGGTCGGCGGCGCCGGGGCCGTCGAAGAACCAGGCGGCTTCGCCGCCACGGGCGCGGATCGCCGCCTGGATCGGGCGCAGGATCGCCAGCGCGTAGCGCTCGTTGCCGTACAGGAGAAAGCGCTGGGCTTGCTTGGCCACGTTTATTCCTCGTCGTCATCAATGGCCGCGGGGACGCAGCCGGGCACGATCGCCGCGACGGGCACCAGCCACCAGTCGCGGCGGTTGGCGCGGCCGAGATCGGTGGCGAGATCACGCCGCACGCAGGCGCCCATCGCCGGCTGCTGGATGAACAGGCGCCGCTGCGACGGCGCCGCCGCGAGCCAGGTGCTGGCGGCGGCGAATTGCTCGGGCCACGGCTTGAGAAAACCGAACTCGGTCACCGGCCCTTCCGCCATCAGCAGGTTCTGCTCTTTCCACGCCACCAGGCCGAGCGTGACATCGGGGCCGGCGGCGATCCGCGCGGCGTGCATCACGCCACGGGCGGAGCGATCCGCGTTCAGCATCGGGTAGCCCCACAGGCCGTACACGCTCCACAAGGCCAGCATGAAACCAAGCCAGCCGACGGCGGCGTGGCGGACACGGGTAACGGCGGCGATCAGCAGGGCCGCGCCACCCATGGCGGTGAGCAGCCACCAGATGCGCGGGTCGAGGCTGGCTTCGAGTTTTTGCGCCCACGGCGGATGCCGGGTCAGCGCCAGCGCCGCCGCCAGCGCGAACAGCGCGCCGAGGGCGAGCTGCAAACCGAGTAGTGCCCGCCGCGGGCCGGGCCGGCGCAGCAAGCCCGGCAACAGCGGCGCCATCGCCAGTGCCAGCATCGGCAAGGCCGGCAGAATGTAGACGTCGCGCTTGCCGGGACTGAAGCTGAAGAACAGCACCACCAGCAGCACCCACGCCAAGGGCAGCAGCACGCGCGCGTCGTGCCGTCGCAAGCGTCGCCACCAGGCCGGAATCGCCCACGGCAGCGCCAGCGACAACGGCAGCCAGTCCAGCGCGATCACGCCGGGAAAGTAGCCCGGGCCATGGATATGGCCGCTGGGCGCCGCGTAGCGGTGCACGGTTTGGCCGAACAGGATGTTCTTGACGTAGGCGGCGTGCTCGGCGTCGCCGTCGAAATGCGCCACCAACAGCACCGGCAGCAGCCAGCCGAGGATCGGCAACAGGAACACCCCGAAGCCCGCCGCCCAGCGCCAGCCACCGCCGGCCGACTGCAACGGTCGCCAGCCGTGGCCTCGCGCCAGCGCGAAGGGCAGCAGCATCAGCAAGGCCAGCACGCCGACGCCCTTGGTGATGACCCCCACGCCGGCAAAGAAACAGCCGGCAAAGAACCAGCGCCAGGCCGGCCCCAGCAGCAGGTGGCGCAGCAAGCCGTAGTTGGCCAGGGTGACCCAGCCGACCAGCAGTGGGTCGATCTGCGCGTTGCGGAACTGGTAGCTGAAATGCAGCGTGGTCAACAGCGCCAGCGCCGTCATCAGGCCGGCGCGATGGCTCCACAGCCGCCGTGCGAGGTCATACACCAGCGCCAGCGTCATCAGCCCCGACAGCAGCGAAGGCAGCAGGAAAGCGACCCGCCACGAGCGGGTGACGAGGTAACTCAGCGCTTGCAGCCACATGAACACCGGCGGCTTGTCCGGGTACAACTCGTGGC
>DASSXP010000077.1:0-8459 GCA_035703755.1 Rhodanobacteraceae bacterium | reverse complement strand
GCGACCGATGTGGTGGTGGCGACTGACGATGCGCGCATTGCCGCAGCCATTGGCGATCTGCAAGTCACCGTGTGCATGACCGATCCCGATCTCGCCAGCGGCAGCGATCGGCTGGCCGCCTGTGCCAGCCAGTGCGGCTGGGCGGATGCGGCGGTCGTCGTCAATCTGCAGGGCGATGAGCCGTTTGCGCCGGCCAGTGGCATCCGCGCCGTGGCGGCCGCCTTGGTGGAGTGCGGCACCGACATGGCGACCCTGGCCACGCCGCTGGAGCGGATCGAGGAGTTCTTCGACCCCAATTGCGTCAAACTGGTGTGTGACCAGCAGGGCCGGGCGCTGTACTTCAGCCGCGCGCCAGTGCCGTGGGCGCGCGATGCACTGGCCCGATCCCGCGACACCTTGCCGACCCAGGTGCCGCTGTTGCGGCATATCGGCATGTACGCCTATCGCGCCGGTTTCCTTCAGCGATTCGCGGCCTTGCCACGCACGCCGCTGGAGCAGGCGGAATCGCTGGAGCAATTGCGCGCGCTGGAGCACGGCCACGCCATTGCGGTGCGTCTGGCGCCCGAGCCGTTTCCGCCCGGTATTGACACCGAAGCCGATCTGGCGCGCGCCGCACGGGTTCTTGCAGCAGGTCTCGACGCATGAGCGGCGGCATTCTGTTCGTCTGCCTGGGCAATATCTGCCGCTCGCCGCTGGCCGAGGCCATCGCACGGCGTGAGTTCGCGCGGGCCGGCCTGCGTCTGCCGCTGGCCTCGGCTGGCACCGGCAACTGGCATGTGGGCGAAGGGGCCGATGCGCGCGCGCGTGCGGTCGCCACGGCACACGGCTACACGCTGGAAGCGCACCGGGCACAACAAGTCGCGGTGGCCCACTACCACCAGTACGACTGGCTGCTGGCGATGGATCGCAGCAATCTGGCGGAGATCAGGCAGCGGGCGCCAACCGATGCCACGGCGCGCTGCGCCTTGCTGCTCGATGTTGCCGGCATTGCGGTCGAGGCCGAGGTACCCGATCCCTATTTCGGCGGCGAGGCGGGCTTTGTCGACGTGCTGCGACTGCTGGAGCGCGCCGTGGCCGGTCTCACGGCACGCATCGACCGCGATGGCGTGCGGGTCGAGCACGGATAAGCACGCAGCATGGCACAGCTTGAATCGGGCTTTGACGGCAAGGCCTTTGTCCGCACCTTGACCAGCTCGCCCGGCGTCTATCGCTACTTCGATGTCGACGATCAACTTTTGTACGTCGGCAAGGCGGCCAGCCTCAAGAAGCGCGTCGGCAGCTATTTCCTGAAACCGCGGATGGAACCGCGGATTGCCTCGATGGTGGCGCAAATCGCCCGCGTCGAGGTCACCGTGACCCGCACCGCCGGCGAAGCGTTGTTGCTGGAGTCGCAACTGATCAAAAGCCTGAAGCCGCGCTACAACATCCTGTTGCGCGACGACAAGAGTTACCCCTACATCCACCTGTCCACCGACGCCGAGTTTCCGCGCTTGTCCTTCCATCGCGGCGCCCGCAACCAGCCCGGCGAATTCTTCGGGCCGTATCCCAGCGCGCACGCGGTGCGTGAAAGCCTGGCCCTGTTGCAGAAGCTGTTCAAGATTCGCAATTGTGAAGACAGTTACTTCAAGAACCGCTCGCGGCCCTGCCTGCAATACCAGATCGGCCGTTGCAGCGCGCCCTGCGTGGCGCTGATCGACAAAGCCGAGTACGCCGACAACGTGCGCCGCTTGCGGCTGTTTCTGCACGGCGACAACGACGCGGTGATCCAGGACATGGTCGCGGCGATGGAGCGTGCCAGCCAGACGCTGGAGTTTGAGCGGGCGGCGCAACTGCGCGACAGTGTGGCCAATCTGCGCGCGCTTGCCGCTGAACGTCACATTGAAGGCGCCAGCGCCGACATGGATGTGTGGGCGTGCCGGGTCGCCGGCGGCGTCGCCTGCGTCAGCGTGCTGTATTTCCGCAACGGCATCAGCCTCGGTTCGCGCGACCATTTTCCGAAGTTGCCGCTGGACAGCAGTCGCGCCGAGTTGCTGACGCAATTCGTGGCCCAGCACTATCTCGACCATCCGGCGCCCGCCGAAGTCGTCGCCGAGGTGAGCGCGGAGGATGTGGTGCCGCTGACGGAGGCACTGTCCAGCGGCGCCGCGCGCGTCGTCCAGGTCAAGCACCGCGTACGCGGCGAACGCGCGCGCTTTCTGGCGCTGGCCGGCCGCAACGCGGATGCGGCGCTCACGTCGCGTCTGGCCAGCCGCCAGACATTGGCACAGCGCTTCGGTGATCTCGCCAACGTGCTGGGCTTGCCGCAACCTCCAGCGCGGATCGAATGCTTCGACATCAGCCACACGCGCGGTGAAGCCACGGTGGCGTCCTGCGTTGTGTTCGGGCCGGAAGGGGCGGAAAAATCCCATTATCGCCGCTTCAATATCGAAGGCATCACGCCCGGCGATGACTACGCCGCCATGAATCAGGCCCTGACCCGGCGCTTCCGGCGCCTCGCGCAAGGGGAGGGCGCGCGGCCCGATTTGCTGCTGATCGACGGTGGCAAGGGACAACTGGCGCAGGCGCGGGCCGCGCTGGATGCGCTGGGCGTCACCGGCATCGTGCTGGTTGGCGTGGCGAAAGGCCCGGCGCGACGGGCCGGCGAGGAAACCCTGGTGCTGGAGGCCGACGGTCGCTTGCTGCAACCGGGATCGCATTCGCCCGCCTTGCACCTCATCAACGCGGTCCGCGACGAATCGCACCGCTTTGCCATCGAAGGCCATCGCCGTCGTCGCGCCAAGGCCCGCGAACGCAGCGTGCTGGAGGACGTTCCCGGCATCGGCCGACAGCGACGTGCTACGTTGTTGCGGGCGTTTGGCGGCCTCGACGGCGTCACTGGCGCCGGCGTCGAGGAACTGATGCAGGTGAAAGGCATCAACCGCGACCTCGCCGAACGCATCTATGCGGCACTGCACGGCTGACACTCACAACCACCATTCTGGGACCGAACCACTCATGCGCATCAACCTGCCCACCTGGCTGACCTTGTTCCGCGTGCTGCTGTTGCCGGTGATGGTGCTGGTGTACTACTCGCACGCAATGTTTGAGCCGATCCCGCTGCGCTTCGCCAACATCGGCGCCGCAGTGGTGTTCGTGTTGGCGGCGGTCACCGACTGGTTCGACGGCTACCTGGCGCGGCGTTGGAGTCAGACATCGGCCTTCGGCGCATTTCTCGATCCGGTGGCCGACAAGCTGATGGTGGCGGTGACGCTGTTTCTGCTGGTGCAAAGCCATCACACGCCGCTTCTGGCTATCACCGCCGCCGTCATTGTCGGGCGCGAGATCGGCATATCCGCGCTGCGCGAATGGATGGCGGAAATAGGTCAGCGCGCGCGTGTCGGCGTGGCGATGCTCGGCAAAGCCAAGACCATGATGCAGATGGTGGCGATCGTGGCCTTGCTGCTGGAGCACGACAAGGATGCCGAACTGCTGCGTTTGTGGTTCGTTGGCGAGACCTTGCTGGTGATCGCCGCCGTGCTCACCATCTGGTCGGGGCTCGACTACCTGCGCGCCGCGTGGCCCGCCTTGCGCGATGGTGCCGATTCATCGAAAGAGGCTTGACAGGATGCGAATCAACGCTAAAATGGCCGGACTTCCACGCGGGAATAGCTCAGTTGGTAGAGCGCAACCTTGCCAAGGTTGAGGTCGCGAGTTCGAGCCTCGTTTCCCGCTCCAGGACATCCAGCAGAACCTCGGTCCGCCGGGGTTTTGTTTTTTCAGGGCAACGCCGGTCACGGCTCGCCCGCGCATCGCAAAACGCTGGCCAGGTGGCAGAGTGGTCATGCAGCGGCCTGCAAAGCCGCGTACGCCGGTTCGATTCCGACCCTGGCCTCCAGCGTTTTCCGCGCCCACACGCCGCCGCGCACGATCACACGACCTGATCGCGCGATATCTCAGCGCGGATTCACGTCGAATCACAATCACGAAACGCTGTCATTCCGGGGCTGCCGCAGGCAGAACCCGGAATCCACGGATTCGCCGCAAGCCCGGGTTTTCACGTACACCGCAGACCCCGGGCATCGCCGCGCGATTCCGGGGGTGACGAAGCTGTCGTGCATTCCGGGGCTGCGGATTTACACCGCGGGTGGGACGCAATGTCGTCAGATGGTGCCGGGAGCGGGGATCGAACCCGCATGCCCGTTACCGGGCGAGGGGTTTTAAGCCCCTTGCGTCTACCAATTTCGCCATCCCGGCAGGGCCGCTATCGGGGAGACGACAGCCGCAGGCGCACGGATCGTAACATGCGCGGCCCGGTTGCCGGCTCAGGTTGCACAAGATGGCCGCAGCTTGCCGAAGTCCGCCGCAGTTGAAGGTATCCTGTACGGCAGCGCACCGCAGGCGTGCGTGCTTGAATCGGCAACCGGAAGGGGAGCGCATGCCCGTATTGAACTGGATCGGCAAGGACGCCGTGGTGCGGCACGACGCCGAAGTGCCGTTTCGCCTGTTGCAGGACGTGCCCGAGCTGGGCTGCGGGGATGCCGACAGCGGCAACCTGATCGTGGAGGGCGACAACCTCTTGGCGCTCAAGGCGCTGCTGCCACACTACGGCGGCCAGGTGAAGTGCATTTACATCGATCCGCCGTACAACACCGGCAACTAGGGCTGGGTCTACAATGACGCCGTGAACAGCCGAGAGATGCGCGACTGGCTAGGCAAGGTCGTGGGCAAGGAGGCCGAAGACCTCACCCGCCATGACAAGTGGCTGTGCATGATGTATCCGCGCCTCGTGCTGTTGAAGCGGTTCCTGCGTGAGGATGGCGCGATCTTCGTGTCCATCGACGACAACGAACTGGCCAACCTGCTTGCTCTCATGCGTGAAGTCTTCGGCGCCGGCAACGAAGTGGCGACGATGGTGTGGGAGAAAGGCAAGAAGGGTGATTCCAAGCTGGTCGCCGTCACCCATGAGTACATCGTGGTGTTCGCGCGCAACAAGGCTTTGCTCAAGCAAAAGCAGGTTCGCTGGCGACGCAAGAAGGCCGGCGTCGATGAAGTGCTGGAGCATTACCAGTCGCTGCGGCAGGAGCATGGCGATGACCACGCGGCGATTCGCAAGGTGATGATGGCGTGGTATCGCGCGATGCCGAAAGGTGATCCGCGCAAGGCCCACAAGCACTACAGCTGGTCGGACAAGCGCGGGTTGTATTTCCCCGACAACTTCCACGGCCCCGACGACGGGCGCGAAAGCCGGCCGCGCTACCCAATCATCCACCCGGTCACGGGACAACCGTGTGCGATGCCTTCCACAGGCTGGCGTTGGGAGGAAGAAACCACCAAGGCTGCGCTGGCAGAAGACCCGCCGCGCATCCACTTCGGCAAGGATCACACCACCATCCCGAATCGCAAGAGCTACCTCGCCGAGATCGACGAGGAACCAGTGATGAGCGTTTTCTACACGGACGGCCGGGCGGCCACGCTGGAGGTGGAGGCAATCCTTGGTGCGGGGGCTTTCCAGTTTCCCAAGGACTCCCATGTCATCGCCGACTTGGTTAGCTCGATGGCTGATCCTGGCGACCTTGTGCTGGACAGCTTCGGCGGATCGGGAACCACGGGGCATGCCGTGCTGCGCCTGAACGAGCATGCCAAGGTGCCCTATCGGTTCATTCTCGTGGAGATGGATACCGAGGTTGCCCGCACCAAAACGCGCGAACGGATGAAGCGGGCGGCCGACGGCTATACACCGATGGCTGGCAAGAAGCGGCTGCCGGTCGCGGGCCTCGGCGGAAGCTTCCAATTTGCGAAGCTGGGCAAGCCGCTGTTCACCCCCGCCGGCCACATCAATCCCGAAGTGAGCTTCGCCGAACTGGCGCGCTTCGTGTGGTTCATGGAAACCGGTGTGCCGCTGCCGTCCAAGAAACCGGCATCGCCCTTGCTGGGCGTGCACGCGGGGCGCGCGATCTATCTCTTGTACAACGGCATTCTCAAGGACAAGTCGGTGGGCGGCGGCAATGTGCTGACCTCACCGCTGTTGGCGGAGCTGCCGCCGCACGACGGCCCCCGAACCATCTACGGCACGCGCTGCCCATCGCGTCGGCGCGGTTGCGCGCGTTGCGCATCGACTTCAAGCAGTTGCCCTACCAGCTCAAGGTGGCCCGATGAGCGCGCGCGACCACGAATGCCCGACCGACCCGCAGCTCAAGGTGTACCAGTGTCAGGCGCTGGATGCCTTCGAGCAGTTTTTGCGGCTGTACCGCGAGCAGGGCGCGGCGCGGGCTTATGACGCCTGTGCGCGCAGCACCTTCGGCGTCGGCGTGCCGTACCGCACGCCGCAGGCGCTGGCGACGAACGACATTCCCTGCGTGTGCCTGCGCATCCCCACCGGCGGCGGCAAGACGCTGATCGGCGGCCATGCCATCGCCCGCGTCAACGATGCCCTGCTTGGCGTGGAGCGTTCGCTGACGTTGTGGCTGGTGCCCACCGACGCCATCCGCGCACAAACGCTGCGCGCGCTGAAGACGCCGGGCAACCTGTTGCACGACTCGCTGGCCGGCAAGCTGGGCTTGTTCAACGTGCTGGCGCTGGACGAGGCGCTGAACGTGCAGCCGGGCACGCTGGACAGCGCCAACACCATCGTGGTGGCCACCATGCAGTCGTTCAAGCAGGAGGACACCGGCCGGCTGGCCGTGTACAAGCAGAACGGCCAGTTGATGGCGAACTTCACCGGCGTGCCGGACGCCGACGCCGGCGATCATTCGCTGGTGGACGTACTGCGCCAGCGCCGCCCGTTCGTGATCGTGGACGAGGCGCACAACCAGGGCACGCAACTGGCGTTCGATACCTTGGCGCGGCTGGCACCGTGCGCTGTGCTGGAACTGACCGCCACGCCGGATCGCAGCTACCAGCCATCCAACGTGCTGTATTCGGTATCGGCGGCCACGCTGCAAGCCGAGGACATGATCAAGTTGCCGGTGGAGCTGGCCGCACACGGCGATTGGCGCGTGGCACTGCGCGAGGCGATCAATCGGCTGGATGGTTTGCAGATCGATGCCGATGCGGAGCGCAAGGCGACCGGCGAGGCGCTGCGCCCGGTGATGTTGTTGCAGGCGGAACGCCACAGCGAGGGCGTGGAAACCTTCACGGCGGATCGCGTGCGGCAGGCGCTGATCGAGGATTTTGGCGTACCCGAAGGCGCCATTGCGCGCTCCACCGGCAGCATCGACGAGCTGGGCGACGCCGACATGGCTGCCCAAGATTGCAAGCTGCGCTTCGTCATCACCGTGGACAAGCTGCGCGAGGGCTGGGATTGCCCATCGGCCTACGTGCTGATGACGTTCCGGGCCAGTGCCACCAACACCGCGTTGGAACAGATTCTTGGCCGCGTGCTGCGCATGCCGCGCGTCACCCGCAAGCAGCACGAGGCGCTGAACAAGGCGTATGCCTTCGCGGTGTCGCCGCAGATCGTGGAAGTGGCCCAGCGCCTGCGCGATGGCTTGGTGCATGCCGGCTTCGAGCGGCAGGACGTCAAGGATCTGGTGCAGGTTTCCGCCGACAACGCCGGGCAGGCCGATCTTTTGCGGGCCGCCGACAGCGTGACGGTGCCTTTGCCGGTGGCCGACGGCGTGGTGGAATTGCCCGACCTGTCTGCCTTGCCCGAGGCGACGCGCAAGCGGTTCGAGCAGAACCTTGAAGTAGCTCCCGAAACCGGCAACATGACGCTGAAAGGCGAGTGGCGACGGGCCGATCAGAAGGCGCTGAAGGAGGCGTTCCGCACGCCGGCTGCCGTGGCCGTGGTGGAACAGGCGCTGGCCAAGCTGACCCAGCCACCGGAAGAGCGCTATACGCCCACACCATCGGAGCGGGGCGAGTCGTTCACGGTGCCGCTCTTGGTGTGGCACCAGGGCGAGTTGTTCGTGGAAGCCGGCGAATCGCCCGTATTGGAGGGCGATTGGAGCCTGAAGGATGCGCCGGCCAGGCTAACCGAAGAAACCTTCCCCAAGGCGCTGGAAGCGATGCAGCGCGCGCAGCTCCGCGTGACGCCAACCGGCGAGGTGAAGTACGACAGCGGCGCCAAGCTCGACATCCAAGCACCCATGTTCGTGCGCGAGCCGGTGAGTGAAGCGGGATTGCTGTGGTGGCTGGAAAAACAGTTACGCGACCACAATGTGGCACCTGACGAATTGAGCGCCTGGTTATACGCGGCGTTTCGCCATCTGGTTCAGGAGCGCGGCTTTACCGCCGACGAGCTGGCGTATCGCAAGTTCCGCCTGCGCGAAGCGCTGGCCGACGAGCTGCGCAAGGCGAAACGCAATGCGACCGGCCAGCGTTTTCTTGCCCTGATCGGCGACGAGGCAAGCCTTGGCGTCGATGGTTCGTTGAGTCGTGAATTCAGCCAGGGGCGCTATGCGTGGGACTGGCAATACAACGGCTTTGTCACCTTGAAGCGGCACTTTTTTCCGCAGATCGGCAACCTCAAGGACGAAGGC
>DASSXP010000074.1:0-7245 GCA_035703755.1 Rhodanobacteraceae bacterium | reverse complement strand
CCAGAGGCCGGTGATCACGGCGGGCAGAACGAACAGCGCACACAACAGGTAGGCCGTGCGCCAACCGTGCGTGCCGGCAACCAGCAAGGCCAACGCGCCGGCGCAGACGGCGCCCAATCGCCAACCGTACTGCGACATGCCGGAGCCGATGCCGAGCTGGCGCGGTTCCAGCAACTCGATCCGGTAGGCATCGATGACGATGTCGAAGGTGGCGCCCGCAAGACCCACCATGACCGCCGCGCCCGCCATCCACAGCAAGTGCGCGCGTGGATCGACCAGCGCCAGCAGCACCACCGCGACGGCCACCCAGGCGGCTGCCAGCCACAACCAGGAGCGGCGCTGGCCGTAGCGGCCAAGCCACGGCAGGCGCAGGCGATCGACCATGGGTGCCCACAGAAACTTCAGGTTGTAGGCGAGAAAGGCCAGTGAGAATGCCGTAACGCTCTTTTTGTCGATGCCGTCCTGGGCCAGCCGTGTGGTCAAGGTGGCGCCGAGCATGGCGTAGGGGAAACCGGAAGAAATACCGAGCAGCAGGGCTCCGAGCGGCGCCCGTTCCAGATACGGGCGGATGGAGCCGAGCAGACTGCGCTGATGGGTCGAGTGCGATTCGTTCATGGCGGTGGCGGCGCAAGCTCCGGTGACGGCAAGCCGGGGCTGATTGCACCGGCGATTGGTGGCAGACTGTGGTTTTCAAGGCAACCGCAGGTCATCCCTGAGACCGCCATGCCCGATATCCTGATACGGCACATCGATGAGCAACTGGCCGAGCGCATCAAGGAATTGGCGCGGGCGCGCAACTGGTCGCTCAACGACGTGATTCTGCACGTTTTGCGCCACGGCCTGGGCCTGGCCCATGGTGACGCGCCATGGATCCAGTCGGCGGACGTTGCGCACATGACGGGCACCTGGCGCACCGAGGAAGCCAGAGCCTTCCAATCGGCCATGGATGCGCTGGAAGAAATTCCGGACGGCAGCTTTGGCCATACCGGCGAGCCGAAGGAGTGACCCTCAGCCGCGCGCACGGGGCGCCTTGCTGAGACTGCCGAGCACGCGCGCGCCGCGTGCGCCGGTCACGCTCGGCAGGTTGCCGGGGAGGTCCAGCAGCCATTGCCGCGCCAGCCAGGCGAAGGCACTGGCTTCGATGAAGTCCGGGTCCACACCGTAGTGGGCCGTGCTGACGACGGCGGTCGGCGCCAGCGCCGTCGTCAAGGCGTCCATCAGCACCGGGTTGTGCACGCCACCGCCACACACCAGCACTTCGCGCGTGCCTGCGGCGTGGGTGTGGATCGCCTCCACGATGCTGTGTGTGGTGAGCGCCAGCAAGGTGGCCTGAACGTCCGCAGTGGATACGCCATCAAGGCCGAAACGCGTCAGCCAGTCGAGCTGGAAGTACTCGCGGCCGCTGCTTTTGGGCGGCGGCAAGGCGAAATAGGGGTCAGCGGACAATCGCGCCAGCAAGGCCGTGTCGACCTGCCCGCTGGCAGCCCAGGCGCCGGCTTCATCGCGTACGGTGCCCAGGTGACGCGCGGCCCAGGCATCCAGCAGGCAATTGGCTGGCCCGGTATCGAAACCAAGCAGTGGGCGGCCCGGTGCCAGCAGCGAAATGTTGGCAATGCCGCCGAGGTTCAATACCACCCGCGTTGCCCCATCACGGCCAAACAGCGACTGGTGCAACAGCGGCAACAGCGGCGCGCCCTGTCCGCCGGCGGCCACGTCGGCGCGGCGGAAGTCGGCGACCACGTCAATGCCGGTGGCTTCGGCAATGCTGGCCGCGTCGCCCAGTTGCAGGCTGAAGGGCGGCTCGGCGGCGGGCCGGTGACACACCGTCTGGCCGTGCGAGCCGATCGCGCGCACCTGTTGCGGCGCAACGCCGGCCTGGTGCAGCAAGGCAATGGCGCTGGCGCCGAACTGGCGACCGATGCGCACGTCGAGTGCGCCCAACTCATCCAGTGCGATGGCGGCGCGGTCACGCGCCAAGGCGACGATCTGTTGCTGTAGCGGCGCCGGCCACGGCAGAGTGGCGGTGGCGAGGATTTCGAGGTCGGGCTCGAACCGCGCCAGCACCGCGTCGATACCATCGACGCTGGTGCCGGAAATCAGGCCAAGGTAAAGCCCACGGGCATCGCTCACACTCAATCGCTGCCGGCGGTAGCGCCGGTGGACGTGACCACCGCCAGGCGGTTGGCGTCGATGGTGTGGATACGCGCCACCATAGCCGCGGTCTGGCGACGGAAGGCCAGCATGGTCGAGCCGGTCAGCGGATCGGGCTTGGGCAGCGTCACCTTGAGCGGGTCACGTTGGCGACCGTCGACGCGGAACTCGTAGTGCAGATGCGGGCCGGTGGCGAGGCCGGTCATGCCGACATAGCCGATCACCTGGCCCTGATGCACATGTTGTCCCTTGTGCAGGTGCGAGGCGAACCGCAGCATGTGCCCGTACGCCGTGCTGATGTGCTTGCTATGGCGCAGGATGACGAAATTGCCGTAGCCGCGCGAACGGCCGGCGAACTCCACCGTGCCGTCGCCGGCGGCGTAGATCGGCGTGCCGCGCGGCGCGGCGTAATCGACGCCCTTGTGCGCCCGCATGCGGCCGAGGATCGGATGCATCCGGGCAGCACTGAAACGCGAGGAAATGCGGGTGAAATCCACCGGCGTGCGCAGGAAAGACTTCTGCAGCGGGCGGCCGTCCTCGCTGTAATAGGCAATGCCACCATCGGGTTTCTCGAAGCGGTAAGCGGTATAGCGGCGGCCCTGGTTGATGAACTCGGCCGCAATCACGTTGCCCGAATGGAGGTATTCACCCTGCCGCCACACGTCGTCGTAAATGACCGTGAAGCGGTCGCCCGGGCGCAGATCCTGGGCAAAATCGATGTCAAACTTGAAGACATTGGCAAGCTCCAGCACCATCGCATCGTTCATGCCGGCCTTGACGCCGGCGCCGAACAGCGAGCCTTCGATCTCGGCATAGGCGATGTGGGTGCGGCGTTCGACCGGACGCTTGAACAGGTTCTCGACCACGCCTTCGCCCGATACCTTGAGCACCACGCGATTGTCGTCATCGCGATCGAAACGCAGCGCCTTCAGCGTGCCATTGTCGTTGAGCAGGAAATCGAGCTCGTCACCCGGGTGCAACTTGCGCAGCGCGGCGGCGTTGCGCTGCGAGGACATCACGCGGTGCACATCGTGATAGCCCAAGCCCAGAGAATCGAAAATCTGCGACAAGGTCTGGCCGGGAGCCACCACCACCTTATGCCACTCGTCCGCCGGGGCCACTGGTGCGTTGACGACGGTGGTCGGCAGCGGCGGCAGCGACAAGGGGATGTGCACGGTCTTGGCCGGCACCTCGTCCGCGTAGGCAGTGCCAACGAACAGGGGAAGGCAGCTCAGTCCAGCCAGTGCCAGCAGCAGTGCCGGCAGCCGCAGACACCCGGGCGTCGCGCGAGCGACACGGCGCGTCAAAGCCGCACGCATCATGGCAGCGCGCACTACACGTGCGTTCCGAATCATCCCCTCACCCATCATCTGGTAGTTCGCATTCTGGCCGAGCGATCCGTAACATAGCCGCGGAAGCAAAAGCGCGTCAACGGCAAAAACGCAAAAAACCGCACCAAGTCAAACACTTTACGCAACTTTAACGAACCAACACGAACTTGCTGATGTGCGAAATGGCGATTAGCCTTGAACTCCCTGGCAAGCGACAGGCTTTGTGGACCCCGGCGTGCGCAAGGTGCTTGACGAGGCGGCCGACGCGTTTCGCCCGTGCCGGGCGATGAACGTTGCACTGTTGCAGCAAGTCGATGCGCTGGAGCGTCAAGGCCGGAGCCAGCGCGCTCTGGCCGTGTTGGATTCGGCCTTGCAGCAGCAGCCGGAGCACCCGCAATGGTTGTATCGACGCGCCATGCTGTTGCTGGCAATGCATCGGCATCGGCAGGCGGTTCAAACGCTCCAATTGCTGATCAATCTCGTGCCGGGGCAGGCGCCGCTGCACAATGCTTTGGGCGGCGCCTTGGTGGGCGCGAGCGAGTTTCAAGCTGCGACCGTCGCGTTCGGTGAAGCGTGTCGGCTGGCGCCGCAGCGGGGTGATTACGCTTACAACCTTGGCCGTGCCTGTGCCAGCCAAGGTGATGTGATTGCGGCATGCACGGCGTTTGATCGGGCCCTGCAGCACATGCCGGGTGATGTTGAATCACGGATCGCCCGGGCAGATTGCCTGCGGGCATTGGGTCGTCTGACCGAGGCGGCCGCAGACTTTCGTGACGTGCTACGCATCAAACCCGACTCGTTGGCGGGCTGGACTGGCCTGGTCCAGCTTAAAACAGCCCAACTCAGCGATGCCGAGTTGCAGCAGCTGGATGCCTTGCATCGAGCCTCCGAGCCCGACAGCGATGCCAGGCTGGGCTTGGGTTTTGCCTTGGGCCAGGCACTGGAGAGCGCGAAGCATTATTCGCGCGCGTACGCCACTATCCTGGAAAGCAACGCCATCAAGGCACGCAAGGTTCACTGGCAAGCGGCGGCTCTCGGGGAGTTCGTTGACGCCTCGATCGTCGCCTATTCCGGCAGTATGGCAAAGGCGCCGGATGCGCAACTCGGCAGCGGAGCCATTTTTCTCGTCGGTATGCCACGCTCCGGTTCGACGCTGATCGAACAGGTGTTGAGCGCGCACCCGAGGGTCGAAGGTGCCGGTGAATTGCTCGATGCGCATGCCGTGCTGGAGGAAGAAAACCAGCGTCGCGGCAAGGCGATCACGGCTTGGGTCGGCGAAGCCACGGCGGAGGATTGGCAGCGGTTGGGCAGTGAATACTGGCGGCGCACTGCGCGCTGGCGCCAGTGTGTTTCCGTGTTTACCGACAAGCAACTCGACAACTGGCGCTACGTCGGCGCGTTGCATGCCATGTTGCCGGGCGCGCGCTTCATCCACTGTCGGCGAGACCCGCTGGAAACGTGCTGGAGCTGCTACAAGCACAACTTTCAGCGAGAACACGCGAGCTTCAGTTATACGCCGGAGCACTTGGCCCACTACTGGGCGAACAGCGAACGTTTGCTGCGGTTTTGGCAGGGTCGCTACCCGGGCTTGGTACACCAGCAAGATCTCGCGGCGTTGATCGACCAGCCCGAGGCCAACATACAGCGTCTGCTGGAACATTGTGGCCTGGCGATGGACCCGGCGTGCCTCAACTTCAACAAATCAACGCGGGTGGTGTTTACAGCCAGCGCCGGGCAGGTTCGCCAGCCGCTGCAGCGCCAGACAGACAAAAGCAGGCATTATGGTGCGCTGCTCGACCCGCTGCGGCGGGCGCTGGACAGCGCCGCCCACGGTACGCCAAACGCCACTGGCGACGACGTCGCTGGCGGCTGAAAAATAAACTCATCTGAAAGGTTATACGCATGAGCGATCTGCAGTTCGCACTCGACACCATTCGCCGCGGTGTCGATGAAATCATCAAGGAAGAAGAGCTTGTCGAGCGCCTCAAGCGCGGCACGCCGCTCAGGGTCAAGGCAGGCTTTGATCCGACTGCGCCGGATTTGCACCTCGGACATACAGTGCTGCTCAACAAGATGCGTCAGTTCCAGGATCTGGGGCACCAGGTGATCTTCCTGATCGGCGACTTCACCGGCATGATCGGTGACCCCACCGGCAAGAACGTTACCCGCAAGCCGCTGACGCGCGAGGATGTGCTGAAGAACGCCGAGACCTATGCCGCGCAGGTCTACAAAGTGCTGGATCGGGAACGGACGGAGTTGCGCTTCAATTCCGAGTGGTTCGGCAAGATGAGCGCGGCCGACATGATCAAGTTGGCCGGCCAGCACACCGTGGCGCGGATGCTGGAGCGCGACGATTTTGCCAAGCGCTACGCGGCCCAGCAATCCATCGCCATCCATGAGTTTCTGTATCCCCTGGTTCAAGGCTACGATTCGGTGGCGCTTCAGTGCGACGTCGAGCTGGGCGGCACCGACCAGAGGTTCAACCTGCTGATGGGGCGTGGCTTGCAGGAACACCACGGCCAGGCGCCGCAGATCGTGCTCACCATGCCGCTGCTGGAAGGGCTGGATGGCGTCAACAAGATGTCCAAATCGCTTGGCAACTACATTGGTATCGACGAGCCGGCGATCGATATCGTCACCAAAACGATGAAGATCGGCGATGAGCTGATGTGGCGCTGGTTTGAGCTGTTGAGTTTCGAGGTATCGATGCAGGAGCTCGCCACTTTAAAGCGCGAAGTCGCTGCTGGCGCGACCAATCCGCGCGACATCAAGTTACGCCTCGCGCGTGAGCTCGCGACGCGCTTCCATGACGCCCGGGCAGCGGAGCAAGCTATCGCGGGTTGGCACGCGGTTGTCCGTGGCGAGGGCGACACCAGCCTGCTGCCGCTGATGGAGATTGCGGCGCCTGCCGAAGGCTTGCGGCTACCGGCTTTGCTGGTGGCGGCGGGGCTCGCCGGCAGCAACTCGGAAGCAAATCGAAAACTGAAAGAGCGCGCTGTGCGCATCGATGCCGAGCTGGTCGAGGACGCGCAACACGTCTACTTGGCGGGGTTTGAGGGCGTATTGCAGATCGGCAAGCGCAACTTTGCCCGCGTCCGGCTAGTGGCGCAGGCATAGCTTGCAGCAAAAACACCAGCGGCAACAAGCACATGTGCGACAGCGTTGAGAAAGTGCTTGCCAAGCACGGGGCGCGTCGCTAAAGTGCGCCTCCCGCTGGAGACAGACGTCGTCGGCGGCAACATTCCGGCGGCAAGAAACTTCGCCAAAGGGTGTTGACGGAAACAAAAAACGATGTATATTAGGCGGCTCGCTCGGGACGAAATGTTCACGAGGTGAAACCCCCGGAAGGGCGGTTTCGGGTCAAGATCTTTGACAGTGTGCGCAGGAAACTTGTGTGGGCGTCTTGCGAGATGGCAAGTCCATTGATGCAAGCGTCCAAACCTTTAACTCAAGTGATTCAGCGATGAATTGCTGGGTTGGGTTCGGACCTTCGGAAAGACAGGCAGGCCCTAGGGTCTGTCGAAAACTTCAAGTGAAGAGTTTGATCCTGGCTCAGATTGAACGCTGGCGGCATGCCTAACACATGCAAGTCGAACGGCAGCACAGTGGAGCTTGCTCCATGGGTGGCGAGTGGCGGACGGGTGAGTAATGCATCGGAACCTGCCCAGACGTGGGGGATAACCTCGGGAAACCGGGACTAATACCGCATACGTCCTACGGGAGAAAGCGGGGGACCTTCGGGCCTCGCGCGGTTGGATGGGCC
>DASSXP010000054.1:0-10457 GCA_035703755.1 Rhodanobacteraceae bacterium | reverse complement strand
GGCAGGCGCGCGTTGCCGGGGCCGAACATGTCACCACGGCCGCAGGCCAGAAGTTGCTGATAGTCAAGCGAGGAAGGTCGGGTCATTGGTCACTCAAGATGGATGCAGGCGGCAGTGTGACGCCCAGCGCAGCCCCACATGTTGACTGGGGTCAAGCGTGGCTGCAACTGGCGGCGGCGCCCATCGCTTCGGCCGTGGCGCCCGCACTGGCGGCACAATCACGATCCTGGCGAAAGTGGGCACCCAGGCTGTGGCGCCGCAGGCGCATGGAGCGCAACAATCCCTTGGCAAGACGCATTTGCCAGCCGTGGCCGGACGCGGCGGTACAAACGCGCCAGGCATCGCGCAGCGCCGCGCCCTCACGCACCGGGCCAGCCACCTGCCACAAAAGTGTCCTGAGCGCCCGTTGGGCATCCAACGGCAACGCGCCACCCCGCTCGAACCACTGATGCACGCCATGGCTGGCGACGGGCGGCGCCGTGGCCAGCAGCGCGCCGAGACGGCGGCCACAGGCCACGCCCTCCAGCAGGGAATTGCTGGCCAGTCGATTGGCGCCGTGAACCCCGTTGCAGGCCACCTCGCCGACGGCGAACAAGCCCGCCAAGCTGGTTCGGCCGTCGAGATCGGTGGCGACGCCACCCATGTGAAAGTGCGCGACCGGGGTGATCGGCAACGGCTGGTGGCGGGGATCGAATCCGTGGCCACAGCAGGCCGCGAACACGGTCGGGAAGCGCACGGCGAAGTCGCCATCAATGGCGCTGGCATCGAGCCAGGCGCGACCGCCCTGCTGCTGCTCGCGCCACACGCGGCGCGCCACCACGTCGCGCGGCGCAAGATCGCCCAGCGGGTGCAGGCCGCGCATCAATGGCCGGCCGGCGTTATCGTGCAGGTGCGCGCCGGCACCACGCAGTGCCTCGGTCAGCAAGGGCAAGCTGTGCCCCGGTACCGCCAGCGCGGTGGGATGGAACTGCACGAACTCGAGATCCCGGGCGGTGGCACCCGCCGCCAATGCCAGCGCCAGACCGGCACCGTCGGCAGCGGCTGGATTGCTGGTATGGGCAAACGCGGCGCCAATGCCACCCGTCGCCAGCACCACGGCTGCCGCCTCCCATTCCTCGACCCGACCGGCGGCGGCCCGGCACCGCACGCCCACGACCCGCTCGCCACGCCGCAACAGCGCCTCGGCGTCGAGGTTGCCGGACCATTCGATGTGCGGGGCCTCTTGCACGCGCGCGCGCAGCGCGCGCACCAGCTCGGCACCACTGGCATCGCCGCCGGCGTGCACAATCCGGTTCGCGTTGTGGCCGCCCTCGCGGCCGAGCTGCAAACCGCCATCGGTGTCGCGATCAAAACACACGCCGTGCGCGGCCAGCCAGGCAATCGTCGCCGGCGCCTCACCGCACAGCCAGCGCACCACGGCGGCGTCGTTGTGTCGGGCTCCGGCTGCCAGCGTGTCCACCGCATGCGCGGCGGGCGTGTCCTCTGCCCCCACGGCGGCGGCAATCCCGCCCTGCGCGAGCTGGCTGGCACTGTCCGCCGCGGCACGGCAGATCAGCCGCACCGGTCTTGGCGCCGCCGCCAACGCCGTGGCCATGCCGGCCACGCCGCTGCCGATGACGACGATGGGCAAATGCGGCCGGCTCACACCGTTTCACGCCGCCCCACCGCCAACATGCGATCCAGCGCGCGACGCGCGCCGTGGATGATGTCGGCGGGAATCTCGATCACATGTTTCATGTCGCGCAGGCTGGCATAGATGTTCTCCAGCGTGATGCGCTGCATGTGTGGGCACAGATTGCAGGGCTTGATGAACTCGGTGCGCGGGAACTGCGACTTCAGGTTGTCGGCCATCGAACACTCGGTGATCATTGCCACCCGCTTGGGCCGCTCGCGTTCGAGCCAGGCGCCCATCGCGGTAGTGGAACCGACGAAGTCGGCTTCGGCGAGCACCTCGGGCGAGCACTCCGGGTGCGCCACCAGCTTGGCGTCGAAGCGCTCGCGCGCGTGACGGGCTTCACCGGCGGTGAACTTCTCGTGCACTTCGCAGCGACCGTGCCAGAGGATGATTTCCACCGCGGTCTGTTTCGCCACATGGCGCCCAAGGAACTCGTCGGGCAGAAAAATCACCCGTGGCGCGTCCATCGCCTCCACCACCTGCACCGCATTGGCCGAGGTGCAGATCGCATCGGACTCGGCTTTCACCGCCGCCGAGGTATTGGCGTAGCTCACCACCGGCACGCCGGGGTAGCGCGCCTTGAGCGCGCGCACGTCAGCCGCCGTGATCGACGCGGACAACGAGCAGCCGGCTTCGAGATCCGGGATCAACACGGTTTTTTCCGGCGCCAGGATCTTGGCGCTCTCGGCCATGAAGTGCACGCCGCAAACCACGATCAGCTCGGCGTCACACTCCGCCGCCGCCTTGGCGAGGCCGAGCGAATCACCGGTGACATCGGCCACACCGTGAAAGATTTCCGGTGACTGATAGCTGTGCGCCATGATCACCGCGCCGCGCTGCTTCTTCAGCTTGTTGATCGCCTCGATCCATGGCAGATGCAGCGGTATCTCCAGGCACGGCACCAGCGGTTTGAGGCGGGCCGCCAGTTCGGCGTACTCGTGTTCCAGCTCATCGCGCCACGCGGGCACGGGCAAAACGGCCAATTCGTTCATTGTTTCAGGGGTCAGTCCAGTCCAGGGCAGGGTTGGAATCACCATCACCGCTGTTCCGCGCGACTGCAACGCGACGCCCTTTCGGCGCATGCCTGACGGGCGACATCGCTAGCGGGTGGTGTATTCCTTGCACCCGCGACGCCTGGGCGCCGCGCGAGCGCGGCAACGGTAGCAGCCTCGTCACGGCAAAGAAAGCGGCGCCAGCGATTGCGCCGCCGCCGTGACGGGATGCATTGACCTCGATCAAGTCAAACAACGGGCGACGCCTCGCACCGCCCTCATTCGACCTCGTCCGAGCCGTCGTTGACGCCTTCGAACAGGAAGGTGGACAGGTAGCGCTCGCCGGTGTCCGGCAGCATCGCCAACACCACCGAGCCCGGCGCGGCCGTGGCTGCCACCTGCAAAGCCGCCGCCAGCGTGCCACCGGAGGACAAGCCGGCAAAGATGCCTTCCTGATGGGCCAGCGCGCGCGCCGTGTCACGCGCTTCGATGTCCTCCACCGTGACGATGCGATCAACCACTTCGGGGTTCAGCACCGCGGGCACGAAATCCGGCGTCCAGCCCTGGATCTTGTGCGACTGCCACTCCTTGCCGCCAAGCAGGGACGCTACCTTGGGCTCGGTGGCCACCACCGTGACCTCGGGTCGGGCCACCTTGAGCACTTCGCCCACACCGGTCAGGGTGCCGCCGGTACCCCAACCGGAGACGAAGTAATCCAGCCGCCGGCCGGCGAAATCCTGCACGATCTCGGCTGCGGTGGTCTGCCTGTGCCACGCCGGATTGGCCGGATTCTCGAACTGGCTGGCCAGAAACCAGCCGTGTTTTTGCGCCAGCTCGCGCGCCTTTTCGACGCTGCCCGAACCGCGTGCCGCCGCCGGCGTCAACACCACCTTGCCGCCATAGGCACGCATCAGTTGGCGCCGCTCGACGGAAAAGGAATCGGGCAGCACCGCGACGAACGGATAACCACGTGCCGCGCACACCGCCGCCAGCGCCACACCGGTGTTGCCGGAAGTCGCTTCGACCACGGTCTGACCCGGCTTCAGCACACCACGCTGCTCGGCATCGAGGATGATGGCCAGCGCCAGTCGATCCTTGACCGAACCGGCCGGGTTGAAGGCTTCGACCTTGACGTAGATTTCGGCATGCGCCGGTGCCAGCCGGTTGAGCTTGATGACTGGGGTGCGACCGATGGTGTCCAGAATGCTGTTGTAGATCATGTTTGTCTCCGTAGCCCGTCGGGGCTTGCCGTATCGCGGATGGGTGACAGGGAAAACCACCACTGCGTGTTTATGGCGGCATGGCCGCGCACCATACGGCGGGATACAGCGCGGGGAAAATGACCGCTGTGGCTGAAGGTATGCAGCCAACGCATATGCGCGGCCATGCCGCCAACCCGGATCAGCGCGTGCTGGCGGATGCTGCCGGGGTGTCGGTCAGTACCGCGCGCACACGCGGTTCCAGCCGGGTCAGGCCCGCCGCCTTGCCGTAGGCAATGGCTTGCTCCGCGGGCAAGTGGCGCCGCTCGGCCGCATCGATCGCCAACAAGGCACCGACCCGATTGCCGCTGGCGCAATGCACCAGCACCTTGCCGCCCGCCGCCGCGATGGCCGCATGCAGGCGTGCGGCGTTGGCCGGATTGACATCCGCGGCACCCGCCACCGGTATCGACACATAGTGCATGCCGACCGCAGCCACCCGGACCGGCTCGTCGCTGGCGTGCATTTCCGCGTCGCTGCGCAGATTGATGACCGTCACCACGCCCTGCTCGGCCAGTGCTTTCCATGCCGCGGCATCGGGCTGGCCACCCGTCAACAGGCCGGACGCCGGCTGCGCCAGGTGCGGCACCATCGGCGCCAAACTGGAAACAGCCGTGGCAGGCAAGGCCGCCGCCGGGGTTTGTGCGTAACTCGTCATGCCGCAACCCATGGCCAGCAAGGCCAGCAAACCGATCCGACTCTTCATTGCAGACTCCACACCGCGACCAAGCCAGCCCATGCTGCGCCGATCACGCTGCGCTTGCAACGCGCGGACGCATCACGGTTTGCGCGGCTGGCGCCACAGCCGCTGACGCACACCGGCCGCCAGCCCCAGCACCAGGCAAAACCCGCTGTAGGCATACAGGATCGCCAGCACCTGCGGCCAGATTTCACCGGCGTGGTTGCCCAGCACATCCGCGTACGCCACGCTCGGTGCGCGCAGCCCATGCCAGGTAAGTGCCAACGCGGTGGCGCACGCCAGCAGCAGCGCCAGCACGTCATAGCCGCGCCGTGCCGCACTCACCCGCAGCGTGCGCGGAAAGAACCAGTACAGGGCCGCCAGTATCAGCAAGGTCGGCCCGAGCAGAAGCAGTGGCAGCAACGAGGACATCAGGCCTCCGCCGCCAGCGCGGTCAACGCGGCGTGCAGGCGCGCGTGCAGGGCCGTGCGCGCCTCGGCATCGGCCAGCGCGGTCGTGGCGACCAGTTCGGCTTCATCCAGCAACAAGGCGATGCGGCCGTCGGCGAGTTCGCGCAAGGTCACCTTGTCGGCCGACTGCGACAGCTGCTTGATCGCGGCGCCGGCAAGCTTGGGGTCGGCAAACGCCGCCGACAATGCCAACTGTTCGCCATCGGCCGCCAGCAAGCGGAAACGAAAACGCCCGTCAGGTTCGCGGAAGCTGACGCAGCGCGGCCGTTTCGCCGCGGTGGCTTTGGCGCTGCCGGCGGCCACCCGCACCGGCTGGCCCTGGCCCAGCCCGACCGCCTCGCGCAAGCGCGCCAGCAAGGGCGCGGCAATCGCGCGCGCCTTCCTGGCACCGGCAATCAACGCCTCTTCGATCTCGTCGGGGCGCGCCATCAAGGCGTCATAGCGCGCGCGCATTGGCGCCAGCTCCTGATCGACGCGTGCCGCCAGGGCGGATTTCGCCTCGCCCCAGCCCATGCCCTGCTCCAGCGCGGCGCGAAATGCGGCCGTTTCGGCCTCGTCGGCAAAGGCGCGATACAGCGTGTACAGCGCGCTGGCATCGGCATCCTTCGGTTCACCGGGCTGGCGCGAGTCGGTCACGAAACGCAGGATCGCCGCCTGCTGTGCCTTGGCGCCGCCCTCGAACAGCGGCACGGTGTTGTCGTAGCTCTTGGACATCTTGCGCCCATCGAGGCCCGGCAAGGTGGCCACCTGCTCCTCGACCACCGCCTCGGGCAGTGCGAAGAAGTCTCCGCGATAGATGTGGTTGAAACGCTGCCCGATCACCCGCGCCATCTCGATGTGCTGCACCTGGTCGCGTCCCACCGGCACCCGATTGGCGTTGAAGGCCAGAATGTCAGCCGCCATCAATACCGGGTACATGAACAAGCCGGCGGTGATACCGGCATCGGCGTCTTCACCCGTCTCGGCATTGCGGTCCACCGCCGCCTTGTAGGCATGGGCGCGATTCAACAGACCTTTCGCAGTGACGCAGGTCAACAGCCAGGTCAGCTCGGGAATCTCCGGGATGTCCGATTGTCGATAGAACGTCACCCGCGCCGGATCGAGCCCGCAAGCCAGCCAGGTGGCGGCGATCTCCAGCCGTGAGCGTTGCACCCGCGCCGCATCGTCGCACTTGATCAGGGCGTGATAGTCGGCCATGAAATAGAACGCATCCACCTCCGGCTGGCGACTGGCCTGGATCGCCGGGCGTATGGCGCCGACGTAGTTGCCAAGATGCGGTGTGCCGGTGGTGGTGATGCCGGTGAGTACGCGAGTACGCATGGGGAAACGCAACCGAAAAACGCCCAGTCTACGCGATTGATGGCCGCAATTCGCGCTTGCACGGGACACCCGTCTGCGCGCTAGTATCCACGGCCGGGGTGAGGCAATTCGTATCCATCATCGCGAGGAGCAAGCAACATGGCTGGAAAATTCGAGTGCAGCGTCGGCAAAGACGGCAAACACCGTTTCAACCTCAAGGCCGGCAACGGTCAGGTGATCTTGACCAGCCAGGGCTACAGCGACCGCGCCGGCTGCATGAACGGCGTTGAATCGGTGCGCAAACACGGCTTGAAAGATGCCATGTTTGAAAAACTGGCGTCCACCGACGGCAAGCTGTACTTCGTGCTCAAGGCCAGCAACGGCCAGGTCATCGGCACCAGTCAGCGCTACGCCAGCGAGGCCAGCCGCAGCAACGGCATCGATTCGGTCAAGCGCCACGTCACCGACGCCAAACAGGTCGAGCTTTGATAGCCGGCCTTTTGCCCCGCGCAACGGCCCTCCTGACCTGTCTTTCCATGCTGCTGTCGCTGCCGGCGCTTGCAGGTTCCGGCATGGATGGATCCGGAAACCGCTCCGACGCCACCACTCCCAACAGCGTCGAAGCGCGCGCTGTGCTGGCTTACCACAACCTTGTGCGCGATTCGGTCGCACCCGCCGCGAGCGCGCCGCTGACGCCCTTGACTTGGGATGCCGACCTGGCAGCCATGGCGCAGATGTGGGCGGACAACTGCGAATTCGAACACGGCGGCCACGGCAACTATGGGCAAAATCTCTATGCCGCATCGGGGTTCACGCCCATGCTGGTCGATGCCGCCAAGGAATGGGCCTGGGAGCGACGCGATTTCGACTACGCCACCAACACCTGCACGCCTGGACAGGATTGTGGCCATTACACCCAGATGGTGTGGTCGGCGACGACCCAACTGGGCTGCGGCATGGCGCAATGCGTCAATCACAACCCGATAGGTAAGGGCCCGTGGTCCCTGGTTGTCTGCGACTACGGGCCAGCCGGCAATTTCGTTGGCCAGCGCCCCTACTGAAGCTTTTCCTCGGCGCGGGTTATCCCGCGCATGGCCGAATGAACGCCGTCGCGGCAACCAAGTCGCCAAGCACTACACAGTCGACGCATGTGCCTGCCCCCTACCATTGCGCTTCGCAGACTGCGCGAAGGCCACGTGATGCGCTGATTGCGTCCATCCTGTTGTCGTTGTCGTTGTCGCTGCCGAGCCTGGCGCATGCCGAATTCCTACACCGATGGCAAGTTGTACTTCGTGCTCAAGGCCAGCAACGGCCAGGTCATCGGCACCAGTCAGCGCTACGCCAGCGAGGCCAGCCGCAGCAATGGCATCGATTCGGTCAAGCGCCACGTCACCGACGCCAGACACGTGGAACTTTGAATTGCCGTGAATCCATCACGCGGCCCCGTTGCAAGCGGGGCTGCGTGGCGTGACCGGAAACACCCGCTCGGCTGTCGCAGGAGTTGAGATACCACCAGTGCAAGCTGGCCGTCCTTTCCGGGCACCGTAGCGAGCCATGGCCGACACGATCCACCTTCCCCGACGCATCCGCCAGTTGGCGCTGACCTGGACCGAATTGGCGCCACTGGTGGCTTCGGCAGCCGCCAATCCGCTACCGCCGGAGCACGATGTGCTGACGCACGAGGATCTGACGCGGTTCAAAGCATGCACACGCCAGCATCTGGCATGCATCACCACGTGGATAGAGCAACTCGACGCGTGGATCAACGGGCCGTTGACGGCGGCACTGGCGGACACTGACACCAGCGACGAGGCGATGCGCGACGTCGCCGGCCAACTGGCCGGCTTTGTCGACACCCTCAAAAACCAGCGCGGCAATCTTGCCACCCAGAGTCAGATCCGGGCGATGCAAGGGGCGGCCTTCCGCATCGACCGATTGTACGTATCCCTGCTTCTGCAATTGCACACCTTCGTGATACGAGTGACCGGGGCGCTGACGCCGACGGCCTTGGCGCGCGCCAGCACGCAGCAGCAACAGTCCCCTGAGATCGCGCTTTCCTTCAGCTTCCGGCCCGACCTCGATCACGCCTTGGCTGATTTTCAGGCATGGCAATCCCGCGTCCACAACCGCCTCGCGGCCGGCGTTGCCACCCCGTCGCCACCACTGGCAGCCGACGAGCCGATCGGCTTGCTGACCTTGCTCATCCTGCTCCCACTTGCGGCGGGAATGCTCTGGCTGGTACTGAATTACGGAGTAATCCTCTTCATCGGCGCGTTACTCATTGCCGCAATTATCTTCGTCTGGCGCCACCCGCTGCTGACCCTGCTGGCCTTGCTGATCGGCCTCAACTGAACCAGCCAGACCTCGCTGCGGCGTCACCGCCCAGGCTATTGGGTTGTGGCCAGTTCGCGCACCACGGTGGTGGCATAGGCGCCGGCCGGCAGGGCGAAGCGCAGCAGCAGGCTGTCGTCGTCGCACCAGCTCCAGGCAAAGCCACGCGGAATCAAGCGCAGCGGGCGACGATCCTGCTCGAGACCGGCGGCGAGCAGCCCGGCAACCAGCTCCGGTTCCGCATCCGCCTGCGCCTGTTCGAGGGCCGCCGAGACACTCCGACTGGGCAACTCGCCGCGCCCCCACAAGGGGCCGGACGGATGGATGTCGCCGCTGGCGAGCCGTGCCGCCAACGCGTCGTCAAATGCTTCCGGGCCGAACCACGAGCGCGAACCGGCAAGGCAATACACCTCGCCGTCGATGGCACGATCCCAGCTGCTGTCGCGCACACGCTGATCCAGCACGCGGTTGAACAGATGCGAACGCGCAGCGGATAGCAAAATCGCGCCCAGCTTGCGTTCGACGCGCGCACCACGAAACATCGCCAGCGCCTGCTCGACGTTGTCTCCACGGCGGCCGAAACGCTGCTCGCCGTAGTGATTCGGAACGCCGCGCGCTGCAATCGCCACCAACACGCACTCGGCCTGCGCCCGATCACCTTGCACTTCACGCAAGCGCAATTCGAAACGGTTGCCGGCCAGCGCCCCGCGTTTGAGCTTGCGCCGGTGGCGTGCATGCGCGACGACGCGGAGGCTGTCGCTGGTCAGCGCCGACCAATCCGGCTCGACCTTGCCAGCCAGCTGCACACTGACCGCCTGGGTGGTGACGGCGTGGCGATCTTTCATGCCGGCAATGCCGATGGCAACCGGCTTGACGCCGGCGAAACGCGCAATCTTCTGCGTCGCCTCATCGGTAGTCAGCCCGCGCTTTTCGATTGTCAGAAAAACATGTTCGCCGTCGCCATCAGCGCCGTAGCCAAGCTCTTCGTCAACGCGGAAGTCCTCCGCGCTCACGCGCAGCCGGGCGGTCAGCGGCGCGCCGCCGTGGGCAAATGCCAGTTCCATCGTGTTCATGCCAGAAAAACGGTCGCCAGTCCCAGAAAGATGAAGAACCCCCCGCTGTCGGTCATGGCCGTAATCAGCACGCTGGAGCCGAGCGCGGGATCGCGCCCGTGGCGCGCCATCAGCATCGGGATGCCGACGCCGCATACTGCCGCCAGCAGCAAGTTCAAGGCCATCGCCGCCACCATCACCAGGCTCAGAATCAGGTTGTGATAGAGCAGGTACACCACCGCGCCGATCACACTGCCCCAGATCAAGCCATTGATCAGCGCCACGGTGATTTCCTTGCGCCACAGGCGCACCGCGCTGCTGACGCCAACTTTACCCAGCGCGTAGGCGCGCACGATCATGGTGATGGTCTGGTTGCCGGCATTGCCGCCGATGCCGGCGATGATCGGCATCAACGTGGCCAGTGCCACCAGTTTTTCGATGGTGCCCTCGAACAGGCCGATCACGCGCGAAGCGACGAACGCAGTGCACAGGTTGATGGCCAGCCAGCTCCAGCGGTTGCGCAGACTCGACCACACCGAGGCGAAGATGTCTTCGCCTTCGCGCAGACCCACGCGCTCCAGCAATTCGGCATCGCCCTCTTCACGAATTTGGTCCACCATCACGTCGATGGTGAGGCGGCCGATCAAGTGATTGCCGCTGTCCACCACCGGCGCGGACACCAGATCGTAGCGCTCGAAAG
>DASSXP010000017.1:0-3083 GCA_035703755.1 Rhodanobacteraceae bacterium | reverse complement strand
CATCCTTCAGGGCCTTGCCGGCCTTGAACACGGGATTCTTGGAAGCGGCGATCTCGATCGTTTCATTGGTGCGCGGATTGCGACCGGTACGGGCCGCACGCTCACGCACGGCAAAGGTGCCGAAACCCACCAGGGACACGCTGTCGCCCTGCTTCAACGCGTGCTGCACGGCGTCGATGAAGGCCTCAACGGCACGACCGGCGTCCGCCTTGCTGAGGTTGGCGGCCTCCGAAATCATGGAAATCAGTTCTGTTCTGTTCATTGGATACTCCTGTGCTCATCAACGGCCTTGTCGGTTCAATGTGTGAAACGCGCGGGCGACGACGGCCGTGGCCGCCACCCTGTATCACGTTCCGCTTCACGAATGGAATGCGTGTTCTTGTTGTTGGACCATGCCGCGAGCGGCCTTTATACCAGCGCCAAACAACGGGGCGCAATGGACCAATTCGCCATTTTCGGACCAGCCAGCGGTTCTGTCACACCGCCCCGTGGTGCGACCCATGCCCCCGCGAGCGTTGCCGAAGCTCATGCGCCGTGACACGAATGCCGGCCAGACGACTGACTGACAAGGATTCAGTGCGCGCCCATGGACGTCAGTGCGACAGCGTGGGTGACTCCCCGGCGGGCTTCGCGGCACGACTGCTGCGTGCCGACGGCAGCACGGTTGGCAGCGGCGTCAGCGCGCGCTCCAAGGCAATGTCCAGCACCTCGTCGATCCAGCGCACCGGGCGAATTTCCAGCGATTCCAGTGCATTGGCGGGGATATCGGCCAAGTCCTTGCGGTTTTCCTCCGGGATGATCACCGTGGTGATGCCGCCGCGATGCGCGGCCAGCAGCTTTTCCTTCAAACCGCCGATCGGCAACACACGGCCACGCAAGGTGATTTCGCCGGTCATCGCCACCTCGGATCGCACCGGCACCCGGGTCAGTGCCGACACCAAGGCCGTGCACATGCCGATGCCGGCGCTGGGGCCATCCTTGGGGGTCGCGCCCTCCGGCACATGGATGTGCAGGTCGAGCTTTTCGTGGAAATCCGGTTCGATGCCGAGCTGCACGGCGCGCGAGCGCACCACCGACAGCGCCGCCTGGATCGATTCTTTCATCACGTCACCCAGCTGGCCGGTATTGACCATGCGGCCCTTGCCCGGCACCACCGAGGCTTCAATGCTCAAGAGATCGCCGCCGACCTGGGTCCAGGCGAGACCGGTGACCAGCCCCACTTCGTTCTGGCGCTCGGCGCGGCCGAAGCTGAAACGCTGCACGCCGAGATAGTGCTCCAGATTGCGTACGCTGACCTGGACGCGTGGCTTGCGCGTGCGCGCCGATTTCTTCGCCGCCTTGGCGGTTTTCGGCTCCGCAGTGGCCGGCTCCGCAGGCTGCGCCAGCGCCAGCTCCTTGACCACCTTGCGGCAGATCTTGGCGATCTCGCGCTCCAGATTACGCACCCCCGACTCACGCGTGTAATAGCGCACGATGTCGCGCAACGCGGGCACCGAAAGATTGAGTTCACTCGGCTCCAGGCCATTCGCCTGCAGTTGTTTGGGCAGCAGGTACTTCTGCGCGATGGCGAGCTTTTCTTCCTCGGTGTAACCGGGGATGCGGATCACTTCCATCCGGTCCAGCAAGGGGCCGGGGATGTTGAGCGAGTTGGCGGTGGCGATCCACATCACTTCGGACAGATCGAAATCGACCTCGAGGTAATGATCGTTGAAGGCATGGTTCTGCTCCGGGTCCAGCACTTCCAGCAGCGCGGAAGACGGGTCGCCGCGGAAGTCCATGGCCATCTTGTCGATTTCATCCAGCATGAACAGCGGATTCTTGGTGCCGCCCTTGCTGATGTTCTGGATGATGCGCCCCGGCATCGAGCCGATGTAGGTGCGCCGGTGGCCACGAATTTCCGCCTCGTCGCGCACGCCGCCCAGCGACATGCGCACGAACTTGCGGTTGGTGGCGCGGGCGATCGACTGCCCGAGCGAGGTCTTGCCGACGCCGGGCGGCCCGACCAGGCACAGGATCGGCCCCTTCATTTCCTTCACCCGCGATTGCACGGCCAGATACTCGAGAATGCGCTCCTTGACCTTTTCCAGACCGAAATGGTCGGCGTCGAGAATTTCCTGCGCCGAGTGCAGATTGCTGCTGACCTCGCTGCGCGCCTGCCACGGCGCACCGGTCAGCCAGTCGAGGTAGTTGCGAACCACCGCCGCCTCGGCCGACATTGGCGACATCTGCTTGAGCTTGTTCAGCTCCTGCCGCGCCTTGGTCAGAGTTTCCTCCGGCATGCCGACGCCTTCGACCTTGCGCGTCAGTTCGTCGAGTTCACTCGGACCCTCATCGGCGTCACCCAGCTCCTTCTGGATCGCCTTCATCTGCTCATTGAGGTAGTACTCGCGCTGGCTTTTCTCCATCTGCGACTTGATGCGGCCGCGAATGCGCTTTTCGATCTGTTGCAGATCCATTTCCGCTTCGACCAGCGCGGTCAGCATTTCCAGCCGCTGACCGACTTCCAGCATTTCCAGCGCACGCTGCTTGTCCGCCAGCCGCACCGACAGGTGCGCGGCGATGGTATCGGCCAGGCGTGACGGATCGTCAATACCGGACAGCGCGGTCAGCACTTCCGGCGGCAACTTGCGGCCGGCTTTCACCAGTTGCTCGAAATGGCTGACCAGGGTGCGTGCGGCCACGTCGATCTCGCGCGGATCACCCGCGTAAACCGGCTCGACCTTGCTGGCCTCAGCCACCAGCATGTCGCCCTCGTCCGCCAGCGCACCGATGCGTGCGCGAGCCTGGCCTTCAACCAGAACCTTGATGGTGCCATCGGGCAATTTCAGCAGTTGCAGGATGCTGGCCAAGGTGCCGATTTCGTACAAATCCGCCGCACCCGGATCATCCGTTTCGGGGCTGCGCTGCGCCAACAGGAGAATCTGCTTGCCGTCGGCCATGGCTTTTTCAAGCGCGTGCATCGACCGCGCGCGCCCCACGAACAGCGGGATCACCATCTGCGGATACACGACCACGTCGCGCAGCGGCAGGACGGGCAGCCGGGTGGTGATGGCAGGTTTGGACGGCATTGCAACTCCGGGATA
>DASSXP010000293.1:0-4792 GCA_035703755.1 Rhodanobacteraceae bacterium | reverse complement strand
CCTGCACCACGTTCAACCCCACGCCGCCGCAGCCGAGCACCGCCACCGTGTCACCGGCCGCCACGGCGGCGGCGTTCACCACCGAGCCCACCCCGGTCATCACCGCGCAGCCGAGGATGCAGGCCGCGTCGAGCGGCAGGTCCGGCGGCAGCGGCGTCACCGCTTCGGCGCGCACCACGGTGTGGCTGGCGAAGGTGCCGAGGTGGAAGGAGCGTTCGATCGGCTGGCCGCGCCAGCGCGTGGCGCCGGCATGCGCGCGGCTGTTGCCCAGATGCGGCACATCGAGTTCGTGGGTGCGTTCGCACAGCGGCGCCGCGCCGCGCTCGCACTGGAAGCAATGGCCGCAGGGGATGGCCCAGTTCAGCAGCACGGGCTGGCCGATCTCGAGGCCTTCCACGCCGGCGCCGATGGCCTCGACGTGGCCGGCGCCCTCGTGGCCCAACACCAGCGGGCCGGGCCAGCGCAGCGAGGCATGGTCGGTATGGCAGACGCCGGCCGCCGCGATCGCCACGCGCACCTCGCCGGCGGCGGGCGGATCGACCTCGATGATCTCCAGGCTGAAGTGACTCTCGCCATCGGCGACGAGTGCATTGCCGCGGATGACGCCGGCCGTCATGCGGGCACCTTGTCCTCAAACAGCTTGCTCTCAAAAAGCAGGGGGTTCTTCGGCGTGTCGATCACCTCGCCGACCACCGCGCCAGTGCACCAGCGTCCCCAGTCGGCTTGCTGCATGTGGTTGTCCGGCGCCTTCAGACGCATGTCGCGATCCATGTAGATCACCGTCATCACCGAGCGCGGCTGCGCGGAGCGGTTGGGGCCGGCGCGGTGAAAGGTCCAGCCGGAGTGGAAACTCACCTCGCCCAGATCGAACGGTTCGTCCACCACGCGGAAGCCCTGCGCCTCCATGTTGGCGGTGATCGCGTGCTCGCTCTCGTCCGAGATGCCCAGGTCGCGGCCGAACTCCACGTGCTGGCTGCCGGCGAAGAACGCCAGCGGCCCCATGTCCTGCGGCACCGCCTGCAGCGGCACCCAGGCGGTGATGGTGCGATCGCTGGCCAGCGGCCAGTAATACTGGTCCGCATGCGCGGGCGTGATCCCGCCGGCCGGCTCCTTGTACAGCGACTGGTCGTGATACAGCCGCACGCCGTCCACTTCCATCAGCGCGGCGGCAAGACCGGCCAGGCGCTTGCCGAACACGAACTCGCGTACCGTCTCGCTCTCGCACCACAGGTTCATCACCTGCAGGAACGCGCGGTCATAGGTGCTGCGCTCCTCCAGCGGCTTGGTCTGCGTGTTCAGCGCGATGGTGAGGCGGGTGATCTCCGCGCCGTAGTGCGCCAGCTCGTCGGCGTTGAACACCTGCTTGAGCTTGATGAAACCGTCGCGACGGTAGTCGGCGATCTGCTGCGCGGTGAGCGGGTAGGGACGGTCAAGGTCGATGGGCATGTCGGATTCCTGTTGTGGCGTGCAAGCCGTGGCCGTGAGGTGCGGTTGGCTTGACTTGGGTCATGGTAGGAATCCTAAGAGCCGCGGACATCCGGGGTACTTGTCCAATCGGTGCTTGAGACTGTCGAGCTCATGACCTTATGGGGCAGACTTCCTGCATCGACGGCGATCGGCTGTTCCCTTATGCGATTGGCGATTTAATTGCATCCGCCCCTTTGCGGTCTCTTTGCATGCTGGCTGTGCCGGCATGAATTCGCGGGGAAACCTCAGGCACTGGCCCCTGTTTTGGGACATGTCGAACTGACCGGGTATTCGTCCCGGCGAAAGCTGTTCGAAGGTCATCACCGTTCCCTAAACGTTACGGTTGCAGCTTCTTGTCAACGCACCTGCCTGTGATAGACTTTCGTCTGAAATGGGTTGCGACTACGCGGCCGGCGCTGGGCTCCTGGTACTACAGGGGCCCTTCTGCTTTCAGGGGAACACTTTCAAGCCCGCGCCGAAAATTTTGCCGTTGGCACCCCGATAGAACTTGTCCTCTAGCACCTTGCACGCGCGGTTCTGCTGTTCCGGGCGAAGCACCGACAAGCCGATGGGACGCGCGGTCAAATCCGCCAGTTGCAGTCCCTCCGAATTGGTCTGTTTGCTGGCAACGATCAGATCGAATGGCAGGGGCTTGCGGAAATAATTGGCGCCGTCGCGAATGCGCCGAAACTGAAGTTCAAGCTCCGCATCTTCCTTCGCACCCCGGGCCTCGCACACGATACAGGTCAGGGCGTCGTCCTGACCTTCAGCACAAAGCAGCCGATAGATGCGCTCCATCCCGAACTCCATCGCCAGGTGATAGGGGTGTGCCGGCGTTACGTAGCGGTCCTTGAGCCTGCGTTTGTCGATGACCACGGCAACCAGCTGGAAATCCGCCGCATCGATGATGTCCGTGAGTCTGTCCATGAAGGCATCGCGAGGCTCTCTGGACAACTGCGCGAACGCCCCTTTCTTGCGCCGGATGTCTGATTCATGAAGCACCACCATGTCGTGGCCAAACACCTCAAATTTGAGCCGACGAATGGCGGGCGTCACCACATCCGTGTAGCTGGACTTTCGAAAGACGCAGAATGACAGCACGAACACTGGGTATTCTGGGTCGATCGACTCTAGACTATGGTCGCCGCTTTCATCGACGTAGATGATGAAATCACTGTGCCTGGTTGCAACGTTCATCGAGGCTGTTCCGCGCGACCTTCCCCGTCACGGGTTTCAATCAACATTACCGACACGCCGCCGGCCTCTTCGTCGCCTTCATCAGGCCAGCGATCCAAGTCAGGTGGCTCTCGTCCGCCTTGCTCGAGAACAGCACTGATCCGACGACGCAACACCTCCAGTTGCCCGCCGCGATCATTGACGTCGACCTCATCGCCGACAACGCAGAAGTTCATCGAGGACACCGAAGACGTCATTAGGTCACCACCTGCGCGTGGCTCCCTGCGGATGCCGGCGTTCCCGCGATTGAATACGAAGCTGAGGCTGTGCTCCAGAAGATCCCACACCACCGTGTCCCAGTTGTTGGCGTTCGCCGACACGCGGTTCAGGAACGGCCGACCGGACAATCCGAGAAAGAATCGAAACAACTCCTCGCCTATCGGGATGGAGGGATAGAGCACGGGTTCGGCTGGCCACACGGCCATGCAATGGGTGCCAGGCAATCCAAGCAGACCACTCATCGCTGGGCCGAGGGAACCGTCATCAATCAGCAGATATTGCGCCCCATCGTGCCGTGTCTTGGGCGTGACATTACGGGTCTGGCCGTTGAGACGCGAGCCGCTGCGGCTGTATTCGAATAGCGGCCAGTGCTGATAGAGGCGCAACTGGTGCTGTTCGTTCGCCGGAACGCGGTGCGCCCCATTCCCGCACAACTTGGCTTGCAGCAACAACGCATTGCTTTCCATGGTTCCGCCACGAACATTGCAATGCCGATGCACCAGCAGGATATCGCCGAGCTCACAGCGATCAGGTCTGTAACCTCGCCGGTTGAACAAGACTTCCGGCCGCTGATGGCAAAACACTGAAGATACCGTTGTGCGCATGCCGAATGGCCCGGTCACCGCACGCAAGGTACCGGCTATATGCCGTGCACCCTCCAGCACAAGCATCGCTACGATATCGGGTTCCTGTGGCTTGCGTGCGCCGCAACGCCTAAAAGCTTCGTGCATCGCAACCCGCGCGGCCTGCTCGAATCCCGCTTCGAGTGCTCGCCGGTTTGCAAGTAGTGATTGTTTGAGCAAGCTCATGTTTGCACTTCCTTATGAGTGACGCGGGATACGTCGAGCTTGCCGCACATCAGCTTGCGAGAAAAGATGTCGACAATTCGTGGCTGGCTGCCAGGCAGAAATGGTGCCTAGCGTAAATGGCACTTGCTTATGCTTGCGATAGCAAGCGAAGTCGGACGTTCCTTCGCGGCCACCCTTCGACTTCGGCCCTGCGGGCCTGCGCTCAGAGCCTGCCCCGGACTTGATTCGGGGACGAACGAGCGGGGTTTGGCTGAGCTCCGCCGCTAATCACGATCCCCCAACCGCACTCGCAACGTGCACAACCCGGCGACGAACAAGCTCACGCCCCCCACCGCCAACGCCCACACCGGTTGCCCATGGAAGCACCGCTTGAGCAGCTCCCCCAGCACGCTGGCGGCGATCAGTTGCGGGATCACGATGAAGAAATTGAAGATGCCCATGTACACGCCCATCTTCGCTGCGGGCAGATTGTCGGACAGCATCGCGTAGGGCAGCGACAGGATCGAGGCCCAGGCGAAGCCCACGCCCACCATGGGCAGCAGCAGCCAGTGCGGGTCGCGGATGAACAGGAAGGCGAGCAGCCCCGCGCCGCCCAGCCAGAGGTTGATCAGGTGGCTGACGCGCAGGCCGCAGCGGCGCACCATCCATGGGATCGCGAAGGCGGCCAGCGCGGCGCAGGCGTTGTAGACGCCGAACAGCACGCCGACCCAGTTGGCCGCCTGGTTGAACAGCGCCGAGTGCGCGTCGGTGGCGCCGAATTGCACCTGGGCCACGCTGGCGGTGGTGTAGATCCACATGGCGAACAGCGCGAACCAGGAGAACAGTTGCACCCAGGCGAGCTGGCGCATGGCCGGCGGCATTACGTGCAGGTCGCCCAGCACGTGGCCGAGCAGGCCGCGTCGGCGCTCGAGCGCGGGGCACAGTTTCAGCGCGAGGTTGTAGCCGAGCAGCAGCAGGCCGTAGACGGCGAGGCCGGCGGCGAGCAGGTAGACCTCCTGGCGCAGCCGGTACTGCTCGATCAGCCAGGCCAGCACGGCGCCGGCCAGCAGCCACGCCGCGCC
>DASSXP010000183.1:0-8672 GCA_035703755.1 Rhodanobacteraceae bacterium | reverse complement strand
TGTCGGGTGGTCGCGTATCCTTGCTGCCGGGTGGCGTGGTCGCTGCGGAAGGCGAGTTTCGACGCGGTGACCTGGTTGAAATCATCGCCCCCGATGGCGCCATCGTCGCGCGAGGCTTGAGCCATTACAACGCGGATGAGTTGCGCCGCATACGCGGGCATCACAGTCGTGAAATTCTGGGCATACTCGGTTACAGCTATGGTGACGAAGTCGTGCACCGCGACGATCTGATTACCTTGCATGTGACCGCGCCGACACCGGAGCTTTCCGCATGAGCACGATCCGCCAGCAGGCCGAGGCTTGCCGCGCCGCCGTCCCCGCCATCGCCACACTTTCAACCGAAGCCAAGCAGCGCCTGCTGCACGACATGGCGAGCGCGCTGGAGGCACAGGTGAATGCCGTGCTCGCTGCCAATGCGCGCGACATGCAAGCCGCCGCCGACAAGGGCGTGGAAGGCGCGATGCTGGATCGCCTGAAACTTGATCCCGCGCGCGTGGCCGGCATCGCCAACGCCTTGCGCGAGGTAGCGCAGCTGCCGGACCCGGTGGGCCAGGTGACACGCACGCAGACGCGCCCCAACGGCATCCGCGTCGAGCGCGTGCGCATCCCGCTGGGCGTGATCGCGATGATCTACGAAGCGCGCCCCAACGTCACCGCCGACGCCGCCTCGCTGTGCCTTGCGGCCGGCAACGTGGTGCTCTTGCGCGGCGGCAAGGAGGCGATCCATTCCAACCTTGCCATTGCTGCCGCGCTGCATGCGGCGCTGCGCGAGCACGGCTTGCCCGAGGCGGCGGTGACCGTGGTGCAAGACCTCAGCCGCGAGGCGATGGTGGAGATGTTGCAGCTCTCCGATCTCATCGACCTCGCCATCCCGCGCGGCGGCGAAGGGCTGATCCGCTTCGTCACCGAGCACGCGCGCGTGCCGGTCATCAAGCACTACAAGGGCGTGTGTCATCTCTATGTGGATCGCGCCGCCGACCTCGATCTGGCGCTGAACCTCTTGATCGACGGCAAGACCTCGCGCCCCGGCGTGTGCAATGCGCTGGAAACCCTGCTGGTGCATCGCGAAGTCGCCAACGCCTTCCTGCCGCGTGCGGCGCGGGCGCTCATCGAGCGCGGCGTGGAGCTGCGCGGCGATGCCGCCAGCCGCGCGCTGGTGACCGACATGGCCGAGGCCAGCGAGGACGACTACGCCGCCGAGTTCCTCGCTTTGATTCTTGCCGTGCGCGTGGTGGACGACATGGATGCCGCCATCGCGCATATCCGCCATTACGGCTCCGATCACACCGAGGTAATCGCCACCCGCGACGCGGCCACCGCCGCGCGCTTCGAGCAGGCGATGCGCTGCGCCGTGGTGATGGTCAACGCCTCCTCGCGTTTTTCCGACGGCGGCGAGCTGGGCCTGGGCGCGGAAATCGGCATCTCTACCACGCGCCTGCACGCCTACGGCCCAATGGGCGCGGAGTCCCTCACCATCGAACGTTTCGTGGTGCGCGGCGAGGGGCAGGTGCGGCACGCCGAGAGCCGGGTGCAAGGCCGGCGGTAGTGCGGATCACTGCATTGCGCGTTGATCGCGGGCGATAGCCACGGCGTGGTTCACGGCATCGATCACGACCTGCGGATGGTCGTACTGGATGAAATGGCCGGAGTTCGGGACGATTACGTTCACGCCGCGCGTGGACATCGCGGCCACGGTCAAGTGCAGCGATTCCCACAGCAAGGTGCGCTGGTTGCGGATCTCCTGGGTCTCGTCCTTCGCTTTCGGGTAGGGCGAGTGGGTGAGCACGATGATCGGCATGTCGCCGTAGTGCGTGCGCGTGGCCCGCGTCTGGTCGGCGCTCGCGTACGCTACGGATTGGCGTTCGGAAGCGGCAGCGGCCTGCCAGCGCATGGTCGCGGCGTAGCGGGCTTGCGCCGCGTTGATGGCCGGGCTGAAACGCGGATCGGGATCACCCACGCATTTCTTGTAGGCCGGCGTGCCTGAAACGAGGCCGCGTTTCGCCGCGTTCACGCAACTGCCGTATTCCTTCAGAAAGGCATCCCATCGGGCCTTCTGGCCCGGCGCGCCGATGGCCCATCCGCGCACCCATTGGTCTTCGTGCGAGCCTTCGACCGAGACCATGCCGACGACCTCGTCACGGTAGCGGTCGGCGTATACGCGGATGTACAGCCCCGCGGCCGAATGACCGACCAGCACGTAGGGCGGTGCGATGTGTGCCGCCCGCAGCAGCGTGTGCAGATCGTCGGCGATGTTGCTGGCCGTACTCGGGCGATCGGATCCATCGCTGAAACCCAGACCCGCGCGATCATAGGAGCAGACCCGTGTCTTGCGGGCGATGGACGGCTGCACCAGCGCCCATGAAATCGTGGAGTCGCCCATGCCGGCGTCCAGAATGACGGTCGGTGAACCGGTGCCAAGGCAATAGAGGTTCATGCGGCGCCCATGTCCCACGTCCACCAGTCGTTGCGGCTTCGTGTAGACCGGATTGCTGATCAGCGGCTTGGTCGTTTCCTGGCCCATGCTGGGGCTTGCGAACAGAACGCCCGTCAAGAGGCTTGCCATCACGGTGCCGTGTGTATTCATTTCACTCCTGATTGGACTGTCGAACGGAGCCGCGGTGAGGCTGACCACGATGCGCTTGTATAGCACACGTGATCCTGCATCGAACGTCGGCTGCCAGACCGGGTTGCATTTGACCAGATCAAGCTGCGCTGGACTGAGCTGTCCCGATCCGTCGCCGCCAGGGTGATGATGCGCGAGCTATGATGGAGAACCCGAATGCGGAGTCGGCCATGCCGCGCAATGCCACCGTTTTCCTGTTTGTGACCAGCGTGTTGGCATCCGCTGCCGCGGCTGCGCTGCCACAGTTTCCCGCTGCATCGGTGTGGCGCAAGGATATCCGTCACGCACCGGTGGCCAAGGATTCGGCGGCGCAGTTGCGGGCCCTGCAATCGCTTGGCGGTTGGGGCAACGGCGATCGCATGCAAATCGATTTCACCATCACCGTGTTGCAGGCAGCGGACAACGCGCCGACCCAGCCGGTCGTGGCGGGCGTCAATGGTTACTACGATGGCGAATGCGCCAAACCGGGGCTGGCGTTTCCGCTGCCACCGGGAGGGGCGATCGAGGGCAGCGCAGGCTATCGCTGCGATCCGCAAGAGAATGACTGCCATCTTCTGGTGCAACAGGGCAACACGCTGTTCGAGAGCTACGGCACCGACGTGACCGCCAAGGGGGTCGAGTCCACCTGCGCGGTGGTGTGGCGACTTGATCGGGTCTATCCGCCGCAGGGTCGTGGTGATCACTGCACCAGCGCGGACGCGGCCGGTTTTCCGATTGCCCCGTTGTTGCTGGAAGCCGACGAGGTTGCGGCTGCCGCCAAACGCGGCGGCGATCTTGGTCACGCGATCCGTTTTATCTTGCCCAATGCGCGCATGGCGAAGGACGTCTACGTGCGCCCGGCCAGCCATGCTGGTGGCCCGAAAGGCCCAGCCACCAGCATCGCCTACGGTTCGCGCTTGCGCTTGCGGGCAGATTTCCCGATGGCCGGATACAACCCGGCGTCACAGGCGATCCTGCGCACCATGCAGCATTACGGCATTGTGCTGGCCGACGGCGGCAAGATCGCGCTGACCGCGGCCGATGACCGTTTCAGCCAAGCCAAGTGGGACGATCTCGATATCGATTCACACACTTTTTTTGACAGCGGCAAGCCGGTCAAGGTCACCGACTTCGCGGTCATCGACACCGGTCCGCGCATTCCCAAACGCGGCGAGTGCCGACTCGATCGCTCGCCCTGATGAGGAGTCGCCGAGGAGCGGACGGCGTTCTTCGTGCCGCCATTCCCTTGTCGCCAGCGCTTCAGAACGACATGAAATAGCCGCCGTTGACCGGCAGATTGGCGCCGGTGATGTAACCGGCATCGTCGGCGGACAGGAAGGCCACCGCGCGGGCGATGTCTTCGGGGTCACCGAGGCGGCCGACCGGGATCTGCGCCACGATCTGAGCGCGGATCTCCTCCGGTACCTTCATTACCATTTCCGTCTTGCAGTAACCCGGTGAGACGGTGTTGACGGTGACGCCTTTCTTCGCCACTTCGCGCGCCATTGCCATGCTGAAGCCATGCACGCCGGCCTTGGCGGCGGAGTAATTGGTTTGCCCGAACTGCCCGGTCTGGCCGTTGACCGAACTGATGTTGACGACGCGGCCGAAACCGCGATTGCACATGCCATCAACGACGTTGCGGCAGAGATTGAACAGGCTGTCGAGATTGACCCGCATCAATTCCTGCCATTGCGTGGGTGTCATCTTGCGCAGACTGGCATCGCGGGTGATGCCGGCGGCGTTGACCAGCACGTCGACACTGCCGAGGCGTGCCTCGGTGGCGGCGATCAAGTCCGCACAGGCGGCGAAGTCGGAGACGTCACAGGCGGCGAACTCGACCCGCTCGCCGAACTCGCGCATTTCCTCGCGGAATGCCTGGATGCGTTCCGCGCGGCTGGCGAGATCGACAGCAATGACGTGGCGACCATCGGTGGCAAGGCGGCGACAAATGGCGCTGCCCAGCCCGCCGATGCCGCCGGTAACGATGGCAACGCGTGGGGTCATGGGGAAATCCAGAAAGAAAGGGTCATGCGGCGCAGCGGCAAGTGCTGCAAGGCAGCAAGGCGGCGCAACGGGGCGGGAAGGGCGGGGCGATCAAGCTGGAGTCAGGAGGTTTTCTTGCGGCTGCCGCTCGGCTTGTCGGTCGCCGCGGTCGTTTGCTGCGCGGCGGCGGCATCGACGAAGCCGCGTTGCAGGGACTTCCACATGTCCATGTTGCGTTCGGTCAATTCATTGAACATCGACCATGGCGTCTGGCCCAGCAGATTGTCCAGCTGGCTGCGGAACTTCTGCTGCTGTTCGAGGAAAATCTGCAAGCTGTTTTCGAGGTACGGCCCCATGAACCCCTGCATCGAATCGCCGTAGAAGCGGATGATCTGGCTGAGCAGCTGGGTGGACAGCATTGGCTGGCCGTGATCTTCGTGCTCGGCGATGATCTGCAGCAGCACGGAGCGGGTCAGATCTTCGCCGGTCTTGGCGTCCCGAACCTCGAAGGTCTCGCCGTCGGTGACCAGTTGCCGTACGTCTTCCAGCGTGATGTAGCTGGAAATCTCGGTGTCGTAGAGGCGACGGTTCGGATACTTCTTGATAATGCGGATTTGTGCCATGCGGCAACGCTAGCAGAAGCTGGTGCATCGCACCAGCACCTGCACCGGGGAGCCGCCTTGGCAGCTCCCCGATCCGACTCGGCTTACCAGCCCATGTAGTGGCCGCCGTTGATGGCGAGATTGGCGCCGGTGATCCAGGCGGCGTTGTCGTCGGTGAAAAACGCCACCGCGTGAGCGATTTCATCCGGCCGGCCGAGACGGCCGACGGGAATCTGCGCCACGATCTTGGCGCGTACCTCTTCCGGCACCGCCATCACCATGTCGGTGCCGACGTAACCGGGTGACACGGTGTTGACGGTGATGCCGAACTTGGCGTTTTCCTGCGCCAGCGAAATGGTGAAGCCGTGCATGCCGGCCTTGGCGGCGGCATAGTTGGCCTGGCCGTACTGACCCTTCTGGCCGTTGATCGAGCTGATTTGCACGATCCGCCCCCACTTGCGTTCACGCATGCCTTCGATCACCGGTCGGGTGACGTTGAAACAGGCGTTCAAGTTGGTGTTGATGACGTCCGTCCACTGTTGATAGTTCATCTTGTGGAAGGTGGTGTCGCGGGTGATGCCGGCGTTGTTGACGAGGATGTCCACCGGGCCGATCGCGTCTTCGACGGCCTGGATCATGGCCACGCTGGAGTCCGCATCCGAGACGTCACCCTTGACCGTCAGCACGTCGATGCCTTCGGCGGCGAGCGACTGTTTCCAGGCTGCCGTTTTTTCCTCGTTGCGGTAGTTGGTGGCGACCTTGTGGCCCAGCCGGTGCAATTCCCTGACGATGGCGGTGCCGATGCCGCCGGTGCCGCCGGTAACCAATGCGATGCGTTGACTCATGACGCGACTCTCTCCGTGGTGACGTTGTCAGGCATGGTACGACGAGGTGGCTGCGCGGGCGAGCCGCGCTGCAACACAAACGGCATCGGGTGTGTGGCGGCAGTTCGTCGGCGCGCCGTCAGGCCGGGCGGGGCACTCGCGCAAGGTCGAATTGCTGCGCGGCTGCGGCGAGGCAGTCGCGGACATTCGATGCATGGGGAGTGGGCTGACCCAGAAAGCGCAGCGCGGCGTGCAGCGTCGCCACGCGCTGTGCCGGATCGGGCGCCGGGTCGGCATCGGACTTGGACAGCTTGCGTCCCGCCGCATCGCGTGCCAACGGCAGATGCAGATACCGTGGCGTCGGCAGATCAAGGCAGCGTTGCAGATGGATTTGCCGGGGTGTCGAATCCAGCAAGTCAGCGCCGCGGACGACCTCCGTGATGCCTTGAAAGGCGTCATCGACCACACACGCGAGTTGGTAGCTCCACAAGCCATCGGCGCGCTTCAGCACGAAATCACCGGCGACGTCGCGCAGGTTTTGCATCTGCCCGCCAGCGAGACCATCTGTGAAGGCAATGACCCGGTCCGGCGCGCGCAGGCGCCAGGCCGGCGCCCGCTCCGGGCGCACGGGCGAAATGCAGCGGCCGTCCTGATGCAAGATGCCGGCAGCATCGAGCTCGGCTCGGCTGCACCAGCAAGGAAACGCGTGGCCATCGCGTTGCAACCGTTCCAATGCCGCGCCGTAGGCCATGCTGCGGCTGGACTGGTAGATCGGCGCCGCCTCGGACTGGAGTCCAAAGGCGTCCAGCGCGGCAAGGATGGCATCGGCCGAACCGGCCACCTCGCGTGGCGGGTCGATGTCCTCGATCCGCAGCAACCAGCGTCCACCCGCCTGCAGGGCGCGCAGCCAGCTGCCCAGTGCGGCAACCAGAGAGCCGAAGTGCAGGTGGCCGGTGGGCGAGGGGGCGAAGCGGCCGACGTAGCGCGCGTCGTTCAATGGCTGGCAGGCTGGTACAGCGGGTACAAGTGGCCTTCCTCGCTGTCGAAACGGTGTTCCAGCACCTCGCGCATGGCGGCGTAATCCACGGCAAAGGCTCGGCGCGCTGCTGGCGGCAGGTCGCTCGCCAGGTACTTGCGGACGAAAGCTAGCACTTGCCGCACGATCTCGTTCATCTCGCGGCGAAACCCGCGCATCAATTCGGTGTTGGTCGCGTCGTCGTGGATGGATTGTTCAAGATAATTGTAAAAGCGGACGTTCTCGGCCAGTACGTGAGCCTCCAGGCGCGACTTGAACACGGCCAGCAGGCGGCGAACCTCGTCAAGGTTGCCGGCCTGGTCCGCGTCGCCGATCTGGCTATAGACCAGACCCAGTTGGGTATGGTCGTGCAGCAGGTTCTGGACCAGTGCGGGGTCGTAGCCAATCCGGCGCGGTACGCTGGTGGCATCCACGGTGAGGGTGGTGGGGCGCAAGACGGTTTCCTGGCTGCCTTTTCCGAACAGCTTGCCGAAGAATCCCATGTGTTTCTCCTGAGAAATGAAAGTGGATCGTGAACACCCCTCCCGGTGGCAGCGAATTTTACTGCGCCCGTGCTGTCTTACGGCTTGATTTGCGGCAAACTTGCCCCGACACATGCCCTATCGACGCGATGTCGGTAACCCTTGACGTACCGGAGCACCTCCCCCATGCGCAGAATCTTGCTATTCCTTGGCACCAACCTGGCCGTTTTGATGCTGTTCGGCATCATTTGCCGGCTGTTCGGCATTGATCAATGGGCCGCGAGCCAGGGGTACGGCGGTCTGGGGCCGTTGTTGGTCTACGCGGCGATCTTCGGCATGGGTGGTGCCTTCGTGTCGCTGGCAATGTCCAAGTGGATCGCCAAGCGCAGCACCGGCGCGGAGGTTATCGAGCAGCCGCGCAACGAGGCCGAGTCCTGGTTGCTGGACACCGTGCGTGAGCTGGCCGGCAAGGCCGGTATCGGCATGCCCGAGGTGGCCATCTACGACGCCCCGGAAATGAACGCGTTTGCCACTGGCGCGCGCCGCAACCATGCGCTGGTCGCCGTCAGCACCGGCCTGTTGCACCAGATGGATCGCAATCAGGTGCGGGCAGTGCTGGGCCATGAAATCGGCCACGTGGCCAACGGCGACATGGTCACCCTGACGCTGGTTCAGGGGGTGCTCAACACCTTCGTGATCGTCGCCGCGCGCATCATCGGCCGCGTTGTCGATGGCTGGCTGTCGGGTGGCCGCGAGAACCGCGAGGGTGGTGGCATTGGCTACTTCGTGATCGTGATGGTGCTGCAACTGGTGCTGGGCATCTTCGCCTCGATGCTGGTGATGGCATTCTCGCGCTGGCGCGAGTTCCGCGCCGACGCCGCGGGCGCCCGCTTTGCCGACAGTTTCAGCATGATTTCCGCGCTGGAGCGCTTGAAAGCCAACCACGGCGAATCCACCTTGCCCAAAGCGATGGCGGCGTTCGGTATCTCCGGTGGGCTGGCGCAGGGCTTGCAACGCCTGTTCATGAGCCACCCGCCGCTGGCCGAGCGCATCGCTGCGCTGCGCGCCGCCAACGGCTGACGGGCTCGCCGCTGCGCGGCTGCGACCCACCTTGCGGATTCGGACGCGGCGTATCCGTAGGGTGGAACGCAAGCGTCCGGG
>DASSXP010000069.1:0-4258 GCA_035703755.1 Rhodanobacteraceae bacterium | reverse complement strand
GCACCAATGTCCACCGTACCGGCGACGATGCGCGGGAAGCCCACGCCGCGTTGGTCGGTGGTGACACCCATCGGCACCAGCGCATTGTTGCCGGCATCGAGCGCCGGGCTGCCTGCCAACGGCAGCAGGGTCTGGGTCAGGCCACCGTTGTTGGCGAGGGCCCCCAGCCCGGGCGCATCGCTGAATACGTTGCCATTGCCGGGATAGGTGCTCGCCAGTGCGTTACCCAGCAAGCTGCCGGCCACCGAGGCGAGGTTGCCGTTCATCGACAGGATGTCGTTGGCGGTGGCGCCGGTATTGCCCGCGACGATGGTGTTGTTCAGGTTGATGGTGGCAGTGGTCGCGTCCGCAACCATCATGCCGCCGATCGCTTGACTGGGCGACGGGCCAGCAGCCACCGCCGTGGCGGTGTTCCCGCTGACGGTAACGTTGTCGAAGTTGAGCGTCGAGGGATAGGTGGGGTTGGCGGAAATGGCGAGCCCACCCGCTGCTTGCATGGCCCCGGAGGTGGTATTCGCGGCGATGGTGGTGTTGGTGATGGTCGCCGAGGAATACACCGCCATCATCATGCCGGCGAAGGCCACGCTGCTGGTGCTCGACGGATTGGCCGGCACCACCCCCGCCACCGAGTTGCCGCTGATGCTGCTGCCAGTGATGGTGGCGGTATTGAAGCTCCCGATCATGCCGCCAGCCCCGCCGTACTTGCTGCCGCCGCCGCCGCCATACTTGGCTGCCATGTCCAGCCGATTGTTGGCGATGCTCGAGTCGAGCATCGTCAGCTGGCTCGTGTTTGAGGGGGAGCTCGGCGAACCCGCCACCACGCCGGCCGCACCAAACGCGCCGGCATTGTTGCTGACAACACTGCGAACCAGGCTGAGATTGCCCAGCATGGCAATCAGGCCGCCAAACAGGTTGCTGCCGTTGTTGGTGATGGCGCTGTCGGTCAGGCTGACATTGCCGTTGGTCGCGAGCATGCCGCCCGACGGATTGCCGGTAATGGTGACCCGGTTCAGGGTGACATCGCTGTATTTGCCGATGATCGCCGGGTAGGACTGGCCACTGGTGGGCGCCACCGAACCGGTGACCGTCGCATCGCTCAGCGTCAATGGCGCGTGGTCGAGTAGGAGTACGCCGTTGCCGCCATTGGCGTCGAGGGTCTGGCCGCTACCCACGAGGTTGACGGTGGCGTTGGCCACCGTCAGTGGCGTGCCGCCCAGGGCAATCGTGGTATTGGCCAGGCCCGACGCAAACTGCACGGTGTCATTGCCGGTGCCGAGGGTACAGCTACCGACGGCTGCCTGCGTGCTGGTCGTTTCCAGCGCCTGACGCAGGGTGCAGGTAGTGGAGGTACCGGCGTCACCGCCATCGGTCACGGTGATGGTGGCGGCATTGACGCTGCCGATACCGAGCACCAGAGCCACCGTCAAGGCCAGCGGCCGTTGCCGCAGTGAGGGTATAGTTGCCATCGATTGTCCCCAGGATATGAGTGCGCCCCGCGGCAACGCTTGCGACGGGGCAGGATACGGACCAGTCCTGCGACAACCAAGCCAAGCGGCTCGCGTATGCATCCAGAACTGCCACAGGATCATATCCAAAGTGTTGATCGAGGTCACGTCTTCTGACATCACCCGTCTGCCGGTGGATGCCATCGTCAATGCCGCCAATGAAACACTTTTGGGCGGCGGCGGTGTGGATGGCGCGATCCACCGTGCGGCCGGCCCGGCCCTGCTGGCCGCATGCCGCATGGTGCCGGAACGGCATCCCGGCGTGCGCTGCCCCACTGGCGAGGCGCGGCTGACGCCCGGCTTCGAGCTGCCGGCGCGCTACGTGATCCATACCGTCGGCCCGATCTGGCAAGGCGGCGGCGCCGGCGAACCCGCCTTGCTGGCCTCGTGTTATCGCCAGTGCCTCCAATTGGCAGCGTCGCATGACTTGGCAGGCATCGCCTTTCCCGCCATCAGTTGCGGCGTGTATGGCTACCCGGCCGAACGCGCCGCGCGAATCGCCGTGGATTGCCTGCGTGCACACCTCGAACAAGGCATCGAACCCCGGCGCCTGATCCTGTGCGCTTTCGGTGAAGCCATGGCCGCGACCTTGCGCGCCGCGCTCGACGCGTAGGCTCTCAGCGCTGCGGGTACAAGGGCGGCAGCGGTGCGTCGTCCTTGACTGGCGTACTCTTGCGCCAGGCCAGACCCGATTTGAATGCCGCGATGACGGACTCCAGGTCCAGCTCACTGGCGGTGCCAAAGCGATGGCGCTCGAGTGCCGCGATAGCCTCAAGCTGCGCGGGCGCCTGCAATTCCGCCGCGAGTTCGCCCAGGTTCTGAATCTGCGGCCGCTCGCTGCGCGCCCATGCCAACAAGTGGCGCGCCAATGAGACGGCATTGCCGGATTCACGAAACGCACGACGCCCATTGGTTTCCACCGCCGCGGCAGTCGGCGTGGCGGGGCGGGGCGCCCGCGCTCGACGTGTGCGCCACAGCCACGCCAGCAAGGTGGTGATCCAGAGGGCCAGCAGCAGCAACGCGGCCAGACGCCATGCGCGCGCCACATCCGTCACCGGCGCCGGTGCAGCGGCAGCCTTGCTGGCAACGGCGGTCGCGGCGCTGGGTGTCGTCGGTTCGGGCGGTGACACGCCACCGGCGGCCGCGTCGACCATCAGCGTGGTCGCCGGCACCGTCGCGGTCTCCAGTTTGCCGGTGGCGGTGTTCCACCACTCGAGATTGATCGACGGCAACGTCAGGGCACCGGGCCGGGTCGGCACGATGGCAAACTTGCGTTCGCGGCTGCCGGTGACCCACTCGCCGTCGTTGCGGGTCAAGTCCACCGGCTTGTCGGGGTAGATCGTGGCGCCATCAATCGCCGGCAACGCCGGTTCGGGCAAGGCTTCGTAGGGCAGGCCTTTGGCCGTGATGCGCAGCGTCACGGTGAAGGGCTGCCCCACCACCGCCTTGCCATCGGCGGGCAGGCCCGTGAGGGCAAGGTCCAGCGCGTGCGCCGGCAGCCAGTCGCCCGCACCGTGGGCCGGGATGGCATCGATCAGCAGATCGAGCGGATTGGACTCGGCCGATACTGCCCGCCCCAGATTGAAGAAGCCTCGATTGCCCGCTTGCTGCATCTGGCCGCTGAAACCGATCGGCGGCAGCGACAGGGCTCCGGCCTTGCGCGCGAACAAGGCGTAGTGGCGCTCGATCACGCGATAGTCGCGGCCACCGCGTTGCGCCTGATACTGGATGTCATCGCCCAGCTTGCGTACATCGGCCGCCGCGCTGCCGGGCGCATCGAGCTGGCCCTGCATCAAGTTGCCGGCGTAGAACAACCGCACGGTCAGCAACACCTGCTGCCCAACCTGGGCATGCGTGGGCGCCGCCGTGTACTCCACAAACACCTCGCCATGCGCCGCAGCCTGACTGGGCGGGCTGACCTCAAGCGTGATGGGCGCGGTTTGTTGTCCGCCGACATCAAACGCGGGAATGGTCACGCGACCGGCACGACGCGGCTGCAAGGCCACCGCCCAGATCTGCGTCAGTGAACGCTGGCCGTTCACGAGCCCGATGTTCTGTTGCATGTTGCGCCCGACGATCACGAAGTCGGGCAGCAACACGTCGAAATCCGGCGCACTGGCGTTTTTGGCGTCGGTCGCCTCGATATTCAGCGTGACCGTTTCCCCGAGCGCGGCTTGATTGCGGTCGAGGAAAGCCCGCACCGAACCGGCATGGGCCAGCGGCGCAGCCAGCATCAACAAGGCGAGCAGCACGTATGCAAAGCGTTTCATTGTGTGTTGCCTCCGGCGTGCTGACGCTGCTGGTATTCCAGTTGGAACTTGCGCCGCAGCAAGCCGCCCGGATCATCCGGCACGCGTTCGAGCGCCTGCCGCATCGATTGCGGCAGCGGCTTGCCGTCGGCCACGTCGGTTTTGTTGGCGCCGAGTTGGTAGGCGGGTGCGCTGTGTTTGGCCCCGAGTTGCTGATCCATCGCCTTGCTCACGGCCTCATTGGCCTGTTGTTGATGGCGGCTTGCGGCTTTGTCTTCCGCCGCCGTGGCGGGGCTGGTGGATCCCGCGTGTGCCGGCTGCGCGGGCGTGGAATCCGGTTTTGCTTGCTGCGCCGATGGGTCGCTCGCTTGCTGGCCCTGTGTCGACGCGGCATGCGCCGGCTGCCCGTGCGTCTGGCTCGGATCGCTGGCCTGCGCGCCTTGCTGCTGCGCGTCACTCTTGTCGCCTTGCCGCGATGGCTGGCCGTTCTGCGCCGACGATGGC
>DASSXP010000035.1:0-3773 GCA_035703755.1 Rhodanobacteraceae bacterium | reverse complement strand
AGTCGGTGAAGCCCAAGCCGAAACCGATCTTCGGCTCCGCCGGCAAGCGCGTGACACCCCGCGACGTCGCCATCTTCAGCCGCCAGATCGCCACCATGATGGCCTCCGGCGTGCCGATGGTGCAGGCTTTCGACATCATCTCCGGCGGGCAGAAGAACCCGCGTTTCAAGAACATGCTCACCGATGTCAAGACCGGCATCGAGGGCGGCGCTTCGCTGCACGAGGCGATGGGCAAGTACCCGGTGCAGTTCGACGAGCTCTATCGCAACCTGGTGCGCGCCGGCGAATCGGCCGGTGTGCTGGACACCGTGCTCGACACCGTGGCTACCTACAAGGAGCGCATGGAGTCGATCAAGTCGAAGATCAAAAAAGCGCTGTTCTACCCGGTCATGGTGCTGGCGGTGGCCTTGCTGGTGTCGATGATCCTGCTGATCTTCGTGGTACCGGTGTTCCAGGAAGTCTTCAAGAATGCCGGCGCGGAGCTGCCGGCCCCGACCCAGATCGTGGTCTCGGCATCCGAGTTCATGATCCACTACTGGTGGGTCGTGATCGGCATCATCGCCGGCAGCATCACCGCCATGGTGATGGCCAAGAAGCGCTCGGTGAAGTTTGCGCATTTCCTTGACCGCCTGTCGCTGAAACTGCCGGTCATCGGCAACATTCTGCGGCAGTCGGCGATTGCCCGCTTCGCGCGCACCCTGGGCGTCACCTTCCACGCCGGCGTGCCGCTGGTGGAAGCGTTGGACTCGGTTGCCGGCGCCACCGGCAGCGTGGTCTACGGCGACGCCATCCACAAGATCCGTGACGACGTCGCCGTCGGCCATCAGCTGCAATTGGCGATGCGCCAGACCGGCCTGTTCCCCAACATGGTGGTGCAGATGACCGCCATCGGTGAAGAATCCGGCGCATTGGACCACATGCTGTTCAAGGTCGCCGAGTTCTACGAGGAAGAAGTCAGCACCGCCGTCGACACCCTGTCCACCCTGCTGGAACCCTTGATCATGGTGATCCTGGGCGTGCTGGTGGGCGGCATGGTGATTTCGCTCTACCTGCCGATCTTCAAACTCGCCGGCACGGTCTGACGGCGCATGGTCTGGCTTCAGGGGCTGCCGCCCGCCGTCTGGGTGCTGGGCTGCGGCCTGCTTGGCCTTATCGTCGGCAGCTTCCTCAATGTGGTGATCCTGCGTCTGCCGGCGCGCCTGCTGCACGACTGGCGCGCCCAGGCGCATGAAATGCTGGAGCTCACCGATACCGAGCCGACGCCGCCCGGCATCGTGCGGGAGCCGTCGCACTGTCCCCAGTGCAAGCACCCGCTGAGCGCGCGCGACAACATTCCGCTGTTCTCGTGGCTGCTGCTCGCTGGTCGCTGCCGCTACTGCAAGACGCCGATCTCGGTGCAGTACCCGCTGGTGGAACTGTTGACCGCCTTGGCTGCGGCGACGGTCGCGTGGCATTTCGGCCCCGGCCTGCCGGCGCTCGCCGGCTTGGCGCTGACCTTCCTGCTGGTGGCGATGGCGGGCATCGATGCCCGCACCCAGCTGCTGCCCGACTCACTGACCCTGCCCTTGCTGTGGCTGGGCCTGCTGCTGTCACTGCTGCCGGTGTTCGTGCACCCCGCCACAGCCATCCTCGGCGCCGCCTGCGGCTACCTCAGCCTGTGGCTGGTGTACTGGGGTTTCAAGCTGCTGACCGGCAAGGAAGGCATGGGCTACGGCGACTTCAAACTGTTCGCCGCCCTGGGCGCATGGATGGGCTGGGCCGCGCTGTTGCCGATCATCCTGATTGCCTCGCTGGTGGGCGCCGTGGTCGGCGGCAGCCTGCTTGCGCTGCGCGGCCAGAGCCGCGCGGTGCCGATCCCGTTCGGGCCGTTCCTTGCCGCCGCCGGCTGGATCTGGTTCATTGCCGGCGACTGGCTGCTCGGGATTTACTTCAGCGCGATTGGCCTCGCCGCTGGCTGACCGCATGCAGCGAACGCACGCCGTGCCTGTGCTGTCCGGCTTGCCCCGCCCGGCCCTCGCATCCGTCCGCAGTGGGCGGGTGGGCACACCACCGGACTCCCCGTCATGACCGATGCCACCACGGCACGGCGCTGGACCGTGGCGCTGACAGGCGGCATCGCCAGCGGCAAAAGCGCGGCTGCCGACAACTTCGCCCGGCGCGGCATCGACATCATCGACACCGACCTTGGTGCCCGCGCCGTGGTGACGCCCGGCAGCCCCGGCCTGGCCGCGGTGCGCGACGCCTTTGGCGAACACCTGATCACCACGACGGGAGAGCTCGACCGCCGCGCTCTGCGCCAAATCGTGTTTGCGAACACGGCGGCACGCCAACGCCTGGAAGCCATCCTCCACCCCCGCATCCGTGACTGGGCACAGCGGCAGCTTGCCGCGACGCACAGCGCCTACGCGGTGCTGGTGGTACCGCTGCTGGCGGAAACCTGGCCCGCTTACGCCTGGGTCCAGCGGGTGCTGGTGGTGGATGCCCCGGACGAACTGCGGCTACAGCGCCTGATGCAACGCGACGGCACAACCCTTCGTGATGCGCGGCGGATGCTGGCAGCCCAAGTCAGCCGTGAACAGCGCCTTGCGCTGGCCGACGACGTGATCCTCAACGACGGCTCACCCGAACAGCTCGATCAGGCCGTGGCGACGTTGCACCGCAACTACCTCGCCACCGCCATCCACCCGTAGGAGCGGCCCATGGCCGCGACCGGAAATTGCGGGATGCCGGTCTTGCATCCACGCCCAAGGGCGCTCCTGCGCACGCGCCTCGAACACCCGCCCCGCATCAGCCGCGTTGCAGCAACGCACGCAAGTCGATCAGGGCCGCGTTGGCGCGCGACACGTAATTGGCCATCACCAGCGAATGATTGGCAAAGAAACCAAACGGGGAGCCATTCAACACCACCGGGCTGCCAAGCGGGTGCTGCGCTTCTTCCAGCTCGCGGATCACCTGATCCAGGCTGACGGCGGCGTTCTTTTTTGCCAGTACCTGCGCGAAATCGGTCTGAAATGCCTTGAGTTGCAGCATCAGCGCCCAAGTGTAGCCACGCGCTTCGTAGAAGTTGTCGTCGAGCTTGCTCCACGGCGTCTTGACACGCGTGACGCCGTTCTCGTCCTTGAACATCGCCAGCCCGTGCGGAACCACGCTGCCGGCAGTCGCGGGGTTCGGCAGGCTGATCTGGCCAACGCTGGCCGACAGCCGTTGTGACAACGAGCCCAGACGCGATGAGGCCAGTTGCAGATAGTCGGCCAGGTTATCGGCGCGCGCGTAGAACTCGCCCTTGCCACTGCCATTGGTAAGCCGCACGAGGTAACTGTCCAGATGCTGGATGGCCTTGCCGTACTGGCCCTCGGAACTCGGCAGCAGCCAGCGGTCATTGGGGCTGTTGAGCAGCGGATCGGCCTCAGCCAGATCGGCATCCTCGGTGGACTGGGATTGCGAGCGGCTGAACTCATTGCGCAGTGAGCGCACCAAGTCACGCGAGGCGGTCAAGGCGCCAAACTCCCAGTTGGGCACGTTGTCCATGAACACCGCTGGCGAAAGCATGTCGTTGCTGAGATAGCCGCCGCGCTTGTCGAGCAGGGTGCGAACGGATTCGATCAGTGTCGCGGTGGTGGTGGCGCCCGTCACATTGGCCTGCGCCGTTGCCTTGACCAGGGCGCGCGCCGCCTCACGCGGCTCGAACGGCGCCGGCTCCTTGTCCCACCACCACATCGTCGCCAGCACCAACGTCACCAGCACGACCGGCAGCAGCCACACTGCGTGCCAGC
>DASSXP010000383.1:0-9004 GCA_035703755.1 Rhodanobacteraceae bacterium | reverse complement strand
CCTGCACCGCCATCGAGACCGACTCGCAGCGGCTGGCTTGCTACGACCACGCGACCGGCCGCAACCGCATGGCGGTAGCCGCCAAGGACGCGCAAACCGAATCCGCCATCAACGTCTTTTCCGGTGGCGACCGCAAGAGCACCACGCCGTCGCCGGCAGCGCCCATGTCGCTGCTGGACAGCCGCTGGGAACTTGCCCCGGAAAGCAAACTCGGCACCTTCAACGTGCGCGGTTACAAGCCGGTTTACATCATGCCGCTGTATTTCGCCGATCGCGTCAACCGCGCGCCACACAGCCCCAACCCGGACAATGTCGTTCCGGCGCCGCAAGCCTTCAAGCGACTGGAACAAAAGTTCCAGATCAGCTTCAAGACCAAGGTGCTGGAAGACATCTTTGGCGACAACGGCGCGCTGTGGCTGGGCTACACCCAGTCTTCCCGCTGGCAGACCTACAACGCCGAGCTGTCGCGACCATTCCGCGAGACCAATTACGAGCCCGAAGCGATGCTGGTGTTCGACACCCACTATCCGGTGCTGGGCTGGGACCTGCGCTTGCTCGGGATTGGCGTCAATCACCAGTCCAACGGCCGTGGCGACCCGTGGTCGCGCAGCTGGAACCGGCTGATCGCCAATATCGGTTTCGAACGCGGTGACTGGGTCGTGATGATCCGGCCGTGGTGGCGTGTGATCGAAACCGCCGGCAACGACGACAACCCCGACATCACCGACTACCTCGGCCACGGCGAAGTGCAAGTGACACGCGAGTGGAATGGCCACGAGTTCAGCCTGATGCTGCGCCAGGCCATCAATCCCGGCACCGATCGCGGCGCGGCGCGCTTCAGCTGGAGCTTCCCGGTGGCCGGCAACCTGCGTGGCTACCTGGAACTCTTCAACGGCTACGGCGAAAGCCTGATCGACTACAACCACCACGCCAGCCATTTCGGGCTTGGCGTGTCGTTGCTGGACTGGTACTGATCAGCGCAGGGCCAGAAAGTCCGGGCTGACCACGCAACGCAGCGCATCGAGCCGCAGCCGCGACCCGGCCAAAGCCTCGCGCAGCGCCTGCCGTTCGGCTTGCACTGCCAGGACATCGGCTTCGGACACACCCGGATTGACCTGCATCAGCGCCGTGAGGCGGTTGCGCCGCGCTTCGAGGCGCGTATCGGCGGCACGGGTGGCGCGGTCGATCTCCCGCGCCGCACCGGCATGCGCAAAAGTCTCCGCGCTGGCCAGCATCGGTGGCAGCAGGCGCAACAGCACGCGCTGATAGCGCGCCACGTCGATGGGCTCGGCCAGAGCCCGGCGCACGGCATCGGCCGAGGGCGCGAAATTGGGCACCTCGCGCTGGCGCGTATCCACTACCACACGCAGCGGCATTGGCGGCAGGAATCGCTCCACATCGAGCCCGGCGTCGGCGACGCATTCCAGCACGAACACTGCCTCCAACAAGGCTTGTCGCGGCGCCAGCGCGGCATCGACCATGAAGGCGGCATTGCCGGCTTCACTGCTGAGCAGGAGATCCAGCGCACCCAGCAGCAAGGGGTGATCAAACCGCAACAGCGGCAAGTCGTCGCGGCGCAGCGCCAGATCGCGGTCGAAGGTGACGCTGATCGGGCCGCCTTCAAATCCGCTCAACGATTCAGTCGACAGATATTCGGGGTCAAGCTTCAACACCCCGGCACCCAATTCCTCCACATCGACGCCGAAGCGCTCCAGCAGGCGTTGCGCGAATCCGTGGCTGGCCGCATCCGCATCGCCTTCGCGCAGCGCCTGCTCCAGCACGTCACCGCCGGCACGCTGCGAAGACAACTCCAGCAGCCGGTCACGGCCGGCATGGATGTCGGCCGACAAGGCCTGGTGTACCGCGCGCCCCTCGGCCAGCAGTGCATCAAACTCCTGATCCACTTCGTCATTGCCGGCCGCGTGCTGCACCGCCAGTTGGCGCAATACCTCGCCGAAGCGGCGCAGCAGTTCGCGGCCGTCGGCGGGGCTGGCGCGGAACGCGTCCAGTGCCTCGTCGTACCAGCGCGCCAGCAGATGCTGGGCACTGCCCTGGACCACGCCAACGTGGATATCGATGTCGTGCCCACCGCGCCCGATGCGATCAAGGCGACCAATGCGCTGTTCCAGCAAGTCGGGGTCCAGCGGCAAATCCCACAGCACCAGGCGATGCGCGAACTGGAAATTGCGTCCTTCCGAGCCGATCTCCGAGCACAACAACAGGCGCGCGCCGTCGGCTTCGGCAAACCACGCCGCGTTGCGGTCGCGTTGCAGCAGTCCCAGCGTTTCGTGGAAGCGCGCCAGCTTGATGCCGGACGGCTTCAAGGCCGCTTCCAGCGCCTGCACCTTGGCGCGGCTGCGGCAGATCAAAAGGAACTTGTCATCCGGGTAGCGAGCCAGCAGCATCAGCAACCAGGCCAGCCGCGGATCGCCGCCCAGCGCCGGCTCGAAGTCCGTGGGTGCTTCCGCGATGTCGGCGTGGAACTCGGCCAGCAGCGCTTGCCGCAGCGATTCGTCGCCACTGCCCGCCGCAAGCAGATCGACATGCGGTACCCGCTGCGGGAAACCGCCGATCGCGGCGCGTCGATTGCGGAACATCACCCGACCCGTGCCGTGCCGGTCGATCAAGGCGGACAGCACGTTCGTGGCCGCCGCACCCGTGGGGCCGCCGGCGTACGCGTCCAGCAGTTGGTGCAGTGCTTCGTCGCGCGGAAAGCGTTGCCGCAGGGCCTCACACTCCGCGTCGCCCAGCGTCTCACCGGCTTGCAGCAGGCCGGCAATGCGCGACAGCGGTCGATAGGAGTCGGCCTCGGCCCGATACGCATCCAGATCGTGATAGCGGGCGGGATCGAGCAAGCGCAGGCGGGCGAAATGGCCGCTGCGACCGAGCTGCTCCGGGGTCGCGGTCAGCAGCACCACCCCGGGCGTCGCCCGCGCCAGTTGCTCGACCAGTGCGTAGGCCGGGCTGGCCGCTTCCGGGCTCCATTCGAGGTGATGCGCTTCATCGACCAGCAGCAGGTCCCAGCCGGCGGCCAGCACCTGCGCGGCCCGCTGCGGCGCCGCCTGCAAAAATCCCAGACTGACGATCACCCGCTGCTCGTCCTCGAACGGGTTCGCCTCGCCGCCGGCCTCGATCGCCGCGGCGCGTTCTTCATCGTAAATGGCAAACGCCAGGTTGAACCGGCGCAACAGTTCCACGAACCACTGGTGCACCAGATTCTCGGGCAGCACCACCAGCACGCGATTGGCCCGGCCCGCAGCCAACTGGCGCGCCACGATCATGCCGGCTTCGATGGTCTTGCCGAGACCGACTTCGTCCGCCAGCAGCACCCGCGGCGCGCGCCGGACCGCCACGGCCTCGACCACCCGCAGCTGGTGCGGCAGCAGTTCGACCCGCGACGACGCAATGCCCCAGGCCGCACTGCGACGGGCGTCGGCGCGTCGCTGCAAGGCCTCCACCCGCAGGTCGAAGGCATCGGCAGGATCAACCCGGCCGGAACTCAGGCGGTCATCCGCCTGCGAGACACTCTGCTCGTCATCCAGCGCGCCTTCCGCGAGCTCGTGACCGGCGCCGAGATAGACGCGGATGCCGTCTTCCTCGCGCACCCGTTCCACCGTGAAAGCAAGCCCTTGCCCGCGCACCTGCTGTCCGGCACGGAAACTGGCGCGTACCAGCGGCGCCGACTGCTGCGCGTACTGCCGCAGCACCCCGGACTTGGCGAACAACAGTTGCACACCACGGCGCTCGACGCGCAACACCGTGCCGAGGCCCAGTTCGGGCTCGGCGGAAGAAATCCAACGTTGACCGGGGACAAACATCTCGTACAGCAGGGTGGAAAGCCGGCAATTATCGCAGAAATTCCGCGGCCCGGATTAAGTTCGGGATTCGAATCAGCCAGTGGCAGCACGCGGCATCTCGCTCCCGGCAATCCCCGACCCCCAACCCACACCCCGGCGTTTATGTTTCCGCCCACATCCGCAGCAGGTTGTGATACACGGCGGTGAGCCGCACCACGGCGTCACGCTCGGCGCCTTGCGCGGTGAGGCGCTGGATGGTGGTGTCGAGTTCGAACAATTGGCGTCGGCGCAGTTCATCCCGCACCAGACTCTGCACCCAGAAGAACGCCGCCAGACGCGCGCCACGGGTCACCGGCGTGACCCGGTGCACGCTGGAAGACGGGTACAGCACCAGATCGCCCGCCGGCAGCTTGACCTCGTGCTCGCCCCAGGTGTCGGACACCACCAATTCACCGCCGTCGTAGGCGTCGGGGTCCTCCAGAAACAGCGTGCAGGACACGTCACTGCGCATCTGCGTGCCGTCCTGCAAGGCCATCACGGAACCATCGACATGGGCGCCATACTCGCCGCCGCCACGATACAGGTTGAACCGTGGCGGCAGCAGGCGTTGCGGCAGCGCGGCCGCGTGGAACAACGGCGAACGTGCCAGTGCCGCGGCAATCGCGGCACCGCATTCGTGTTTGACGGCTGACGCCTCGTCGAGCTGCAGGTTGTGTTTGACCGCGGCGCCCTGGGCGCCGACGGTCTGGCGGCCGTCAACCCAATCGGCCGCCAGCAAGCGGGTGCGGATGGCGGTGACTTCCGTGGCGGAAAGCACCGCCGGCACATGCATCAGCATCGCGATCGACCCTCGTTCAGAAGCGCACGTTGGCACTCAGCATGAAGGAACGCGGCGTGCCCGGCGTGTAACGATAGCCGCTCTTGTTGATCGCGGCGACATAGTCCTTGTCGAACAGGTTGTTGATATTGAGCTGCAAGTTGACGCGCTCGCCCAGCGGCAACGAGGCCATCGCGTCGGCAACCCAGTACGCCTCGACGTGATCCGGCGTGCCGATGGCGCCATCGCTGCCGCGCTTCATCTCGCCGTTGTAGCGGGCGCCCGCGCCCACCAGCAAACCAAACGGCAAGCGCCAGGTGGTCCAGGCCGTGAACGCCGCATCCGGCGTGTAGGCCAGATCGCTGCTGCCATCCTCGCTGACCGCGCTGCCCTTCACCACGCTGGCGTCCATGGTGGTGTAGCCGGCGCTGAGCGACCAGTTGTCGGTGAGCTTGCCGACCGCCGCCAGCTCGACGCCTTGCACGCGCTTCTTGCCGACCTGGTAGTACTGCTGGTCGACCGGATCCTGCACCACCTGATTGCTGACCACAGTGCGATAGATCGCCGCCGTCAGCAGCAAGCGGTCGCCGGCCAGTTGCCACTTGGTACCCAGTTCAGTGGTGCGGGCCTGTTGCGGATCGAACACCGGGTTGTCGACGCTGTTGGGCCGATCGCTCAACACCAGCGCGTTGCCACCCGGCGGCTCCTGACCCAGCGCGACGTTGGCGTACACGCTGCCGTTTTCAGCGGGCTTGTACAGCAGGCCGAGCTTCCAGCTGAACAGGCTGCCCGAATCGCTTGCATTCACCGACGGCAACACCGTGCCGTCCGGGTTATCGCCACAGGCCGGCCCGCGACGACCGCCGCACACGGCGCTGGCCGCGTAGTCGGTGTCGTAGCGGTCCAGGCGCAAGCCCGCATTCAACTGCCACTGCGTGCCGAACTTCAGGGTATCGAACAGGTACACCGCCTTGGTGGTGGTGGTGCCGTGGCCATCCGCACCGTTGTGACCATAGTCCAGATGTCCGGCCTGGCCCGGCTGCGGGTGGTAGACATCGGCCGGCAGCCAGGCGCTGTCTCCGATCACCGCCTGACCGCGGCTCTCGACCTTCTCGCGGGTCAACTCCAGCCCGGCGCTGAGATCGTGTTCCACGTCCGCGCCCGTGAAATTGGCGTTGACGGTGGTCTGATTGGTCAGAATGCGGTTGGTCTGGTCCTTGAAGTTGGGGTTGCTGCGTGCAACCGTCCAGCCGGCCGGGTCACTGGCATCGGGGGTATCCAACCGCGAGGCGTTGCCCATGAACGAGGTCAGCAGATAGTCCTGCGTGGTCTTGCCCCAACGCGTGATATTGCGCAGCGTGGCATTGTCGCCGAGGTCATGATCGATGCGGACGGTCGCCATGTCGGCGCGGACGTCGTCGTGGTCGTCCAGCGTGCCATAGAAATTGGACGGGTCGACCGGAGCCGCGTCATTGAGCCACGGCCGCTCGGGATCGGGGCTGGAATACCCCGGCAGTCCGATCGTGAACACGCCGCCATCGGGGATGTTGTCCTGCTTGACGTGCAGGAAGTCCAACGTGACGCGGGTCGGCGTGCCCAGTCCGAACGCCAGCGACGGCGCCACGCCCCAGCGCGTTTGCTCGACATGATCACGGCCGGGCACGCCACCGTCCTGACCCATTACGTTGAGCCGCAGCGCCGCGCTGTCGGACAGCGGCTGGTTCCAGTCGGCGGTGACACGCTTGCGCGCGGCGCTGCCGTAGCTGACCGCCGCCGACACGGCTTTGCCCAAATGCGCGTGTTTGGTGACCAGGTTGATCGAACCGGACGGCGCGGTGCGGCCATAGTCGGTGCTGGCCGGGCCCTTGGTCACCTCGATCTGCTCGACATTGAAGACATCGCGCGAGATCGAACCCATGTCGCGCACGCCATCGACAAAAATGCTGCCGGAGGAATCGAAACCGCGCATGTAGACCGTATCACCCGTGGAGGTATTGCCGTTTTCACCCGCGTAAAAGGTGCCAACGCCGGCGCTGTTGCGCAAGGCTTCGGTCAGCGTGGTAGCGGCCTGCTCGGTGATGATCTCCTTGCTGATGATGCTGACGGTCTGGGTGGTATCGAGGATCGGCTGGGTGAATTTCAGGGAATCCTGCATGTCCACCTTGTAATCGCCGTTGGCATCAGCCTCGACCTTGGTCGCCGGCAGATTGCGTGCCTTGGCGCGCTGCGCGGCGGTCGGCGCATCCGCCACACCCGGCAAGGCACCCGCGGTGGCGCTCAGCGGCAGTGCCAGTGCCACGGAACTGGCCAATGCGGCCAGGCCGAGGGTGGTTTGTGCCAACGGCGAGACGGCCGTGTGCTTGCGGCTTTTGATGGAAGTCATGCGAAATCCTGAGATCAAGGGAATGGGTCGGCCAACCGGCGGCAGCAACGGTGGCAGCAAGGCGCCGAATACTATTCCCAATGCGAACGATTCGCAATAGCAAGATCATCATCAAGTCGTTTCCGCCATGATCCAGATCAAAAAAAACGCCGCACAAGGCGGCGTTTTTCTGTAGCTGGATGGCGCGGGGTGTTACCAGATCTTCACCTGCTTATCGCCCGAACGCACCATTGGATCACCCGCCTTGCAGTTGAAGGCCTTGGCAAAGGCGTCCATGTCGGACGGCGCGCCGATGGCCCGGAACTTGGCCGGTGCGTGCGGATCGGTGTTGAGCAGCACCAGTTGCCGCTGCTCGCGCACGTCGCCGCGCCACACCCGCGCCCAGCTCATGAAGAAACGCTGGTCCTGGGTGTAACCATCGATCTTCTCCGCCGCTTCTGCCGGGTTCTTGTTCAACACCGTCTGCAGCGCGTCATACGCCGTGCTGAGACCACCCAGGTCGGCAATGTTCTCGCCCAGCGTCAGTTTGCCGTTGACGTGCTTGTCCGGGTGGTTCGCCAGCGGCACGTAGCCATCGAACTGGTCGACCAGCTTTTGTGTGCGTGCATCGAACTTGCTGCGGTCTTCCTTGCTCCACCAGTTGACATTGTTGCCGTCGCCATCGAACTGGCTGCCCTGGTCGTCGAAGCCGTGGCTGGCTTCGTGGCCAATCACCGCGCCGATGCCACCGTAGTTGATCGCGTCATCGCCGTTGGCGTAGAAGAACGGCGGTTGCAGGATCGCAGCCGGGAAGTTGATGGTGTTGTCGGACGGGTTGTAGTACGCGTTCACCGTCTGCGGCGTCATGCCCCACTCCTTGCGGTCGGTGGGCTGGCCGATCTTGGCGATATCAAAGTCGTAGTTGAACTTCTGCGCCGCCTGCAAATTGGCGAAGTAGTCATCCGCCTTGATGCTGAGGCCGGACCAGTCACGCCATTTGTCGGGGTAGCCGATCTTGGGCAGGAAGGTGTCCCACTTGGCGATCGCCTTGACCTTGGTTGCGTCGCTCATCCACGGCAGGTTTTCGATGCGTGTCTTCAGCGCGTTCCTGACGTTGTCCACCAGCTCGGCGGCGCGTGCCTTGGCTTGCGGCGGGAAGTACTTGGCGACATACAGCTCGCCCAAACCCATGCCCATCGAGTAGTTGACCGCACCCAGCACCCGCTTCCAGCGCGGACGCTCTTCCGGCTGGCCGTTCATGGTCTTGCCGTGGAAGTCGAAGCTGGCTTGCTGGAACGGCTTGGACAGCGCCGAGGCCGCGCCGTCGATGGTGTGATAGGCGAAGTAGTCCTGCCACTCGGTTACCGGCGTCGAGCTCAACATCTTGTCGAACTGGGCAAAGAACTTCGGCTGCCCCATCGAGAAGCCTTGCGTGACATCCGCGCCCTGGGCCTTGAAGAAGCTGGCCCAATCGAAATGCGGGGTGATCTTGTCGGCTTCGGCGATGGTGACAAAGTGGTACTGGTTGGCCGGGTTGCGCAATTCCACCCGCGACAGCGAGTGCTCGGCGAGCGCGGTTTCAAACGCCAGCACGGCATCCGCTTTCCTGGCCGCATCCGCCGCCGCCACACCGGTCAGCTCGAACATCTTGGCGATGTGCTTGCGGTAGGCCTCGCGCAGCGGCTTGTAGTCGTCCTTGCTGTAGTAGTCGGGCGTTGGCAGGCCCAGGCCACCCTGGAAGGTAAAGCCGATCTGGGTTTTGGCGTTCTTGAAGTCGGCGCCGGAACCGAAATTGAACACCTGGCCGTCACCCTTGGCAAAATCCTGCTGCAACCAGGCGACGATGTCCTTCGAGTCCTTGAGCGCGGCGATGGCGGCGAGATCCGGTTTGATCGGGTCGTAACCGGCCTTGTCGATGGCGGCCTCGTCCATGCCGGAGGCATACAGCCAGCCGATCTTCTGCTCGACCGAACCCGGCGTGGCCTGGGCCGCATTCTTGGCAGCCGCTTCGACCAGGCCCTTCTGCTC
>DASSXP010000241.1:0-9629 GCA_035703755.1 Rhodanobacteraceae bacterium | reverse complement strand
CCCTTGGAGCTGACGATGCCGGAACCGTAGATGCGCAGGCCCCTGGCACTGCGGATCAGGCCGAACTCCACCGTGTACCAGTACAAGCGGGTCAAGTTGGCCAGCGCCTCGGCGCCCAGCGTGCTGGCCTTGACGCCACCGCGACCATAGGCCTGCATGTAATCGGCGAACTCCGGCAGCATCAACAAGGGCACATGGCCGAACAAGTCATGGAACAGGTCCGGCTCGGCGATGTAGTCGATCTGCTCCGGTTTGCGAATCCACCAGGTCACCGGAAAGCGGCGGTTGGCAAGGTGCTCGAAGAACACCAGCTCCGGCAACAAGCCTTCCACCCCGATCAGTTGCCAGCCGGTACTGGCGGCCAGTATCCGGTTGATGTCATCGAACTTGGGGATTGCGTCCGCGCCCATCTGCAAAGTTTGCTGGGCGCGCAGAAATTCGTCGCAGGCGCGCCCGGCCAGTATCTGGTGCTGGCGCTCGAACAGCGTCGACCAGACCCGGTGGTCGGTGGTGCTGTAGTCGGCCCACGGCTGCGCCACTTCACCGGTGGCGTAGACCGGCACGTAACCCTTGTCGGTTTGCTGATGCTCGACGCGGCGAGGGCTGGCTTCGGTCATGGCGGCGATCCGGGAACGGAAACCACCAGCATAGGCGCTAGTGCGCGCACGATGCTTGTTTTATTGCACGTGCCTGCCCAGAATAAGCAACAAACATGCGTCTATGACATAAATCACGAAACAAAATTGCATGATGGCACTGGATCGTATCGATTTGCGCCTGCTGGCGGTGTTGCAGACCCAGGGGCGCATCACCAACGCCGAGTTGGCCGACAAGGTCAACCTGTCGCCCTCCGCGTGCCTGCGGCGGGTGCAACGGCTGGAGGCCGACGGCGTCATCACCGGCTACGCCGCCAAAGTGAATCCGGCGGCTGTGGGCCTCGGCCTCGAAGCCTTCGTGCGGGTGCAACTGCTGCACCATGAAGCCGGTGCCATCGAGCGCTTCGTCGAGCAGGTCAACGCCTGGCAGGAAGTGGTGGCCTGCCACGCGCTGACCGGCGACATGGATTACCTGCTGCACATCGTGGTGGTCGATCTCGCCCACTTCTCGCGGTTTTTGCTCGACCATCTTCTGAACAATGCCGGCGTGGCCGACGTGAACTCCAGCTTCGTGCTGCGCACGGTCAAGCACGCGGCGGCCCTGCCACTGCCGCTAAACTAGCGCGTTCATGGAAACCTCAATCGACAATTCCCCAGCGCGGCGCGACCCGTGGCGGCCACTCCGTTACGCGTACCGCATTCCTTTGCTGCTGCTGCATGTGGTGGCCGCGGTGCTGGTGGCGGGCCTGACCCAGAACGCCTTGTTTGCACGCCTGGGCAAAGACGAGCCATTCGATCAGCGCGCGGTGCGCTGGTGGTCCGGTACCTTGTTGCGCATCCTGGGCTTTCGCGTCCGCCGCGTCGGCACGCCACTGGCCAACCCGGTGATGTTCGTCGCCAACCATGTTTCCTGGCTCGACATCGAACTGGTGCATTCGCAGCGCGCGGCCTGCTTTGTGGCCAAGGCGGAAATCTCCCGTTGGCCGTTGATTGGCTGGCTGGCCAGCCGTGGCGGCACCATCTACCACCGCCGCGGCAGCAACGATTCCCTCGCCTACGCCATGGCGACCATGGCGGCGCGCTTGCAGGCGGGCCGCGCGGTGGCGGCGTTCCCCGAAGGCGGCACCGGCAACCCGTTGAGATTGCGGACGTTCCATGCCCGCATCTTTCAGGCGGCGCTCGATGGCGGTGCGCCGATCCAGCCGGTGGCCTTGCGCTATGCCCGCGATGGTGCAATCTGGCCGGGCATCACCTTTGCGTCCGGTGAGAGCTTTTTCGCCAACGTGTGGCGTCTGGTCGGGGAACCGGCGACCGTTGCCGAAGTGCATTTTCTGGCTCCGCTGGATGGGCTTGAGGACGGTCGGCGACACCTTGCCGAGCAGGCGCGCACGCGCATCGCCGCAGCGCTGGGGCTGGACTGATGATGCCGTCGGCACGGGACTTTCGCCCTGCCCGACTGCTCAGGAACCCGCACCTTCAAACCCTGCTGTCATCCGGGCCGTTGCGTCAGTCCCTGGTGCGCCGGCGCGCCAGCGATTTGCTCCACCGCGCCGCGGCGGTGATCCTCGACGCCGGCGCCGGCGTGCGCCTGAGTGGCCGCTACACGCCGAGCCGCGCCACGCCGCGCGGTCTGGCGGTGGTGTTGCATGGTTGGGAAGGCGGTGACGACAGCAACTACGTGCTCGACACCGGCGCGCGCTTGCTGGCCGAGGGCTGGGACGTGTTTCGGCTCAATCTGCGCGACCACGGCGGCAGTCACGCCCTGAACCGCGGGATTTTCCATTCCTGCCGCATCGACGAAGTGGTCGGTGCGCTGGCCGCGATTGCGGCGCGTTATCCGGTCCGACCGCTGACCCTGGTCGGTTTTTCACTCGGCGGCAATTTTGCCTTGCGGGTGGCGCTGAGGGCGCCGGCCGCCGGCTTGCCGCTGGCGGCGGTGCTGGCGGTTTGCCCGGTGATCGACCCGGCGCACACCTTGCGCGCGATGGAACGCGGCCACCTATACCACCGCTATTTCCTGCACAAATGGCGCCGCTCACTGCGCCGCAAACAGGCGCTGTTTCCCGACCTCGATCTGCTGCATCCCGGCGATCGACGTCTCAACTTGCGCGAGCTGACGCGGGTGATGACCGAGCGCCAAACCCGTTTCGGCAGCCTCGAAAACTACCTCGACGGCTATTCGATCGCTGGCCATCGCCTGGCCGGCCTGCGCGTCCCCGCGCGCATCCTGACCGCGCACGACGACCCGGTCATCCCGATTGCGGATTTCGGCGGTCTGCCGGAACTCGACTGCCTGCAAGTGGACGTCGCCACGCACGGCGGCCACTGCGGTTTCATCGAGGATTGGCGGCTGGATGGCTACTGCCCCGGCTATGCCGCCGCCTGGCTTGGCGGATTTGCCGGATCGACCGCATCGGAACGCGGGAAAACTACGGCATAATGGTGGTTTTCCCTCGTTTTGATTGCCGCCATGACCGAGTCCGACCAGAGCCCCGTCGATCCCGCCGAAGCCGAGCTGCGGGCGCAGCTTGCGACCCTGCCCAATGATCCGGAAACCCTGCGTGCGCTGGCGGTGCATTGTGCGCAGCACGGGCGCTTCGACGAAGCGGTGCCGCTGATCGAGCAGGCCGTCGCGGCACAACCCAACGACATCCGCCTGCGGCTGGTGGCGGCGGGAATCCATGCCAACGCCGGCAATCTGGATGCGGCACAAAAGGGCTACGATCTCGCGCTCACCCTGCAACCCGGCCTGATTCCGGCGCTGATCGGCCTGGCCCAGCTTGCCGAAGCGCGCGAACAGTATCCGCGGGCCGAGAAGCTCTATCGTGACGCCTTGGAGAGCGAAGCCGATCACGTCGATGCCTTGATCGGCCTCGGTCGCACGCAACTGGCACAAGAGCGCACCGAACAAGCCGTGCAAATCTTCGGTCGCGCCACCCAGCTCTACCCGCAACACGCGCGCGCGCTGGCCAACTACGGTCAGGCGCTGCTGCTGCGCGGCACGCCACAGGTGGCGGCGCGGCCCCTGATCCGCGCGCTGGAACTGGACGACCAATTGGTCGAGGCGCGATTGTTGCTGGGCCACGCCGAACTCGGCCGCGGCAATGCGCCGGCCGCCGAGGCCGCGTACCGGCAGGTGCTGCAACAAGTGCCGAGCATCGTCGCGCTGGCGGGGTTGGCCGACGCCATGCGCGCGCAGGGGCGCTTCGCCGAGGCGCTGGATGCCTACAAGGCGGCGGTCGACAGTTTGCCGGACAGCGAAGGCCTGGTCGCCTCGCATGCCCTGTGCCTGGCACGCCTGGGCCGGGTCGGGGAAGCCGTCGAGGAACTGCGCGCCTTCATCGCCGCCCACCCGGCCAGCGATGCGCCGCGTGCACTGCTGGCCAGCATCTACGACAACAGCGGCCATGTCGATGATTCCCTGAGTTTGTGGCGCGACAGCATCGCCCGCGACCCGCAAGACCACCGCGCCCACGCCGAACTGGCACTGCGGCTGGAAGCGCAGGGCGACCTCGACGCCGCCGCCACGGCCAGCGACGGCAGCGACGGCGACAATCGCCCCGATGTCCGCCTGCTGCGTAGTCGCGTGGCGATCCGCCGCGGCGATTACGCCCGTGCCCAGCGTGAACTGCTGGCCACCGATCCACGTGCGCTGCCGCCGGGCCTGGCGCGTGATCGCTACCGGCTGCTGGGCCTGGTGCACGACCACAACAACCGCCACGCCGAGGCCACCCTGGCCTTCCGCGAGGCTCAGCGCGTGGAGGCGGGCGTGCTGCCCACGGTGGCCGGCCCGACGCAGGTGGCGCAAGCGCTTGCACCACTCGACAACGAACCCGGATTGCCGAATCCGCGTTTCCCCGCACCGGTGTTGCTGCTCGGCCTGCCCGGCTCGGGCGTGGAGCGGGTGGCGGCCTTGCTTGGCGACAGCGCCGGCGTCGCCTTGCGCGAAGACCGCTTCAACGGCCAGCTCGATCTGTTCGGCGACGGCGACGAACCGTGGGCGCTGATGAACACGCCCGTGGCGCAACTCGAAGTGCAGGCCAAGCGCTACGCGCGCGGTGTCGAGCGCGTGTTCGGCGGCATGCCGCCCGTGCTGGTGGACTGGATACCGACCTTCGACGCCCGCATTCTTGCGCTGGCGCGCCGTGCCCTGCCCGGCCTGCGCGTGATCGTGGTCGATGTCGATCCCGAACAAGCCTTCCTCGACTGGCTCGCCTTCGGTTACCAAAAGAGTTACCGCATTGCCGAGCCGGTGGATGCGGCGCGCTGGTGGAAAGCTGCGCAAGGACAAATCGAACTCCTGGCTGCCCGCGTGCCGACGGTGCGCGTCAACGCCGACGCCTTGCTGGCCGCACCGGCCACCGCAGGCCAGGCGCTGGCGGCCTTCCTCGGCGTGGAGAAGCTGACCCTTGGCACGCGCACGCTGCTGCGCATGGCCGCACCGGGCGGCTTGCCGACACGCTTCGCGCCGGAGCGCGTGGCGGCTTATCGCGGCGCATTGGCAGAGGCGTTCGCGGCGCTCAAATAAGCACGTTGGGCATGCCCGTGTGACAGCGGCATTCCGCGCCGCGGCGGAATGCCGTCGCCCGCGCATCGCCATGCCATCCAACGGCAGCACATTGGCGCGGGTTACACTGCGAAACCCGTCCCAAGGGAGACGACCATGCGACGACTGGCATTCCTCGCGCTGCTGCTGCCACTGGCGGCGGCAGCCGCGCAGCCCGCACTCGACCAGCTACGAATGCCGCCCGGCTTCTCGGTCAGCGTCTACTCCGATCAGGTACCGGCGGCGCGCGAGCTTGCCGTTGGCGATCAGGGCACCGTGTTCGTCGGCTCGATGGGCGCCGGCAAGGTGTACGCACTCACCGACGCCGATCACGACGGCCGTGCCGAGCAGGTGCGGGTAGTGGCGAACGATCTGGAAATGCCGGTCGGCGTGGCCTTCCATCAGGGCGATCTCTACATCTCGGCGGTGAGCCGAATCCTGGTGCTGCGCGATATCGAGCAGCATCTCGACCAGCCGCCGGCACCCGAGCTCATCACCGACAAACTGCCCAGCGAGCGCCACCACGGTTGGAAGTTCATCGCCTTCGGCCCCGACAACCGGCTCTACGTGCCGGTCGGCGCGCCATGCAACATCTGCGACCCGAAAGCGCCGTTCGCGCGCATCCTCAGCATGAAGCCGGACGGCAGTGACTGGCAAACCGTGGCTCAAGGCGTGCGCAACAGCGTCGGTTTCGACTGGCAGCCCGGCAGCGGCAAACTGTGGTTCAGCGACAACGGCCGCGATCTGCTGGGCGACGACTTGCCCAGCGACGAACTCAACCGCGTCGATCGCGCCGGCCAGCACTTCGGTTATCCGTACTGCCACCAGGGCGACACCCTCGATCCCGTATTCGGTCGCAGCCACGCCTGCAAGGACTACGTGGCGCCGGTGCGCAAGCTCGGCGCCCATGTCGCCGCGCTGGGTCTGCGTTTCTACACCGGCACAATGTTTCCCGCCCGCTATCGGCACGCGCTCTTCGTGGCCGAGCACGGCTCCTGGAATCGCAGCAAGAAATCGGGCTACCGGGTGATGGCGGTGTTCGTCAACGGCGATCGCGTGACCGACAGCGAAGTCTTCCTTGAGGGCTTCCTGCAAGGTCAGCGTGCCTGGGGCCGGCCGGTTGACGTGCAAGGCCTGGCGGACGGCAGCTTGCTGATCAGCGACGATCGTGCTGGCGCCGTGTATCGGATTCGCTACACGCCGCCAAAACCCAAGGCCACCCCGGCACCGTGAACAAATGGCGGCTGCCGGAACCGTGCAAAGCGGATCAGCATCGTTTGTGACGCGGCAAACACCACAAGAAATGGAGAAACGGCATGCAACTGCGCAGCGACAGCTTTGACGACAAGCACCCCATCCCGGCCGAATTCGCCTTCGGCAAACCGGGCGCGCCGGTTGCCTTGTCTGCCAATCGCAACCCGCACCTGGCCTGGCGCGATGCACCACCCGGCACCCGCTCCTTCGTCATCACCCTGATCGACGACGACGCGCCAAGCCGTGGTGACGACGTCAACCAGCCGGACCGCGAAGTACCGCCCGATTTGCCGCGAGTCGAGTTCGTGCACTGGCTGCTGGCCAACGTGCCGCCCGACTGCGGCGAGCTTGCCGCCGGCAGCTGCTCGGATGGCATCACCGCGCGCGGCAAAACCGTCCCGTTCGGCCCGCCCGGCAGCGTGCAAGGCCAGAACGACTACACCGGCTGGTTCGCCGGTGATCCCGACATGGCTGGAACCTGGCTCGGCTACGACGGTCCCTGCCCACCGTGGAACGACAGCCGCATCCACCACTACCACCTCAGCGTACTGGCGCTGGATGTTGCCCGCCTCGATCTCGCCAGCGGATTCACGCTGCAAGAACTGCGCGCGGCCGTGGCGGGACACGTGCTCGCCACCGCAGTCATCAGCGGCACCTACACCTTGAATCCCCGCCTGTTCGAGTAGGAGCGCCACTTTGGCGCGACAACGCCAGCTCGGCATCCCGCACTACCCGATCGCGGCGAGTTCGCCATGCCGAAGTGCGTGGCGCGGGCTTGGTCGAGAACATGCGCAAGCTCAGGCCCCTGCCGGAATCCACACCAGCAGAGCAATCCCCAAGGCAATTCGGTACAGCGAAAACACCGTGAAACGATGCGTGCGGATATACCGCAGCAACCACTTCACCGTCGCAAAACCGACCGCCAGCGCGGTCACAAAACCCACCGCAAGCGCAAGCCAATCTTCGTGCGCGCCAGCGCCGCTGCGCAGCACCTTCAACAACTCGTAGCCGCTGGCGGCATACATCGTCGGAATCCCGACCAGAAACGCAAACTCGGTTGCCGCCGCCCGGTTGGACGTGCCAAACAACATTGCCGTGAAAATCGTCGCCGCCGAGCGCGACGTGCCCGGGAAAATGCCCGCCACCATCTGCGCAATGCCCACCAGAATCGCCACCGGCCAGGTCACGTCACCGCGCTCCGGCAAACGTGCCGCCACCTGCTCGGCACCCAGCATCCACACACCGCCAATAATCAGCGCCCACGCCACCGGCGTCACCGTGGTCGGCAACGTGAAACCGAGCTTCACCGCCGCAAAACCCAACCCCGCGGTGATCGCAAACGCCACCACCAGCTTCAACAAATAGGCACGGTTCCCGGCATCACGCCAGCGCGTCAACAACGCCCAGATGCGTTGCCAGTACACCAGCGTGATGGCGAGAATCGCGCCAGCCTGGATGCCGATGTTGAACAAATCCGAGCGCGCGCCCAGCCAGCGTTCTGCAATCAGCAAATGCCCGGTCGAGGACACCGGCAAAAACTCCGTGACACCCTCGATGATGCCGAGCAAAATCACATTGAACAAATCATGCATGGACAAAGCGCCTGGCTGCGAAAAGGCGCCAGTGTACGGGCAACGGCCGCACGCGCGGCAACCGGCGGTGCCGAATCACTCCCGGTCCAGTGGACTCAACACACCCCGGCCGCCACGGTTCAGCACATGCGTGTAAATTTGCGTCGTCGCCACGTCCTTGTGGCCAAGCAACTCCTGAATGGTGCGGATGTCGTAGCCATCCTCCAGCAAATGGGTGGCAAAGGAATGCCGCAACGTGTGCGCCCCGATCGGTTTGACCAAGTCCGCCCGCCGCGCCGCCGCTTTCAACGCCCGCGACAGCACATCCTCCCCGAAATGATGCCGCCGTTCCGTGCCGTCCGCCGGATCCAGCGCGCGGCGCGGCGAAGGAAACACGAACTGCCATCCCAGCGAAGCCCCGGCACGCGGATACTTGCGTGCCAACGCGTGCGGCAGCCGGGTGACGCCAAAGCCGGCGGCCTTGTCCGCCTGATGCAGCAGGCGCGCCCGCTCCACCTCGCGCTGCAACGGCTCCACCAGCACCCGCGGCAACACCGTGCGCCGGTCCTTGTTGCCCTTGCCCTCCCGCACCGTGATCTCGGCCCGCACGAAATCCACATCCTTGATCCGGAGGCGCAGACATTCCATCAAACGCATGCCAGTACCGTACAGCAAACTTGCAATCAGCCACGGTCGCCCATCCATCGCCAACAACAAGCCGCGTACCTCGGCGCGGGACAACACCACCGGCAAACGCTGCGGACGCTTGGCGCGGATCACCGAATCCATCCACGGCAAACGGATTCCCAGCACCTCGCGGTACAAAAACAGCAGCGCCGACAACGCCTGATTCTGCGTCGACGCCGCGACATTCCCCTCCACCGCCAGCTGGGTCAAAAAGCGCTCGACCTCCACCCCGCCCATCAAACGGGGATGCCGCTTTCCATTGGCAATAATGAACCGTCGTATCCAACCCACATACGCCTGTTCGGTGCGCAAACTATAGTGTTTGACCCGCAAACGTCCCCGAACTGCATCCAAAAGTCGCGGTGCCGGAGCACCGCCACCCGCCGCCGATACACCCGCACTTTCGCGCCCGTCGTCCATTACACCCTCACATGCAATCCATATGCACCCAGCATTCAGCAAGCCAGCCCCCACGTCAGCCAGCCAAGCCCTTGATTTCGTGTAGGCCAACGCCTTGACCACCCACCCATAACCCCGCAAAATCCCCACTACACCCCACTTCTGGGGTCTACTTAGCGTTAGGGCGCAATGGCCAGATCATCGCTGCTGATAGTTTTTGTTCTAGGACTAGCGGCTTGTGCCAGCAACCCGCAGCTATCTGTGTGCGCTTCGCAAATCCATGAGGCGCAAGTTGCCTATGACGCGGCGGACGCAAGGCTCAAAGACGCTGAGGCAGCTGCAAGTAAAGCTGGCAATCCTCAGTCATTCGGCAAGGTTGCTTCCGCGGCAGCTGACGTTGCGGGTGCCCAAGCCGCCTTAGACTCCGCAAAGGGCGACTGTCATGTTGCGCCCTAACAATTCCGTAGGAGACTTCCCCGTCAAGTAGGGTGCATGATGCTTTTGCCCTGGGCTTACGGGCCGCTGCCGGTGATGGCGTTGTCCTGGTGAAGCGTGTTGCGAGTCAGTGCGGCACGA
>DASSXP010000216.1:0-8167 GCA_035703755.1 Rhodanobacteraceae bacterium | reverse complement strand
GGTTTGCAGAGCACCAGCGGCTGATCGCCGTTTTCCGACACATCGACGACGATCAATTGCTTGTGCACGTCGATCTGGGTCGCGGCCAGGCCAATGCCGGGCGCGGTGTACATGGTCTCCAGCATGTCGCGGGACAGCTGGGCCAGCGCCTCATCGAATACCGTCACCGGGGCCGCCTTGATGCGCAGGCGTGGGTCGGGGAACTCCAGGATGGTCAATTTGGACATGGCGGAACTCATGGCGTCGATTGCGGGCAACTTGGCGAAATGAAAGTGCCACGCTGCCGTAAGATGGAAGCGTATTGTAGCGTCTCGGCCGCTATTTGACCCGGATTCGCGGCCATTTTCGCGGCCAATCGCACAGTTTGGGAGCGAAAAGCACTTGCCAGCGCCCGTCATTGGGCTAAACTCGCAAAAACCTTCGGGGATTCTGGGGATTACCCGCCATGCTTAAGAAATCACTTGGATTCATCGCCGGTTTCGCCGTCACTCTGGCCGTATTCGCCGCCGGCGCCAATCTGCGACCCGATCACCCCGACACCTATGTCGTCAAGAAAGGCGACACGCTGTGGGACATTTCCGCGCGCTTTCTCAACAAGCCGTGGCTGTGGCCGGAAATCTGGCGCGCCAACCCGCAGGTGCACAACCCGCACCTGATCTATCCGGGCGATGTGCTGAATCTCGCCTATGACGGCAGCAGCACAGTGTTGAAGCTGGAGCCCGGCATTCGCGCTTCGGAAAACGCCATCCCGCCGATTCCGCTCGATCAGATCAAGCCATTCCTGAAGGACTTCCGCATCCTCAGTGCGGATGAGTTGGAAGCGGCGCCCTACGTGATGGCGTTCGAGGACCAGCATCTGCGCGGCACGCCGGGCGGGTTCCTGTACGTGCGCGGCAGCGATGCGCAGCCGGGTGCGCGCTTCGCCGTGGTGCGGCCCAGCCACGCCTACCGCGTGTTCAGCCCGGGCAAGGACAAGGAAGACCGTGTCGGCCACATGCTCGACAGCAATGTGGACCTTTACGGTGGCCCGTGGAAGGAATACACCCGTGGCGATGGCCACTGGGGCAAAGGCGATTCGCTCGGCGTCGAAGTCGAAGTCATCGGCACCGCGATGGTGCAGCGCACCGGCGACCCGGCCACCTTCATGCTGGAGGACTCCAGCATCGAAGTGCGCAAGGGCGACCGCCTGCTGCCGGTCGACAATCATCCCTACGATTCGATGTACTACCCGCATGCGGCGCCGTCGTTACCGGCCGATGCGCGCGTGATCGCCTATGCCGACGCGCTCGCCTACGCCGGCAAACTGCAAGTAGTGGCCTTGTCGGTGGGTTCGAGTGACGGCATCGACAACGGCTCAACCTTCTCGATTTACCACCCCGGCGAGCGCGTCCGCGACGCGGTCATCTCCTCCAACAGCACCTTCGGCAGCAAGGTGACCTTGCCGGACGAGTTCGTCGGCCATGTGCTGGTGTTCCGCACCTTCGACAAGGTCAGCTATGCCTTGATCATGGATTCGATCCGGCCGGTGGCGCTGGGCGACACGCTCGAACTGCCACAGTAATCGCCGGCCGTGTCGGCCTGACCCTACAGCGACGCGCGGCCCCGGCCGCGCGTTTTCTTTTGGCCCAACGCCTACACTGCGAGACATGGACGACACAGCGGAATTGCGCGCCTGGTTGACCTTGTTGCGGGCACCGGGCTTCGGGCCGGTGGCGGTGCGGGCAGCGGTGAGCCGTGTCGGCAGCGCGCGCGCGGCGCTGACGGCGTCGGCGGTGCTGCGCGAGCTGGTGCCGGGGGATGCCGCACGGCAGTGGTTCGCCGCGCCCGACGCGGTGCGCATCGAGGCCGACCTCGCCTGGCTGGCCGAGCCGGGGCGCCGCTTGCTGCGTTTCACCGAGGCCGATTTCCCGCCCCAGCTGGAGCACATCGATCATCCACCGGCGGCGCTGTTCGTCGCCGGCGACGCCGCGCTGTTGCTGCGCCCGCAGGTGGCCGTGGTCGGTGCCCGTGCGGCCAGTGCGCAAGGGCTGGAGGATGCGCGCCGTTTTGCCGGCCACCTGGCGGCTGCCGGCCTGGTCGTCACCAGCGGCCTGGCCGATGGCATCGACGGCGCCGCCCACGCCGCCGCGCTCGACGCCGGTGGCGCCAGCGTGGCCGTGCTCGGCACCGGTGTCGACCTGGTGTATCCACGCAAGCACGCGACATTGGCAGCGCGCCTGATTGCCGCCGGTGCGCTGGTCAGCGAGTATCCGCCCGGAACTGGCGCGCGCGCCGAGCACTTTCCACAGCGCAATCGCGTGATCGCCGGGCTGGCGCTGGGCACCTTGGTGGTGGAGGCCGGGTTGCGCTCCGGTTCGCTGATCACGGCCCGGCTGGCGGTCGAGCAAGGCCGTGAGGTGTGCGTAATCCCCGGCTCCATCCACAGCCCGTTGAAACACGGCTGCCACCGCCTGATCCGCGACGGCGCGCGGCTGGTGGAGCACCCGCAGGAAGTGCTCGACACGCTCGCACCGGGCGCCCGTTTGTTGGGTGAAGAGTTGGCAAACAAGCTGGCAATGTCGCCGAACAACGGCAAACAGGCTGAAAAAGCGGGTGAACTGGATGCCGACTACCAGGCCTTGCTCGCTGCCTTGGGCGACGAGGCCGCCAGTCTCGATCAACTGACCGCGCGCAGCGGCTTGCCGGTGGCGGCCTTGTCCTCGATGCTGTTGCTGCTGGAACTCGACGGCATCGTGGCAAGCTTGCCTGGCGGGCGATTTCAGCGCATGGTGCAGGCCCCGGAACACCCCGCCGCTTGACAGGCGCGGGGACGTATGTTTCCAACTAATACAGGCGCGGGCCGGACGTCCCGCTAACGGAATACCCAAGCAATGGCAAAAAACCTGCTCATCGTCGAGTCGCCCGCCAAGGCCAAGACGATCAACAAATACCTCGGCAAGGACTTTCAGGTGCTGGCCTCCTACGGCCATGTGCGCGACTTGAAGCCCAAGGAGGGCGCGGTCGATCCCGAGCACGGTTTCGCCATGCACTACGAGGTGATCGACCGCAACCAGAAGCACGTCGATGCCATCGCCAAGGCGGCCAAGCTGGCCGAATCCATCTATCTCGCCACCGACTTGGATCGCGAAGGCGAGGCGATCTCCTGGCACATCAGCGAAATTCTGCGCGGCAAGAATCTGCTCAAGGGCAAGACCGTGCACCGGGTGGTGTTCTCGGAAATCACCCCGCGCGCGATCAAGGCGGCGGTGGATGCCCCGCGCCAACTCTCACACGATCTGGTGGACGCCCAGCAGGCGCGCCGCGCGCTCGATTACCTGGTCGGCTTCAACCTGTCGCCGGTGTTGTGGCGCAAGGTGCAGCGCGGGCTGTCCGCCGGCCGCGTGCAATCGCCGGCGCTGCGCATGATCGTCGAGCGCGAAGAGGAAATCGAAGCCTTCAAGGCGCGCGAGTACTGGACCGTCGAAGCCGATCTTGCCCATGCCGATGGCGCTTTCCGTGCCCGTCTGGTCAAGCTCGATGGCAAGAAGTTCGAGCAATTCGACCTCACCGATGCCGCCACCGCACACGCCGCGCGTGAACGCCTGTTCAAAGCCGCCGGCGGCACGCTCACCGTCGGCGACATCGGCTCCAAGGAACGCAAGCGGCGCCCGGCGGCGCCATTCACCACCTCGACCCTGCAACAGGAAGCTGCGCGCAAGCTCGGTTTCTCCACCACCCGCACCATGCGCGTGGCGCAGGGTCTGTACGAGGGCGTGGCGCTTGGCGGCGAAGGCAACGTCGGCCTGATCACCTACATGCGTACCGATGCGGTGGTGCTGTCGCAGGATGCGCTGGTCGAATTGCGGCAGCTGATCGAGCGCGAGTTCGGCGCCAAGGCTTTGCCGGACGCGCCGCAAGTGTACAAATCCAAATCCAAGAACGCGCAGGAAGCCCACGAAGCCATCCGGCCGACCTCGGCGCTGCGCACACCGAAGCAAGTCGCTGCCTTCCTGACCGACGATCAGCGCAAGCTGTACGAGCTGATCTGGAAACGCACGGTGGCCTGCCAGATGATTCACGCCACCTTGAACACCGTGGCGGTGGAGTTCCCGGTCGGCGACTCGGCTTTTCGCGCCACCGGCACCACCGTGGTCGATCCCGGCTTCCTGGCCGTGTACGAGGAAGGCCGCGACCAGAAAGCCGCCGAGGACGAGGACGAAGGCCGCCGTCTGCCGCGCTTGGTGAAGGGCGAGACGGTACCGCTCAACGACATCCTCGCCGACCAGCACTTCACCGAGCCGCCGCCGCGCTATTCCGAGGCGAGCCTGGTCAAGGCGCTGGAGGAGTACGGCATCGGTCGGCCGTCGACCTACGCCAGCATCATCCAGGTGCTGCAAAACCGCGAATACGTGCTGCTGGACAGTCGCCGCTTCAAGCCCACCGACGTGGGCCGCGCGGTGAGCAAGTTCCTGACCGCGCATTTCACCCAGTACGTCGACTACGACTTCACCGCCAAGCTCGAGGACGAGCTCGACGCGGTCAGCCGTGGCGAGGAAGAATGGGTGCCCTTGATGCAGCGCTTCTGGACCCCGTTCAAGGCTCAGGTCGAAGACAAGATGGAGTCGGTCGAGCGCAGCGAAGCCAGCGGTGCGCGCGAACTCGGCGCCGACCCCAAGAGCGGCAAGCCGGTGTTCGTGCGGCTCGGCCGCTACGGGCCGTATGCCGCCATCGGCGACAAGGATTCGGACGAAAAGCTGCAATTCGCCAGCCTGCGGCCGGGCCAGAGCATGCACACCATCAGCCTCGCCGAGGCGCTGGAGTTGTTCAAGTTGCCGCGTCAGCTCGGGCAGGCGCCCAACGGGGAAGACGTCAGCGTCGGCATCGGCCGCTTCGGGCCGTTCGTCAAGCAAGGCGCGACCTACGCCTCACTCAAGGCCGAGGACGATCCTTACACCATCGAGCTGGATCGCGCGGTGCAACTGGTGGCCGACAAGCTGGAAATGCTGGCCAACCGCATCATCAAGGACCACGGCAACGGCATTCAGGTGCTGAACGGCCGCTACGGTCCCTACATCACTGACGGCGACAAGAACGCGCGCATCCCCAAGGATCGCGAGCCGGCCTCGCTGACGCTGGCCGAATGCCAGGAACTGCTCGCCGCCGCGCCCGCCCGCAAGGGCCGTGGCGCCGCCAAAAAGACCGCTGCGAAGAAAACCGCGGTGAAAAAGGCAGTCGTGAAAAAGGCCCCGGCCAAGAAAACGGCGGCGAAGAAAACCGCTGTCAAAAAGTCCGCGGCCAGCAAGACGGCGGTGAAGAAAACCGCGGTGAAGAAAGCGGCGGCGAAGAAAGCAACCAGCAAGCGCGCAACCAAGCCGGCGATCGTGGACAGCGACGAGGTGCCGTTCTGATGCCAGCGAGCGCGGCAGTGGAGGCGGCGCTGGCAGCGGCAATCCGCACCGCTGCCGCCGCGCTGCGGGCTGGTGGCGTGGTCGCTTATCCGACCGAAGCGGTCTACGGCCTCGGCTGTGACCCGCGCAACCACGACGCCTTCGCGCGCCTGTTCGCGCTCAAGCAGCGCCCGCCCGAGCAAGGCGTGCTGTTGATTGCGGCCAGCTTCGAGCAGGCCGCCGAATACATGGATCTGGCCGCCGTGCCAGCCGGCGCCTTGGCGGCCGCACGCGCCGACTGGCCCGGCCCGCACACCTGGATCTTTCCGCGCGCAGAGGCGGTGCCGGAGTGGATCGCCGGCGCTCATGCCGGGATCGCCTTGCGCGTCACCGCGCACGGACCGGCGGCCGAGTTGTGTCGCGCTTTCGGCGGCGCCATCGTGTCGACCAGCGCCAACCCGCACGGTGAGCCGCCGGCGCGCGACGCGGCCACCGTCCGGCACTACTTCGAAACCCGCCTCGACGCGCTGGTCGATGCGCCCTGCGGCGGGCTCGCCCGCCCGACCAGCATCCGCGATGCCTTGAGCGGCGCTATCATCCGCGCCTGACAGCGAAGTCGGTTCGGGGGGGCGGAAAATGTCGAGTGTGATCGAGCCACAAACCGCAACGCGGGCAGTCGAACGCTTGCCCTTGCTGGCGGGTGACTTGAAACGCGTATTCGCTTACCGCGACGGCCAGCCGGTCACGGCGGCGGTGTTTCTTGGCGAGGTCATCGCGCTGGCCGCGACCCTGCCGGAGGCCAGCGCCGCGGTCAACCTGTGCGAGGACCGGTACGCCTTTCTGCAGGCATTCTGCGCCGTATTGCTGCGCGGACAATGCAACCTGTTGCCCTCGACCCGTACCCCCGCAGCGATTGCCGAGACCCTGGCCGCCAATCCCGGTGCCAGCGCGATTGGCGACCGCGCGCTCGATCAGGCGCCCCCCGGCTACGTCGTCATCGAGCACCCCGTCAAAGCCGCGCCGTGCACGTCCGTGCCGATGATTCCAGCCGCGCAATGCGCGTTGGTCGGCTACACCTCGGGCAGTACCGGCAAGCCCACCGCCAACCGCAAGAGCTGGCGCGCACTGGCCTGCAGCAACGGCGCCAACCGCGACTGGCTGGCGGGTATTGCCGGCGCGGATTGCCGCATCGTCGCCACCGTGCCGCCGCAACACATGTACGGTATCGAGACCAGCGTGCTGCTGCCGTTGTTGGGCGGCATGGCGGTTTCCAGCGAGCGGCCATTTTTCCCGGCTGACATCGCCGCCGCCCTGGCCGCGCTGCCGGCGCCACGGGTGTTGGTGACGACGCCGCTGCATCTGCGCAAGCTGCTCGACGCCGACATCGAGCTGCCGCCGCTGGCCGCCATCGTCTCGGCCACCGCGCCACTGACGGTGGAACTGGCGCAAGCCGCCGAGGCGCACTTCGACACCGTGCTGGCAGAAGTGTTCGGCTCCACCGAGACCTGCGTGTTCGCCCACCGGCGCAGCGCGCGCGACCTGCTCTGGCATTTGTACCCCGGCGTGCAACTGCATCCGCAGCCGGATGGCGTCGTGGTGCACGCGCCGCAACTCGAGGCCGCGGTAACGCTGGCCGATATCGTGCAACTGGACTGCGCCGGTCGCGCCTTCCGGCTCTGTGGCCGCAACGCCGACCTGCTGGAAATCGCCGGCAAACGTGCCTCGCTGGCCGACCTCACCGCGCGCCTGCAGGCGTTGCCCGGGGTCGAAGACGGCGTGATGCTGCAACTCGATCCCGACGCCAGCGGTGTGCGCCGCATCGCCGCGCTGGCGGTGGCGCCGACATTGACCGAGGCGGCCGTGCTCGACGCCTTGCGCCAATGCATTGATCCGGTGTTCCTGCCGCGCCGCCTGCGACGGGTTGCGGCCCTGCCACGCAACGAAACCGGCAAGCTGCCGCGCGCGGCGTTACTGGCGCTGTTGCGGTAGGTCGAGCTGGAACCTGGAGACAAGAACCACTAACAACCTTCATCCAATCAACGGATAGCCTGAACAAAGGAACTCAAGATGAAAGCATGTATGGGTATGGCGCTTGTGATGATATTGATCGGCACAGCAGGACTTCGACCAAGGATTGCAACTGCCATGCTTGCTGCAGAAGATGGTGGGTGGTGCGAAAGCTGGGAGACTTGGGATGGCGTGACACTAAGGCACAACACTATTTGCTTTTCAAGTGGCGCTGGAGCAAGCAACAGCATTGAACAGGACGTCCCTCCTCAAGGTGCTGGAACCAGCCTTCCGACGCACCCCAGCATGACATGCATGCTCAACTTGCTAAAGAAGTATGGCGAGTCAAAACATAATACAGCACGAGGAATTTTGACATTTTCATCCTTGTACGGTTGGGCATCCACGGATGGAAAGCACACTATGACAACATCAAGTCCGCTAGCGCCAACAGGATAGTAAGCGTCCGCCCACAACATCTTGACGGCGATTTCTGACGTTATGGCAACGGCAGCAGGGTGGCGATGTCGCGGTCTTTGGTGGTGGGGAGGCGGGTGAGGACGTCGGTGAGCCAGGCGTGGGGTTCGATTTAGCCGGCAGCCACCCGCGCTGCCGCCCGATGGAGCGATAGTGCCACAAGAATGCTTCGACAGCGCGCGGCGCGTGACGGCCCTGCTTGCCACTGACGGCAGCAAACGTGAAGGCCGCGAACGCGATTGACCGCGCCCCGCAATACACCCTTTTTGCCGTGATGCGTCCGCGCGCGCGTGCTGCGTGGAACGCACTGCTTGCCA
>DASSXP010000196.1:0-14028 GCA_035703755.1 Rhodanobacteraceae bacterium | reverse complement strand
GGTTTCAGGTTCGGCATCACGATGGCGCGGGCGAACTGATGGGCGGTGTCGGCCACCACGGCCGCCAGAGCGCGGCCGTCGCGCAGATGCAGGTGCCAGTCGTCTGGGCGGGTGATGTCGAGATACATGGAGGACAGTTCGCATGACGGGACGTGCCATTTTACCGGTATGGCCCTGCGATCATGTGCAGATTGCGATATGTCATTTCCGCCCGCTGGCGAACCGGCTACGGTGGAGGCCACTGCCTTGCCACGGAGCGCGCACATGAAACCCGATACCCTGGCCGTCCATGCCGGTTACAGCCCCGATCCCACCACGCGGTCCTCGGCGGTGCCGATCTACCAGACCGTGGCCTACGCCTTCGACAACGCCCAGCACGGCGCGGATCTGTTCGATCTCAAGGTGCCGGGCAACATCTACACCCGCATCATGAATCCGACCACCGACGTGCTGGAGCAGCGCATTGCGGCGCTCGAAGGCGGCATCGGCGCGCTGGCATTGGCGTCGGGCATGACCGCGGTCAGCTACGCGATCCAGACCATTGCCGAGGCCGGTGACAACATCGTGTCGTCGTCGACTCTGTACGGCGGCACCTACAACCTGTTCGCGCACACCTTCCCGCAGCAGGGGCTGGAGGTTCGCTTCGTCGACGTTGGCGACCTCGACGGCATCGCCGCCCGCATCGATGCGCGCACCAAGGCGATCTTCTGCGAGTCGGTGGGCAATCCACTCGGCAATGTCACCGACATTGGCGCATTGGCGAACATCGCGCACGCGCATGGCATCCCGCTGATCGTCGACAACACGGTGCCGAGCCCGTGGCTGTGCCGGCCGATCGAGCACGGCGCCGACATCGTGGTGCACGCCTTGACCAAGTACATCAACGGCCATGGCAACTCCATCGGCGGCATCATTGTCGATTCCGGCAAGTTTCCCTGGGCCGAGCACAAGGCGCGCTTTCGCCGCCTGAACGAGCCGGACGTGTCCTATCACGGCGTGGTCTACACCGAAGCGTTGGGGCCGGCGGCCTACATCGGTCGGGCGCGGGTGGTGCCACTGCGCAACACTGGCGGTGCCTTGTCACCGATGAATGCGTTTCTGACTTTGCAGGGTGTGGCAACGCTGGGTCTGCGCATGGAGCGTACGTGCGAAAATGCGTTGGCGATCGCACAGCACTTGCAGGCGCACCCGCAGGTGGCGTGGGTGAAATATGCGGGTTTGCCCGAGCATCCCGATCACGCGCTGGCGCAGAAGTACCTGGGTGGCAAAGCATCCGGCATTCTGTCCTTCGGTGTGGGGGCCGCGACGGACGCCGATCCGCGCGCGGCAGGCGCCCGTTTCCTGGATGGCCTGCAATTGTTTACCCGACTGGTCAATATCGGCGATACCAAATCACTGGCGACGCATCCGGCCTCCACCACCCACCGACAATTGAACAAGGACGAGCTGGCCAGGGCCGGTGTCAGCGAGAACATGCTCCGTCTGTCGGTGGGTATTGAGCACATCGACGACTTGCTGGCCGATCTCGATCAGGCGCTGGCGCTCATCTGACCGCCGCCCCGGCGCCGGCCGCGGCCGGCGCACGCGGGTCCCACGTCGCCGCCGCCAGCATGGCGGCGATGGCGTCGAGGTCGTCGCGCGGGGCGGGTGCCGTCGGTCGACCGCTGGCATCGCGCGGACGCTGATAGTGGTTGAGCAGCAGGGAGAACGCCAACTGCCGGCCGCTGGCATCCGGGACGTAGCCCGACAACGCATAGACATGCGTCAGGGTGCCCGTCTTGGCGGTGAGCGTGCCCGCGGCGGCGCTGCCCGCAAGCCGGTTCTTCAAGGTGCCATCGACCGCTGCAATCGGCAAGGCGGCCTTGAAGTCGCCTGCAAATGGCTGACGTGCGACCCAGGTCAGCAGCGATGTCAGCGCTGCGGGTGTCACCAGGTCGCGCCGCGACAGTCCACTGCCTTCGGAAAACATGGCCTGCTCAGGCGCGCCGATGCCAGCCAGCAATGCCCGCATGGCGCACACGCCCCATTGCTCGGTGCTGAGCGGCGGGGACGGTTCATCCGCGCAAGCGCCGCCTCCGGCTTGTCGTTGTGCGCCGACATCGAGCCACAACACTTGTGCGTAGAGATTGTCCGACTGCTTCAGCATTTGCCGCAGCAATTCGCGCAGAGGCGGCGAGGCGATACGGGCCAGTTGTCGGCTGCGCGCCGTGACCGCGCTGGGTGTTGGCCAATGCACGGCACGCACGCGCCCTTGCAGGCGGATGCCGTGGCGCGACAGTGCATCGCGCAGCGTGTAGGCCGCTTGCAGTGCAGGATCGGGAGAGGCCAGGGCAAATCGGCGCGACGCGGTACCGTCGGGCAGGTGGCCACCGACATCGATTCGGTTGGAACCCACCGCGCGGTGCACGAAGAGCGGGCCGCCCGGTGCCGCGCTGCGCGTCTGATTGTCGATGCTGACGGCGCTCGTGTCCGGCGTGACGGAAACCGTGCAACACGAGCGGCCTTGCCGGCCCACCTCGACCACGATCATGTTGTTGGCGTTGCTGAGCGCCGACGGGCGTGCCGCGTACCAGGTGGCGAGGTCGTCCACTTCCCAGCCGGTGCCATACGCCGGGCCGGCGAAGCGGGTATCGTCAGCGATGAGATCGCCATCGATGCGAGTGATGCCAAGATCAGCGACTGCGCCGGCGAAGCGCTCGGCCCAATCCAGCGTGGCGGGCGTCACCGCGGCATCGCCCAGCGAGGGGTCGCCGCCGCCGTACAGAATCAAGTCACCTGCGAGTATCCCGTTGGCGCGATTGCTGGCGCTGGTGTAGAGCGTGGTGTGGAATCGGGCATCGCCGCCGAATTGCGCCAGCGCCAGTGCCGCGGTAAACAGCTTGGCGTTGGAGGCGGGCACAAACAGTTTGTCGGCGTCGTGCGAATAGCGCACCTGCCCGCTGTCAAGATCGACCACGTCGATACCCCAGCGGGCATGCCGAAAGCGGCTTTGCCCGATGTAGTCCGCAATGCGGTCGCGCACATTGGCGGCCTGCATCGGCGCGGGGTACGGAGCGGGGGTGGCGCTTGTGGAAGCCGGCGCAGGGACGATTGGCGGCGGTGCCTGGCTGGCAAGGTTGGCACGCGGTGGCGTGGACGCGCAGGCCGCGAGCAGCACCACGCTGGCGCCAATGCCTAGCAGGCGGCCCACCGCGATGCGGGTTTTCCGGTGTCCGGGTCCATGGAGAGTCAGCACGAGAGCAGTCTAGCAAACCCTGTTGGCAGGACGGAAACGCGCTGCCGCCCGCCGCGGGTGCTGCTGTGGCACGTTTTTGCGGGGGATTGCGTACAAGGGAATGCACACCCCAAATCCAAGGAGGAATCCACCAATGAAAACCCCGCTCGCCTGTCTGTTGTCGCTGGGCTGTCTGCTCGGCTTGTCCCCGCTTGCCAATGCGACGACCTACACCGTCGGTACCGGCAGTGGCTGCCTGTTTGCCGATCTGCGCCCGGCACTGGCTGCGGCAGCCGCCAACCCTTCCGGACCGCACTTGATCAAGGTCGCCAAGACCGTGGACAAGTCACTGTCCTACACCTGGGGTACGCCGGATGCCGGGGAGTTCAAGATTCAGGATCCTCTGGCAGATATCACCGTGACGGGTGGCTACGCGAGTTGCACCGCCAGCGATCCCGGTGCGAATGCCGTGACGGAGCTCAACTACCTCACCGCGGCGACGGATGAAGACCACACGCTGCTGACGATTTCCAACGCCTACGAGAATCCGCGCCGCAGCTTGCGCTTCAGCCATATCCTCATGAACGGCAGCGGCTCGCTCTCGGTGGCCGGCCCGACTTACGGCGGCGCGATTCTGGTAACGAATCATGTGACCCTGGAACTCGGGGAGGAGGTCGATATCCAGTACTTCGATGCGCACAGTGGCGGCGGGGTAGCCTTGATGGGCTGGTTCCTCTTCGCGCCGGTGCCGGAGGTGGGCAAGTATCCCATCCTGCACATGACTGGAGCCAGCGAGATTTCCAACGGCTCGGCGGTGAATTATGGGGGTGGCGTGTACGCCCTGATCGCCGACGTGGTGCTTGAAGGCGGTCGCGTCAACTACAACAAGGCGCGCCGCGCGGGTGGCGGCATTTACGTGCAAGGCTTCGACAACACGCCAACGCATTACGAGCTGACCGTGCTGCCGGATTTTTTCTTCAACACGGTTTACGCAAACGAGGCGGGCATGGAGTCTGCGTTCACGGACACGCGCGGTTTTGGTGGCGGCATCTACTCCTCTATGGCGGACATCAACGTGGAGTATTCGTACGATCACACCACCACGTTTGTCAGTAGAAACAAGGCCAATTACGGCGGTGGCATTTACGTTGATGGACCCAACGAGCCCGCCGGCGGACCGTTCACCTTCGTGCGCATCCGGGACACCCGGTTTCTTGACAATTTGGCGCGAGATCAGGGCGGTGCCGTGTACTCGAACAACGCGGTGGACTGGTACTTCACCAACAGTGGCGTGGAGGAATATGACGGCAAGATCGGCCCCCGCATGAGCTTCGTGCAAAACGAAGCGCAATCCGCCAGCGCCGACATTCTGGGCGGCGGTGTGGCCTTTGTCACCGATGAGCGGGATGACGGCGCTTCGCGCGGCGTCATGCGCTTTTATCGCACCTGGTTCCGCGAGAACCAGGTCAGCAACGATGGCCGCACGATCCTGGTCGGGACCGAATCCGCCGGCGACATGTATTTTGAGCGCGTAATCATGGACGGCAACTTCAAGACCGGCCCCGGCATCGGTGTCCTGGTTCGCAGTGGAAACAATCGGGACATCGATTTGCTGTACAGCACCGTGGTAAACAACGACACTCCACGCGTGGTGGAAATGTACGGCAATGGTGACGGCACGGGTTCCGCCACGCTCGATTTGCAGGGCAGTATCCTGTGGAACCCGTTGGCCGTGGAAGTGATGTCCGGGCCCGTCGGCAGCACGGCGACGCACGCGTCCTGCCTGATCGCTGCGCACCCGGCGGGTCTGCCATCTGGCGCGTGGAGCCTTGATCCCATGCTGGATGATCGCTATGCGCCCGCTGGCAACTCGCCGGCGATTGACCACTGCGACAAATATCTCCTGACGCCGCCGCCGGATGTGACCTGGAACGCAACGCCATACGACGTGCCCGGCATGGTGGAGCGATTCCAGTCGTCGTCCTTCACGCCGAATACCTTTGATCTCGGTGCCATCGAGCAGCGCGACGTGATCTTCGCCAATCACTTCGGTGCCCGCCCGACCAACTGAGCCCGCTACGCGAACCCGGTTCGTGCCATCACTGGTGGCCCGCACCGGGTTTTGCTTGCCGAATGCGATGCGATTGCGCAGGATGGGGCATTGGCTTTCGCTGGAGCAAGCACGAGCATGGGCGTAACCGGTGCGATGCTGGATCAGTTGCAGTTGGATTCGTGGCGGTTCTTCCCTGCGCACACGCATCCAGGCAACGGTCTGGTCAAGGATTCGAGCCAGCCGCATTCGCCGGCCAGCATTGCCGCGATCGGCTTTCGCCTGAGCTGCCTGCCGATCGCCGTGGCGCGGGGCTGGATGGCGCGCAGCGACGCCTTGCACCAGAGCCTGATCAGTCTGCGCTTTCTGGCGAATCTGGAGCAGTCGGACTCGCCGCAAGCCGCTGGCTACAAGGGCTTCTTCTATCACTTCATCGACATGGAGGATGGGCACCGGGCCTGGAATTGTGAGCTCTCCACCATCGATACCGCCTTGCTGATGGCGGGCGTGTTGACGGTGGCCCAGTACTTCGATGGCGCGGCTGCCGATGAAGCCGAAGCCCGGCGGTTGGGGCAGGCATTGTTTGAGCGGGTGGACTGGGTCTGGGCGCAGAATGGCGGTGCCGCGCTCAGCCTCGGCTGGACCCCGGAGCGCGGGTTCCTGCCGTATCGCTGGATCGGCTACAGCGAAGCCCTGATCCTGTACGCGATGGCGCTTGGCTCCAGCAGCCATCCGGTCGGCGCGGACGCCTATGCCGAATGGCTGTCCGGCTACAAATGGCGGCGTTACTACGGGCAGGAATACGTCTACGCCGGGCCCTTGTTCATCCATCAGTTCTCGCATTGCTGGATCGACTTTCGCGGCATCCAGGACGACTACATGCGTGAGCGCGGCATCGATTATTTCGAAAACAGCCGTCGCGCCACCTACGTGCACCGCGAGTACGGCGAGCGCAATCCCCGCGGGTTCCGCGATTACCACGGTCACAGCTGGGGCCTGACCGCCAGCAACGGGCCGGGGCCGGCCGAGCGCGACGTGCATGGCCGTCACCGCAAGTTCTATGGCTACCTCGCCCGTGGCGCACCGCACGGACCGGACGATGGCACCATCGCGCCGTGGGCTTCCCTGGCCTCGCTACCGTTCGCCCCAGAACTGGTGTTGCCCACCATCGAGTACCTCGCTGCGAGCCGCATGCTGGAAGGCGAGAGCTACGGCCTGTTGTCTTCCTTCAATCCGAGCTTTCATGTCGAGGAGGGCGACGGCATCTGGAATTGCCCCTGGCATCTCGGCATCAACCAGGGGCCGATCGTGTTGATGATGGAGAACCACCGCAACGGCATGCTGTGGCAACTGATGCGCCGCTGCGTGCAGCTGGTGCGTGGGCTCGAACGTGCCGGTTTCCGGGGCGGCTGGCTGGGCGATTGATTCAGCCGAGCTCCACCCGCACGTCGTGTTGCTTGCCGTCATCGAGCAGCGGTACCACCGCGTGCGGGGCGGCTTGTGCCACGCCATCGACTTCGATAGAGACGACATTGCCATTGCCGTGGCGTGGGTTTTCCACGCGAATGGCATAGCGCGACTTGCCGTGTTGCAGACGCATTCGGTAACCCGGCCAGGTGCGTGGTATGCAGGGTTGGATGCGCAATGTGTCGCCTTCCACGCGCAGACCGAGTTGCCACTCCAGCAAGGCGCGGTAGAGCCAGCCGCCGGAACCGGAGTACCAGGTCCAGCCGCCACGGCCCAGGTGTCCTTCGGCGGTGTACAGATCGGCGCAGGACACGTACGGCTCGACCTTGTAGCGGGCGATCTTGTCGGCGCTGTCACCGTGATGCACCGGGTTCAGCATCGCCAGCAGTTCGCCGGCCTTGTCGCCATCGCCGAGTTCGGCAAAGGCGATGGCCGACCAGATCACGCCGTGGGTGTACTGGCCGCCGTTTTCGCGCAAGCCGGGCGGGTAGCCCTTGATGTAACCGGGATCTTCCGGGCTCTGGTCGAAGGCCGGGGCGAACAGGGCGATCAGGTCGGCGTCGCGCCGCACCGCCAGTTGATCCACCGATTCCATGGCGTGCGCGGCGCGGACGCGATCGGCCGCGCCCGAGAGCACGCTCCAGGATTGCGCGATGGTGTCGATGCGGCACTCCGTGCTGGCGGCGACGCCGAGCGGGTGGCCGTTGTCGTACCAGCCGCGCGTCCACCACGCGCCGTCCCATGCATGGGCCTCGGCTGCTTGCGCCAGTGCTTCGGCATGGTCTCGCCACGCTTGCGCGCGTGCGGCTTCGCCGCGGTTGTGCGCCAGCGGCAGGAAGTCACGGATTGCGCGAATCAGAAACCACGCCATCCACACGCTCTCGCCTTTGCCGTCCTTGCCGACGTGGTTCATGCCGTCGTTCCAGTCACCACGGCCGAACAGTGGCAGACCGTGCTCGCCGGTGCTGAAGCTGATTTCCAGTGCGCGGGCGCAATGCTCGAACAAGCTGGCGCTTTCCTTGCTGGTGGCCGGCACCATGAAGCTGTCGACTTGCTCTGGCGTCAGTTCCGGGGCATCGAGGAATGGCACCGCCTCATCGAGGATTGCCGTATCACCGCTGACGCGGACGTAGTGCGCGGTGACATAGGGCAGCCACACGCGGTCATCGACGATTCGCGTGCGCACGCCGGCCCCGGCGGGTGGCAGCCACCAGTGCTGTACGTCGCCCGCGCTGAACTGCCGTGCCGCCGAGCGCAGGATGTGCGCACGCGCCAGATCGGGGCGCGACAGACACAGCGCCATCACGTCTTGCAGCTGGTCGCGGAAGCCGAATGCGCCGCTGGCCTGATAACTGGCGGCGCGAGCCCACACGCGGCAGGACAACACCTGGTACGGCAGCCAGCGGTTGATCAGCACGTCGATGGCGGGGTCGGGGGTTTCGACTTGCACCGCATCGCTGATGGCATTCCATTGGGCCTGCACCGCGGCCAGCGCGGCGTCGAGGTCGGCGGCCCGGTAGCGCGTCACCAGCGCGCGGGATTGCACTTCGTCGGCGCCCTGACCGAGCAACACGACGACCTCGACGCGGGCGCCGGGGGCGAGTTCAATGCGGCGGCTTTGGATTGCTGCCGGATCGAGGCCGATGCCTTCACGGCGATCGAGTGCCGGAGGGACAGCGAGTGCGGCAGGAGCGGCGGGGTCGCGTCGCGGGCCAAGAAACGCCGCGCGGTCGCAACTGTAGTCATCGGCTCCCGGCAGATCGAGAAAGGCTACGCGTTCGGCAAAATCCGTGCGCCAGGCGTTGCGCGCAAACAAGGCGCCGCTTTCCGGGTCACGCCAGCACGCGGTGTGCGCGCGACCGTCGCGGCCGATGGCCTCCATCGACCATTCCGCCATCACCGTGACATCCAGTGTGCGTGGCGTGTCGGTCAGGTTGTGGAGTTGCAAACGCGACACGCGCAGTGGGTCCTCCGTGGTCACAAATACCGTGAGTTCACTGCGAATGCCGTGGGCGTTGCGTTCGAAGCGGCTGTAGCCCTGGCCATGCGCAACGCGGCAGCCAAGGCGGTCGTGGATGGGCGATGGCGTTGGGCACCATAGCGCGCCGCTGGCGGCATCGCGCAGGTAGATGACATCGCCGGGGGCGTCGCTGACGGCGTCATTGCGCCAGGGCGTGAGGGTGTTCTGCTGACTGTTGACGGCGAACGCGTAACCGCCGCCATTGGCGCTGACGATGGCGCCAAATGCCGGATTGGCCATGACGTTGACCCACGGCGCCGGGGTGTCGATCGCACCGTCGAGATCGATCAGATATTCGCGGCCATCGGTGGAAAACCCACCGATGCCGTTGTCTGCCAGCCGCGTCGGGCGTGCCGTCGCTGCCATCGGCGTCGCCTCGGCAACGGGACGCGGCGAGGGTGGCAAGATGGCGGCGGCGGGTGTTGCGCGTCGCCTGACCTGTTCGATCAGGCTGCCCGCCGCGCCATCGAGCACCGCAGCCGCAGCGGTGGCGATCACGTCGCCGCCGCGGGCATCGAGTTTGCTGGCGGCCAGCGTGAAAACCGCAGTGCCGCTGTCCTTGGCCGGGCCTGTGGCGCGGATGCGCTCGGCCACTTCCGGCGCCAGTGCGTCGGCATGAATCACCACCAGATCGGCGGCCAGTTGGCGTGACTGCCACCATTGCTGTGCACTCAACAGATCGTCCAGCAGGCCGAGTTGGTCCGGGCTGCTGACGCTGAGCTGCACAATGGGACGGTCGCCGGAAATCGCGTACGGCCACAGCGCCGGCTGACCACCGCGTCCGCGCCGGCGCACCTCGGCGGCGGCGCACCAGTGGTTGTCGGCGTAGCACAGGGCGCTGCCGAGTTCGTTGGCCGCAGCGGCGAACGCCGACTCGATGGATGCATCGGCATGCGCTGCGGCGGTCAGGGTGGTCGCACTGTCGCTGTTCAACGCGGCAGCGAGTGCTTTGATGACCGCCTCGCGCTGGCTGCCGGCTATGGTGTGAAAGGCGAGTCGTGCGCGGGCGCCCGGCGCCAGCGCGAAGCGACGACTGAGACAAAACACCGGGTCGAGCACGACGCCACTGCGGCCTGCGGGCACGGCGTTGACGTCGAAGCGGGCGGGATCGCGCCAACTGCGATTGCGCCCGAGCAGGGCCATGCGATCGGTCTCGAAGCCGCTTGCTTCAATGGCCACGCCCTCGACACGACAGCCATGCGCCGCCCAGCTGACCGCTTCGTCATCGCCGCGCGGGCGGCGATGGGCGAGCAGGGCCGCGCCGGCATCGAGGGTCTCGGTGACCACGAACATTTTCGAGAACGCCGGATGGCTGGCGTCGGCGCGAGCATCGCCCAGCACCAGTTCCATCGTCGACACCGCTTCCAGTCGGCAAGGGCGACTGCCGTGGTTCTCAAGCTCCAGCAGGGCGAGTTCGCCGCCGTGCACGGGATCGATCATAAAGGTCAGGCGGCTGCTGAAACCCTTGAATTGCCGCTTGAAACAGGCGGTGCCGGTGTCAAACAGCGTTTCGCTGGCCGCGGCATCGCGGCCGCAGGTTTGGCCACTGGCGGAAATGAAGTCATCGTGGTCAAGGTCGCGCAGCAGCACATCGGTGGCGGCCGGCATGCGCCCGGCCTGCCAACGGTTGACCGCTTTGCCGGCCCAATGCAGCGCACGGCTGCCATCGCTGAACACGTGCAGGGCGTGTTCTCGATTACCGAGCAGATGCACGCGGGGTGCGCCTTGATGCGGTAATGGAAACTGACGGCTCATGGGGTCACCTCGTATGATATGGGCGTGCCGGTGGCATTACGCCGACGCATGCCGGTGGCGACCGATGTCGCCATGACTGAACGAATTGAAATGGAGGACAGGGCAGATGACGAACGCCACCACACGCTGGCATGCGATTGATGATCCACGTGACCTTGCGCGTCACGCCTGCGCCCGCGTTCTGGCGGCCGCGGGCGAGGCCATTGCTGAACGTGGTCGCTTCGACATCGTGCTGGCCGGCGGCGGCACGCCGCGGCGCACCTACGCCTTGCTGGCGGCGGCGCTGGCGCGCTGGGAGTCGTGGCATGTGTGGTTTGGCGATGAACGCTGCCTGCCGACAGGCGACGCCGAACGCAACAGCCACATGGCCCGCATCACCTGGCTGGATCAGGTGAGAATACCGGCGTCGCAGATTCATCCGATTCCGGCCGAACGCGGCGCGGTGGCGGCGGCGGCGGCCTACGGTGATGCACTGGCCGGGCTGGGCGAGTTCGATCTGGTGTTGTTGGGACTGGGCGAGGATGGCCACACTGCCAGCCTGTTCCCCGGCCAGGACTGGGGCACGCAAGCCGACGCAGCGGACGCCTTGGCGGTGTTCAATGCGCCGAAACCGCCACCGGAACGGGTGTCGATCAGTGCCGCGCGACTGGCGCGCGCGCGGCAGGTGCTGTTTCTGGTCGAGGGCGCAGGCAAGCGCGAAGCCGTGGCGCGCTGGCGTCGCGGCGAAGCGATCCCCGCGGCGGCCGTGATGCCCGCGGCGGGCGTCGACGTGATGGTGGATCAGGCGCTGCTTGTCCCCGTCGACTGACCGCCAAGGCCACGCCAGGACGGCGGGCCAGATCCCGCCGCCGGGTTGTTGCCGGCGCATCACGCGCCCCCGATGGCCTTGTCGACGATCTGTTGTGCCTCGGCGAGCATGCGCGCGAGATGCGCCTCGTCGCGGAAGCTCTCGGCATAAATCTTGTAGATGTCTTCGGTGCCCGATGGACGCGCGGCGAACCAGCCGTTTTCACTGCTGACGCGAATGCCGCCAATGGCCGCATTGTTGCCGGGGGCACGGTCGATTTTGGCGGTAACCTTGTCGCCGGCCACGTCGTTGACGTCGAGTGCGTCGGCTTTGAGTGATTTGAGTGCCTTGCGCTGCGTGGCGGTCGCCGGTGCCTGCACGCGACGGGTCAGGGGCTGCCCGAGTTCGGCAGTCAGCGCGCCGAACAGTTCGCCCGGATCACGGCCGTTGTGTGCGGTCAGCTCCGCTGCCAGCAGCGCGGGCACGATGCCGTCTTTGTCGGTGGTCCAGTGGCGGCCGTCGCGGCGCAACAGTGACGCACCGGCGCTTTCCTCGCAGCCGAAACCCAGGCTGCCATCGAGCAGTCCGGCGGAGAACCACTTGAAACCGACCGGCACTTCGTACAGCCGCCGCCCGAGCTTGGCCGCAACGCGATCGATCAGTGCGGTGGTGACCACGGTCTTGCCGATTGCCGTTGCGGCGGGCCAGTTGGCGCGGCGCTGGAACAGATTGTGGGCCAGCACCGACAGGTAATGGTTTGGACTCATCAGGCCTGCACTCTGGCACACCACGCCATGGCGGTCATGGTCGGTATCGCAGGCGAAGGCGACGTCGTATTTGTCCTTCAGACCGATCAGCCGCTGCATCGCGTAAGGCGAGGACGGGTCCATGCGGATGCGACCATCCCAGTCCACGCTCATGAAGGCAAAGCGCGGGTCGACCTCGGTGCTGACCACATCGAGGTTGATGCGATAGCGTTCGGCGATCGGCGCCCAATAATGCACGCCGGCGCCGCCCAGCGGATCGACGCCCATGCGCACCCCGGCGGCGCGGATGGCGTCGAAGTCGATTACCTGTTCGAGCTCCGTCACGTAGTGACTGCGAAAATCGTATTCCAGCGTGGTGCCGGCGGCGCGCGCGCGGCTCAACGCGATTCGCTTGATGCCGCTCTGCTTGTCGGCCAGATACTGGTTGGCGCGTTGTTCGATCCAGCCGGTGACGTCGGTATCGGCCGGGCCGCCATTGGGCGGGTTGTACTTGAAGCCGCCGTTGTCCGGCGGGTTGTGCGACGGCGTGACGACGATGCCGTCGGCAAAACCGCTGACCCGGCCACGGTTATGCATCAGGATTGCCAGCGACACCGCCGGTGTCGGCGTGCATTCGCCACCACTCGAAATCAGCGTGGTGACGCCGTTGCCGGCCAGCACCTCCAGCGCGGTATCAAAGGCCGGCCCGGACAAGGCATGGGTGTCGATGCCGATATAGAGTGGGCCATCGATGCCATTGCCGGCGCGATAGTCGCACACGGCCTGGGTGATGGATGCGATGTGAGCGTCGTTGAAGCTGGCGTTGAGCGAGCTGCCGCGGTGCCCGGAGGTGCCGAACGACACGCGCTCGGCCGGATTGGTCGGGTCCGGATGGACATCGCTGTAGGCGGCCTTGAGCTTGTCGACGTTGATCAGGATCGATGCCGGCGCGGGTTTGCCGGCCAGCGGGCTGATGGTTTCGGTCATGAGACACGCTCCCTGTTGTGGCGATAGCGGCGGATCAATGCCGATGTGGAACTGTCGTGCGCGGATGGCGCCGGATCATCCGTGGCGGTAATTTCGGCGTAGCTTTTGAGTGCCAATTGCTTGCCAAGTTCCACGCCCCATTGATCGAACGGATCGATGTCCCAGATGGCGGCCTGGGTGAACACACTGTGCTCGTACAAGGCGACCAGCTTGCCCAGGCTGGCCGGGCTCATGCGGTCCAGCAGCAGGGTGGTGCTGGGCCGGTTGCCGATGCAGATGCGATGCGCCACCAGCGCCGCCGGGCTGCCTTCTTGCGCCAGCACATCGGCGCGCTTGCCGAAGGCGAGGGCTTCGCCTTGCGCGATCATGTTGGCGATCAGAAGATCTTGTTGCTGGCCCAGCGGGTTCAGGCTGTGCTCGAAACCGATGAAGTCGCAGGGCACCAGACGTGTGCCCTGATGCAGCAACTGGTAAAAGGAATGCTGGCCATTGGTGCCGGGTTCGCCCCAGTAGATCGGGCCGGTGACGTAATCCACCTCGGCGCCGTCACGGGTGACGTGCTTGCCGTTGGATTCCATCGTCAGTTGCTGCAGGTAGGCGGGAAAGCGGTGCAGGTACTGGCAGTACGGCAACACGGCGACGGTGTCGGCGCCGAGGAAGTTGGTATTCCACACGCCGATCAAGCCCATCAAGGCGGGCAGGTTGTTTTCCAGCGGCGTGCTGCGGAAGTGTTCATCGATCGCATGGAACCCGGCCAGGAGCTCGCGGAAGTTGTCCGCACCGATGGCGATCATGGTCGAAAGCCCGATCGCCGAATCCATCGAATAACGGCCGCCAACCCAATCCCAGAAACCAAACATGTTGGCAGTATCGATGCCGAATTCGCTGACCCGTTGCGCGTGGGTCGATACTGCCACGAAGTGCTTGGCCACCGCGGCGGCATCGCCCAGCTGAGCGACGCACCAGTCGCGGGCGGCGCGGGCATTGGTCAGGGTTTCGATG
>DASSXP010000121.1:0-2117 GCA_035703755.1 Rhodanobacteraceae bacterium | reverse complement strand
CGGCTACACGCTGGACGTGGCTGCCGTCGAGGCGCTGGAGAGTTCGCGCAAGCAGCTGGCGATGGAGACGCAGGAGCTGCAGAACCTGCGCAACACGCGCTCCAAGGCGATCGGCCAGGCCAAGGCGAAAGGCGAGGATGTAGCGCCGCTGATGGCCGAAGTCGCCGGCATCGGCGACAAGCTCAAGGCCAACGAACAGGCCCTCGCCGACGTGCAGGCGAAACTCGCCGGGATCGCGTTGGGCATCCCCAACATTCCGCACGAGTCCGTGCCGGTCGGCAAGGACGAACACGACAACGTCGAAGTCAGCCGCTGGGGCACGCCGCGCGAGTTCGCGTTCACGGTGAAGGATCACGTCGAACTCGGCGAACGCCACGGCTGGCTCGACGGCGACGCCGGCGCCAAGCTCTCCGGCGCGCGCTTCACCGTGCTGCGCGGCCAGCTCGCGCACCTGCATCGCGCACTCGGCCAGTTCATGCTCGACCTGCACACCGGCGAGCACGGCTACCTCGAATGCAACGTGCCGGTGATCGTCAACGCCGACACCATGCAGGGCACCGGCCAGCTGCCGAAGTTCGAAGAGGACCTGTTCGCCACCGAAGTGGGCGAGACGAAGCGCTACCTGATCCCCACCGCCGAAGTCTCGCTGACCAACCTGGTGCGCGACACCATCCAGGACGCCGACGCGCTGCCGCTGCGCATGACCGCGCACACCCTGTGCTTCCGTGCCGAAGCCGGCAGCTACGGCCGCGACACCCGCGGCATGATCCGCCAGCACCAGTTCGAGAAGGTCGAGATGGTGCACGTCGCCCGCGCCGACCAGTCCTACGCGCAACTGGAGGAGATGGTCGGCCACGCCGAAACCGTGCTGCAGAAACTCGGCCTGCCGTACCGCAAGATGCTCCTGTGCACCGGTGACATGGGCTTCGGCGCCACCAAGACCTACGACCTGGAAGTGTGGCTGCCCAGCCAGCAGACCTACCGCGAAATCTCCAGCTGCTCCAACTGCGAGGACTTCCAGGCTCGCCGCCTGCAGGCTCGCGTGCGCAATTCCGAAACCGGCAAGCCCGAACTGGTGCACACCCTCAACGGCTCCGGCCTCGCCATCGGCCGCACTCTGATCGCGGTGATGGAAAACAACCAGAACGACGACGGCTCGATCGCCATCCCGGAAGCACTGCGCCCGTACATGGCCGGGCTCGACCGCATCGCATGAACATGCCGGCACCCGCACGCGGCAACTGGGGCAGGGTGGAGTTCTACACCAGCTTCTTCCTGCTGCTGGTGCTGGCCGGCGTGATCGCCACCCGCCTCGGCTTCGACGGCGTCTGGCACCTGCCCACCATCGACCTCGACCTGTCGATGGTCGCCCTGGCGCTCATCCTCGCCAGCTTCTGGTTCGCCCGCCACAGCCGCCGCTGGCGCCTCGCCATCATTGCCTTCGCCAGCGCCACCCAACTCGTGCCGATGGTCGCGCGCAACCCGCTGTTGCTGCTGCCGCTGCTCGGTGCGCTGGTGCCGGTGGGAATCCTGGCAGGGTGTCTGGTGGCGCTGTCGAAGAAGGGCGGCAACGGCCGCCCGCCGCAGGGTTCCTGATAAACTCCCCGTGCCGTGGGCAGCGCAAGGCTGCCATGCAAGGTTCTACGGAGAGATGGCCGAGCGGTTTAAGGCAGCAGTCTTGAAAACTGCCGTAGTGGTAACACTACCGTGGGTTCGAATCCCACTCTCTCCGCCATCCTTTAGGGGCAAGTAAACCTGACCCCGTTCTTGCGTTCTTGTTGACGGAAGACGATGTCCGTAGCTTGATAGAGGCCTTGAAGGAAGGTAGGGGCATCAATGCGGAAAGGGGCGAAGGTGAGCCACTCGTTGTGAGCATGTTCCTAATTGACGCCTGTGGAACATGTTCAGGTGCGGTGACCAGAAGCTAAGCCTGACGGAAGGTTGACGCAGGATCTCAGGGGGAGACGCGTGCCAAATTTAACCATCCATCTGCTCAGAACAAACGTACAGCATCATTACGATGCTGTCGGGCTGAATGCTAAGCATTTATCCATTGATGAGGGGGAGCGCCACATCGGTGACCTGTACGTCGCTCCCAAGCCTGAGAAGTCACCTGC
>DASSXP010000010.1:0-7896 GCA_035703755.1 Rhodanobacteraceae bacterium | reverse complement strand
CAGATGCGGCGCCGTGAGCCGGACATCGACCCGGCCATCGTTGCCGAGCACATTCAGCTCGAAGTTTTCCAGCATGTAGCCGGAACGCGGCGGGCCGGCCGCCACGCGGGGTTTGGGTGCCGGCGCCAGCCACCACAGCAGAAACTGGCTGCCGGTCACGGCCAGTGCCAGCAGCACCAGCGCGGTCAGGTTGGACGGTCGTTTCATTGCCAGCGGGCCAGCTCGTCCGCGTAGTGGCCTTGGGCGGCCAGAACCAGGTCGCAGACGTCGCGGACGGCGCCGGCGCCGCCGGCATGGGGCGTTTGCCAATGCGCGGCATCGCGGATTTCCGGGCGTGCGTTGGCTACGGCCACGGCGAAACCGGCCAGCCGCAGGGCGGGCAGGTCGGGCAGGTCGTCACCCACGAAACCGGCCTGTTCGGGCTCCAGATGCAGCGCGGCGAGCAACTTGGTGAGGCAGTCGCGCTTGTCGTTCTGGCCTTGGTACACATGGGCGATGTCGAGCTCTTCCATTCGCACCGCGACCGCGTGGCTGATGCGCGCGCTGATGATGGCGACTTCCACGCCGGCCGCTTGCAGGCGCTTCAGCCCGAAACCGTCGTGGACATGGAAAAGCTTGGTTTCATTGCCGTTGGCGCCGTAGCGCAGGCCGCCATCGGTCAGGGTGCCGTCGACGTCGAAGGCGACCAGACGCAGTTTGGCCGCGCGCGCGATGGCATCGGCCGGCACGTTGGCGAGTGGATCGTGGGGCATGCGGGTTCGGATACTGGAAATGTCCAACAGTAGCGTGGATGTGGGTGGTTTGTCAGGCGGACTGCAACGGTGCGCTGTCCCAGCCGGCCTTTGGCTTGAAGCGCTCGCCGTGAACCTGTGCCAATTGCTCAAGGCGGGCGTGGATCGTGTCTTTGCCGCTGTCCCGAATGTACTGGATCGGGCCGCCGCGGAACGGCGCGAAACCGGTGCCGAAGATGACCCCGGCGTCGAGCAGGTCGGCATCGTCGACCACGCCATCGGCAAGGCAGGCGATCGCTTCGTTCAGCATCGGCAGGATCAGCCGGTCGGCCAGATCGGCGGGCGCCTGATAGCCCTCCGGCAGCGCCGGTTTTTGCGGCTTGCCGTCTTGCCAGATGTAGAAGCCCTGGCCGGTTTTCTTGCCGCGGTGACCGGCGGCGAGCAGGGATTCCACCCCGTCCGGCAGTGGCAGGTTCAGAAACGGCGCCAGCTCCTTGCCGACCGATGCGCAGACATCAAGCCCGACCGTGTCCGCCAGCTCGATCGGGCCCATCGGCATGCCGAAGCCACGCGCGGCCTTGTCCAGCGCGGCGCCGGGCACGCCCTCACTGAGCGCGCGGATGGCTTCCAGCAGGTAGGGCATCAGAATGCGGTTGACCAGAAAACCCGGCGTGCCCTTGACCGCGACCGGCAACTTGCCGATGGCGTGCACAAAGGCCAGCGCGCGCTGTTCGCTGTTGCTGTCGAGCGTGGCGTGGCGAACCACTTCGACCAGCGGCATCTTGGCCACCGGGTTGAAGAAATGCAGGCCGAGGAACTGCCGCGGGCGTTGCAAGCCGTGGCTCAATTCATCGAGCGGAATGCTGGAGGTGTTGCTGGCGAGCAGGCCGTCGGCGGGCAGGGCGGGCTCCAGGCTGGCGTACAGGGACTCCTTGGCCTCGCGGTTCTCGAAGATCGCCTCGATGGCCAGTTGCGATGCGGCGACGCCTGACCCGGCGACGTCGGCGCGCAGACGCGCCGTGTACGCTGCGGTTGCGGCCTGATCTCCGCGTGCCTTGGCTTCGAACAGGGTGCGTGCGCGGGCCAGCGCCGGTTCGATGAACTGCTGTTCGCGGTCTTGCAGCGTGACATCAAAGCCTTTGAGCGCACACCAGGCGGCGATATCCCCACCCATCACGCCGGCGCCGACCACGTGTACGTGCTGGATGCCGTGCGCGCCACCCCGGCCGAGGCCTTTGAGCCGCTCCTGCAGGAAAAACACCCGGATCAGGTTGCGGGCGGTCGGGGTGGCGGCGAGTTTGGCGACCGAACGGGCTTCGAGCGTGAGGCGTTGCCCGATGCTGCCGCCGCCACGGCGCCAGACCTCGATCAACGCGAACGGTGCCGGATAGTGTTCCTTGCGGACCTTGGCGGCGGTTTGGCGGCGCAACAGCGGCGCCAGCAATTGGCGTGTCGGCCACAGGTTGGTGGACCAGGCGAGCAAGCGTTGTCTGAGCGGGCGTGGCGCGGGCTTCAGCGCCAGCTTGCGGGCGGTGGCCAGAAGTTCCTCGACGGCCACCACGCGATCGATCAGACCGAGCTTGCGCGCCTTGGCGGCCGTGGCCGGCGCGCCGGTCAGCATCAGCTTCATGGCCTCGGGGGCGCCGATCAATCGCGGCAGACGGGCGCTGCCGCCCCAGCCGGGATGGATGCCCAGCATCACTTCGGGCAGGCCGATGCGGGTTGATTTGGCATCGCTGGCAATTCGGTAGCGGCAGGCCAGCGCCAGTTCGGTGCCGCCGCCAAGGCAGCTGCCGTGGATTGCGGCCACCGTCGGGCAGGGCAGGCGCGCCAGCTGTTCGAAGACCTGTTGGCCGTTTTTGATCGCGTCCAGCACCCGGCCTTCCAGCGCGAATTGCTGGAACTCGCGGATATCGGCACCGACCACGAAGCTGTCGGACTTGGCCGAATGGATCACCACCCCGCGGGGAGGGTCAATCGCCAGCCGCTCGACGAGGGTGGCCAGTTCATCCAGCACCGGCCGCGACAGCGCGTTGACTGTCGAACCGGCGCGGTCCAGCGCCAGCAACAGCACGCCGTCTTCGCCGAGGCTGGGTTTCCAGTGGGTGAATCGCAGACCTTCAAACATCACAGTGCCCACATGGCGAATGGGAGGGTATCATCCCGGCATCGAGCATCCGTGGTCAATCCGCGCTGCCGACTGGTCGGGGGATGCGATGCGTAATGCAGGTAGCCAGCATTGAATGACGATGTGCCAACGGTGGATGCCGGCGCCGAGGTGTTGGGGCGAATTGTCGAGTCCAGCCGCAACCTGGTGCTGCTGGATACCGCGGACAGTGGCGATTTCGTCGAGCGCTTGCGCCTGCTGACCCGGCGCAGCGGTCAGTCGCTGTATCTGTGGAAGCAGGAAACCGGGTTGCTCAGTTTGCGTGAGGGCGATCTGGTGGTGCCGGGCTGTCGGCGTCTTACCGATGCCTTGCGCTTCATCCGCCGCAGCATGCATTTCGGCATTTATCTGTTGCAGGATGTCGGCGAGCTGCTGCGGCCGCAAGACACGGTGCTGCTGGCGCAGATCGCGCGCCTCAATGACGGCCCCGCGCGACGGGTGGTGCTGATGGGCCCGGCCGACGACTACAGCGAGTCGCTGCGTGCGGTCAGCCTGCAATTGAGCGTCAGCGGTGGCGAACACCAGCGGCCGCGTCTGCGCGACGGGCGGTGGGTGCGATGACCGCTGCGCGCAGCGATGGCCGGGAGCCGGCGGGCAGCAGTGCCTACTCGCTGCTGATCGTGGCCGGTGACCGCGATGATCGACGCATTCTGTTCGATGTGCTCGATGCGGAGAACTTCGAAGCGGTGTACACGGCGCGTGATCTCGCCCAGGCGCGGGCTTTCCTGAGCCAGGACCCGGCCATCGACCTGCTCCTGCTCGATGTCACCGGCACGCGCGAAGACGTGCTCGGTTTCTGCTCGACCGTGCAGACCAATCCGGCCACCTCGGGCATCCCGGTGATCGGCATCCTTGCCGCCGGCGCCGGCGAGCGCCATTGGGATCATCTGCATCGCCCGCCCGGCGTGCAGGAGTGGATCCGCAGCCCAGTCGATGCCAGCGAGGCCTTGTTCCGCATCCGCGAAGTGCTGGCCAGCCAGTCGGTGCAACAAGCCCGTCCGGCGGCCGGCGCCGCCGATCCGTACCAGTTCGCCTTTGATGGCAATCTTGATGAACTGGTGATCTCCGATCCACACACCGGGCGCATCATCGAGGTCAACCAGACCTTCGTCGATCGCTCTGGATTCCGTCATGCGCAGATGCTGGGACAGCCGCTGGACAGCGTCGACATCAGCCACACCCGTGAACAGCGCAAGGTGTTTGGCCAGCAACTGCTGGACACCGGCTCCACGCACTACCGCTTTCTGAAGCAGCGCGCCGATGGCAGCCGCTATCCGGTTGAAATGCACACCAAACTGATCATGCGCGGTGAGCGCATGGTGCAGTTCAGCGTGATCCGCGAGATCGCGCCGATGCTGGAAGTGCAGCAGGCGCTGGCGATGTTGGCCGCCTTGCATGCCGGCGTGGGCGGCGAAGAAGGCATGCAACGGGCGACGCAGCTGCTGGCCGAGCGGATGGGGCTCGATTACGTCAGCGTCCACAGCCTGCGTCAGGACGAGACACAGACGGTGCAGGAGTTGGCGCGCTGGCAACGGCTGCCAAGCTCGCTGGGTGGGCCGGACCCGGCCGCGCAGGCGATCCTCAAGCTGGTGCTGGATGGCGAGCCCATCGTGCATCTGGGCGATGCCCAGCGGTTGGCGGAAGTCGACGATTTCGTGCGCGAATCGGAGTTTCGCGGCTTTATCGGCCTGCCCTTGCTGGACAATCGACGCAATGTGCTGGGGGCGATGCTCGCCGGCAGCCGCAACAGCCTGGAAGAGCGCGTCGGCGTGCTGGATGCGGTGCGCATAGCCAGCGCCCGTTTCGGGTTTGAACTGGAACTGCGCGTGGCGCGCGAGCAGGGCCGCGCCAAGGGCTTGCAGGATGTCTTGACCGGCTTGCCGAACCGGCTGCTGTTCAACGACCGCCTGGAAAGCTCGCTCAAGGAAGCCCACCGCACCGGCGAAATGTTCGCCGTGCTGTTTGTCGATCTCGACCGGTTCAAGACCATCAACGACTCGCTCGGCCACAGCGTCGGCGACCAGGTGCTGACCGCGGTGTCGCGGCGCCTGGCCAGCAGCGTGCGCGCCTCCGACACGGTGGCGCGCTACGCCGGCGACGAGTTCACGCTGATCCTGCGCCACATCGTGCAGCGCGAGGACGTGATGCGCATCGCCGACAAGATCGTGCGCGTGATGGAGGCGCCGTTGACCTTGCCGGATGGCTCGGAGCTGCACATCACGGCCTCGATCGGCGTCAGTTTCTACCCCGACGACGCGGACAACCCCGAGTCGCTGCTGAAACACGCGGACGTGGCGATGTACAGCGCCAAGGGCATGGGGCGCAACAATTTTCAGACCTACGTCGCGGTGCCGGAGGAATCCCATCAACAGCGGATTGCGCTGGAAGCCAAGTTGCGGCAGGCGGAAAAGAACAACGAATTGCGCGTCTACTACCAGCCGCAGGTCAATGCCCGCACCGAGGACATCGTCGGCATGGAGGCCTTGATCCGCTGGGAGCACCCCGAGCTTGGCATGATCAGCCCCGGCTTTTTCATCCCGCTGGCGGAGGAGACCGGGCTCATCATGTCGATTGGCGAGTGGGTGCTGCGCACCGCCTGTGCCGATGCACGGCGCTGGCAGCAGCGCTTCCGGCTGCCGCTGCGGATCGGCGTCAATCTGTCGGCGCTGCAATTGCGCCAGCCGAACCTGGTGGCGGTAGTGCGGCAGGTGCTGGAGGAAACCGGGCTGGAGGCGCGCCTGCTCGACCTTGAGGTCACCGAGAGCATCAACGTCAAGGACATTCCCAACCTGCTGGAAACCCTGGGCGCGCTGCGCGCCATGGGTTGCGGCATCTCGATTGACGATTTCGGCACCGGGCAATCCTCACTCGACTACATCCGCCATTTTCCGGCCGACCGGGTCAAGATCGACCAATCCTTCGTGCGCAACATCGGCGTTGATCCGGATGACGAGGCGATCGTGCGCGCCACCATCACCATGGCCCACAACCTCAAGCACAGCGTGGTCGCCGAAGGGGTGGAGATCGAGCAGCACCTGGAGTTTCTGCGCCAGCACGATTGCGAGGATCTGCAAGGCTACCTGTTCTGCCGGCCGCTGCCGGCTACCGGCTTCGAGAACCTGCTGCTGGAGCGTGAGCGGGCGTTCGCCAGTGCCCGTCCCACCGTCCATGCCGGATGAAACTTCCACGGCAAGCGCTTGGATTGGGGCGGGACAAGCCCCATCATTCAGCCACGGTCGGCGAAACTTTGCCCGTCCGCGGCGGTCGATACCCGCCAGCGGAGGGATTGCCGCCGCCAGCCAACCGGGGACTCGGACCAACACATGACAGAGCAGGAAGCCGACCGCGTGCTGGTCGAGCGCGTGCAGCGCGGCGACAACACCGCCTTTGATTTGCTGGTGCGCAAGTACCAGCGCAAGATCGTGGCGACCATTTCACGCTACGTTTCTGACTGGAGCGAGGCGGAGGACGTGGCCCAGGATGCCTTTATCCGCGCCTACCGCGCGCTGGGTTCGTTCCGTGGGGAGAGCGCGTTTTACACCTGGATGTACCGCATCGCCATCAACACTGCCAAGAACCATCTGGTGGCGATGGGCCGGCGTCCGCCCACCGATGACGTGCAGATCGAGGATGCCGAGCATTTCGACTATTCCGGCCCCTTGAGTGACGGCGCCACGCCGGAGCGTGAGCTGCTGCGGCAGGAAATTGAACAAACCGTATTCGGCGTTGTCCAAACTTTGCCCGACGAGCTGCGCGAAGCCATTACGCTCAGGGAAGTCGAGGGTTTGAGTTACGAGGAAATCGCCGCCCGCATGGATTGCCCGATCGGAACGGTGCGCTCGCGCATCTTTCGGGCCCGCGAGGCGATCGATGTCAAGTTGAAGCCGCTGTTGTCGGACGGAATGTGAAGCCATGAACGAAACCGTCAAATCCCAGTTGTCTGCGCTGGCGGATGCCGAACTCGGCCACGACGAGGCACGCTTCCTGCTACGCCGAATTGATGCCGAGCCGGATTTGGCTGCCGCATGGCTGCGCTATCACGTCGCTGGCGAGTGCCTGCGTCGGCAGGCGCTGCTGCCGGTTTCGGGCGGCTTCTCGATGCGCGTGATGCAGGCATTGCCCGCGCGACGCGGGCGCGCGGCCCAATGGCTGCGGATGGGCGTTGGTGGTGCCATCGCCGCCAGCGTGGCGGTTGCCGCGCTGGTGCTGGTACGACCGGCAACAGCGCCGACCGCGCCGGGTCAAGCTGCCACGCTGGCCGTGTCGGCCAACCCCGCCCTGACGGCTGCGACGGACGGCTTGGCGACAGCCGGCGCCAGCAACAATTTCAGCCTCTTGCTGCGTGATCCACGCTCGCCGCTGCTGGATGTTGAGCCGGCGTCGGCGGTGGTGTCGCAAGGCTATCTCGCTTTGCAGCCGGTGGGCCTGGTGCGTGAACAGCCGGTGTGGATGCGCCGCGCGCTGCCGGTCAACGGTGGCACGGGCCTGTTTGCGGTGCCGCCGACACGAATGCCTGCCGCCAGCGCCAGCGTCGCCGCCCCGCAGGCGCGCGCCGCGCCGGGGCGTTGACCGCCCCGCCCGATTCCTGCCCGATTTGACGGCCGCCTTCCGGCCGTGACCAAGGCCCGTGCGCACACGGACTTTGCGGGCTCCTTTTGTTTTCTCTGCAACCCCGAGGTGAACCCATGAAGGAACTTCGACTCGTCCCACGTGCAGCCCTGGTGCTGCTTATGTGGCTGGTGGCCGGTGCCGCGATGGCGGCGGACCTGCCCGATTTCACCGGCATCGTGGCCCGCAACGCGCCCGCCGTGGTGCACGTGGAAGCCAAATACAACGGCAGCAATGCGCCAGTGCAATTGCCGGACAGCCCGAACGATCAGGGCCAGCAGCAGATGCCGCCCGGCATGCCGGACATCTTCCGCCGCTTCTTTGGCGCGCCGATGGTGCCACCGCAGGATCGTGGCGGTACCTCGCTGGGTTCCGGTTTCATCATCTCCA
>DASSXP010000261.1:0-6987 GCA_035703755.1 Rhodanobacteraceae bacterium | reverse complement strand
CGATGCCGTGCAGGCGATGCCAGCGCGTGGTCACGCCCGGCTCCACCCGCGCCCGCGGCCGCGACATCGCCGCCGACGAGGTACTGGCCCGCTACGCCCGGCGCCGCGAAAGCGCCGACCGTCTCGACGCCCGCGGCTTCGACGCCCTCGCCCGCCTCTACGCCAACCAGTACCCGCCACTCGCCGCACTGCGCGGCCTTGGCCTCAACCTCGTCAACCGCTTCGGCCCACTCAAGCGCCACCTCGCCGCCCACGCCGCCGGCGATTGATATCCAATCAGGCCGCGGCGGGCGCAAGCACAGCCAATCACGGAGATTTTTGTGGCAAGCCGAGCTCCTGAGCGAAGAAACTCAGGGCGATGGCGGTATTGCCGACGCGCTGGGCGAAGGGGGCGCCGATGCCGTGGCCGGCGTTCATGCGGGTCAACAGCAGGATCGGCTGGCCGGAGCTCGTCGCCGCTTGCAAGGCGGCGGCGAACTTGCGCGATTGCCATGGCGCGACGCGTGAGTCGTTGACGCCGGTAGTCATCAACACGGCGGGATAGGCGGTCTTGTCCTTGACGTTTTGCAGCGGCGAGTAGGCCAGCGTCGCCTTGAACTGCGTCGCATCGGTGATGCTGCCGTATTCGGGCACGTTGTAGGCGCCGTTGGCGAACTCGGTTTCGTGGCGCAGCATGTCGTAGATGCCGACCATCGCCACCACTGCACGCCACGCCGATGGGTGCTGCACGATCTCGGCGCCCATCAGCAGGCCGCCGTTGCTGCCACCCATGATGCCGAGGTGCAGATTGTCAGTCCAACCCGCGGTCACCAGAGCCTGGCCCGCGGCGTAAAAATCGTCGAACACGTTCTGCTTGTCGCGTTTCTGCCCGCCACGGTGCCAAGCCTGGCCGTCTTCGTTGCCACCGCGAATGTTGGCAACGGCATACACGCCACCCTGCTCCAGCCACGCCAGCTTGGCACCGAGGAAGCCGGGCCGGATCGGGTTGTCGAAACCACCGTAGCTGTAGAGGATGGTCGGGCGTTGACCGTTGGGTGTCACGCCCTTGAGCGACAGCACGGTGACCGGGATGCGGGTGCCATCTTTCGACACGCCGTCGATGCGCTCGGCCACCACCTTGGAATAGTCGGCAGCGGGTTTGACCTCGAAGCGCGTGCTCAGCGTGCCCTTGGCCGCGTCGTATTCGGACCAGCGCGACGGCAGGCTCCAGCCACTCCATGCGATCAGCGCCTTGTCCTGGCCCACTTCCGAGGCGATGCCGCCGATGCCGATGCCGCTGCCCGGCAGCGGCAGGCGCCGCACGAACTCGCCGCCCGCGTCGAATTGCTCGATCCACCAATCCGGGCCATTGCTGTAGGTGACCAGAAAGCCCTTGCCCACTGGCGCCACACCCTGAATCGCGCCGGCGCGCTGCTCCAGCACGGTGCTGACCTTGCCTTTGGCATCGACGGCCAGCAACTTGCCGCGATCCGCGCCGGCAAAGCTCTCGACCAGCAGTGTCTGCCCGGACCATGCCGCACCACGCACATCGGCTTCGGCGCCCAGCACCTTGTGCCAACGCGTACCCTCACGCAGATAGACATCGGCCGGACCGCCATCGCCGGCGTTGGCGAGCACGGCCAGCGTGCGGGCATCGGCCGATTCCAGCAGCCGGTATTCGGCGATGCGCGAATAGTCCTTGCCGAACACCACGGTATCGGTAGCGGCCGGCTGCCCCAACAGGTGATGCGCCAGCGCGGCATTGAATTGCTTCACATCCTCCCCCTTGGGCGGCGGCGGGAAGCGCACGTAAACGAAACCGCGCTCGGTGGCATCCCAGGCCAGGCCTTGCGGCGTGGTGCCCCCACCGGCCCACGGCAGCGCGTCGCGCAGCGGCTTGCCGGTCTTGACGTCGAGCACATGGATCGTGGTCAGTTCGCTGCCGCCCTCGGCGGTGCCGTAGGCAAGATAACGGCCGCTCGGTGATGGCCAGTAGCCGGTGATTGCCGTGCTGCCGCCAGCGCCGTTGAGATCGACCAGCACACGGGCCTTGCCATCCGGCCATTTCTGCGCGATCAACACCGGCTGCGGTTGCGGCGGGGTTTCCTGCAAATAGAACAAGGTGCCGCCGGCCAGCAGCGGCGAGGAGCGCGTGGTCGAGGTGATCGCCAAGGCTTGCACGCGCTGGTTGATGGCCTCACGATCCTTGATGGTGTCGAGGAATTGCTCGGTGTGGTGGTTCTGTGCGGCGATCCAATCCTTGACCTTGACCGATGCGCCATCTTCCAGCCACCGATAGGGATCGGCGACGCGCACATCATGGATCACGCTGGCGTCATCGCCACGCGCCGTAGCGGGCGCTTGCGGCACGCGCGCGGCGGGCGCGATCAAGGCTTGTGCTGCCGCTTTCGGCGCAAGACCCGGGGTCGGCGGCGGTTCCGTCGCGTTGACGGCTACGCTGGCCAGCACGGCCACAAGAGCAAGACGCATGGCGACAACTCCACAGACAAAACGCCAGCGTAACGCCGAAGCCTGCTCGCCGCACCTGACTTTTGGCAGGGTCGCCACGCACGGCGCGAGCGGTCGGGTATGCTCGCCGTTTTCCCCGGGGAACCGCCATGCGCCGCATCGCCTTCGTGCTCGCCTGTTTCGTCACCGCCGCGCCGGCGTGGGCCGCGCCGCCGCCGTTGACGCTGGAAACCATCATGGCCAACCCGGACTGGATCGGGCCGGCGGTGGAAAGCCCGTACTGGAGCGCCGACAGCCGGCACATCTACTACGCGCTGAAGCGCGACGGCAGCTCGATCCGCGATCTGTACCGGGTCGACCCGGCCAGCGGCGCCAGCCACAAGCTCAGCGACGCCGAACTGGCATCGGCAGACGGCCCGAGCGTGTTCGACCGCCGCCGCCAGCATGCCGCTTTCGTAAAGCACGGCGACGTGTTCGTGCGCGACCTCGCCAGCGGCACACTGCGGCAGATCACCCGCACGCCGGAAAGCGAGTCCGGCCTGCAATGGAGCGCGGACGGCAGCGCGTTGCAATACCGCGTCGGCAGCGACTGGTTCAGCTGGAGCCGTGACAGCGGGCTGACGACGCCGGTGGCGACGCTCAAGGCCGCCGATGACCCTGCCGCGAGCAAACCGGGCGATCTCGAACGCCTGCAGCTCGATCTGTTTTCCACCCTGCGCGACATCAAGGCCGACCGCGACGCCCAGCGTGCGCGCGCCGCCGAACTGGCCAAGGCCGATCCTGGTCGCAGCGCGGAACCGTTCTGGCTCGGCAAGGGCACGCAAATCGTCACCACCGCGCTGTCACCGGATGGCCGCTGGATGCTGGTCGCCACCGAAGTAGCCGGCCGCGATGCCGGCAAGGCGCCACCGGTCAACCACTACGTCACCGAATCGGGCTATACCGAGGCCGAAGCCGCACGCACCTACGTCGGCCGCAAAGACCCGGTGCCGCAGTCACTGTGGCTGCTGAACCTGAAAACCCATAGCCAGCACGCACTGTCGCTGGACGCCCTGCCCGGCATTCACGACGATCCGCTGGCGAGCATTCGCAAGGACACCCAGGCCGCGCTGACCAAGGCCGGTCACGACGATGAAGCCAAGGCGCTGGACGCGCCCAAGACCCGCGCCGTGCGGCTCAGCGATGAAGCCCCGCAAGCGATCGTGTTCGCCGCCGATGGCGGCGTCGCCGCGCTGGAGTTGCGCGCGGTGGACAACAAGGATCGCTGGATCGTCACCGTCAGCCCCACAGCACCCACGCTGGCGGTGCAGGAGCAGTTGCACGACGACGCCTGGATCAACTGGAACTTCAACGACATCGGCTTCCTGCCGGACAGCCACACGCTGTGGTTCCTGAGCGAACGCACGGGCTACTCGCAGCTCTACACCCGCGCCCCGGGCGCCAAGGCCAAACAACTGACCCACGGCACGTTCGAAGTCAGCCATCCGCAAGTCTCCGCCGACGGCCAGTGGTTCTATGTCCTGGCCAACCGCGAGGCAGCCACCGACTACGATGTGTATCGGGTGCCCACAGCCGGCGGCACACTGGAACGCGTCACCCACTTCGGCGGCATGTACGGCGCCGAGTTCGCGCTGTCGCCCGACGGCCGGCAACTGCTGGCGCAGCATTCCTCCGCCTACCTGCCGCTGCAACTCGCGGTGCTCGCCGCCGACGGCAGCCAGCTGCGCGAGCTGACCGACACCCGCAAGCCCGACTACAAGGCCATGCACTGGATCGAGCCGGAAATCGTCAAGGTGCCCTCCCGCCACGGCGCCGGGGTGATTTACTCCAAGCTCTACAAGCGCGCCGACCTCGACGCCTCGGTGCCGCACCCGGCGGTGTTCTTCGTGCATGGCGCGGGCTACCTGCAAGACACTACCCGCAGCTGGAGCTACTACTTCCGCGAGCAGATGTTCGCCAATCTGCTGGCCGAGGAAGGCTACGTGGTGCTGGCAATGGACTACCGCGCCTCGGAAGGCTACGGCCGTGACTGGCGCACCGCGATCTACCGCCAGATGGGCCACCCCGAGCTCGAAGACCTGCTCGACGGCAAAGCCTGGCTGGTCGAGACCCAGCACGTCGACCCCAAGCGCGTCGGCATCTACGGCGGCAGTTACGGCGGTTTCATGACCTTCATGGCGTTGCTGCGCGCACCGGGCGAGTTCGCCGCCGGCGCGGCGCTGCGCCCGGTGGCCGACTGGACCAGCTACAACCACGGCTACAGCTCGGACATTCTCAACGATCCGCAGCTCGACCCCAGCGCCTACGCCAAGAGCTCGCCGATCGAATACGCGAAGAATCTCGCCGACCCGCTACTGATCGCGCACGGCCTGATCGACGACAACGTGCTCGCCGCCGACTCGATTCGGCTCTACCAGCGCTTCATCGAGCTGCACAAGAAAAACTTCTGGCTGTCGCTGTACCCGCTGGAGCGCCACGGCTTCCACCACGCCGATTCCTGGTACGACGAGTACCGCCGCATCCACGAGCTGTTCAGCACCTACGTCAAGCCGGCCAAGGCGCAATGACGGTGCTGGGGTGCAGCAGCGCACGCTTGCGCCTGCGCCCCTGCACGCTGGCGGACGCGCCGTTCATCCTGCGGCTGTTGACCGATCCGGCGTGGTTGCGCTGGATCGGTGACAAGGGCGTCGCCACGCTGGACGACGCCCGCCGCTATCTGCACAGCGGTCCGCTGGCGATGTACGCCGAACACGGCTTCGGCCTGCTGCGGGTGAATGCGGTTGATGGTGACGAACCGCTCGGCGTGTGCGGCTTGCTCAAACGCGACTATCTCGACGCACCCGATCTCGGTTTTGCCTTCTTGCCCGAAGGTCGCGGCCACGGCTACGCCACCGAAGCGGCCACCGCGGTGCTGGCACAGGCCGGCAATGTGCTTGGCATCGCGCGGGTGCTGGCCATCACCGCCGCGGGCAACCACCGCTCCGAAGCCACCCTCACACGACTGGGGTTCCAGCCCGACGGACAACTGACGCCGCCGGGCTCCGCCATCGCCCTCAATCGGTTCCTGCGCAAACTTGCATCACCCTGAAAACGTCTGCCCAGCCCATTCCACGAAACAGGTCAAACCATGCCCAACCGGAATACCCGTTTTCCTTGCCGCCGTTATCTCGCCCCGTGGCTGCTGCTGGCAGCGACCTTGCTGCTCGGTGCGTGCGCCAGCGCGCCGGCCCGCCACCACGACAATACGCCGCAAGTGGTCGGCTGGGTGCCGGCCTATGGCGTCGAGCAGACACGCGCTGCGCTCAACAGTGATCCCTTGATCGGCGCGTCGCTGACCCGTATCGGCCTGCAATTCTGGAACCCGAGCACCGACGGTCGCGGCGTCGTGCTGGCGCCAAAGGACAAGCACGGTGCGCCGCTGGACCCCGCCGCCATCGACTACTTCCGCGACTGGGCGCATGCACGCGACATCGCGGTGCTGCTGACGGTGTACAACAATTCCGAGCCGACCCAGGTGTGGGACTGGGCGCTTGCCCGGCGCGCCTTCAAGGATCAGCGGGCGAGTTTCATCGCGGCACTGGTCACCGCGATGGAGCAGCACGGGCTCGACGGCATCGACATCGACCTCGAAGGCAACGGCGCGCTGGATGCCGACCGCGATGCCTACGCGGCCTTCATCCGCGAGCTGTCGCGCGCGCTACGCGCCAAGGGCAAGCTGCTCACCGTCGACAGCTTCCACAGCCCCTGTTTCAACGCCCCCAACATGGCCTGGTGGAGCGACTGGCGCGGCGAGATCGACGCCATCCACGTGATGGGCTATCAGGACTTGTACGAAGCCAGTGAGGGCTCCTACAAGCCGGAGGGTGGCAGCGTCTGCGCCAACGGCGAGCACCTGTTCAAGTACAGCTGGCAACTGGCCTACGGCCTCAAGGCCGGCTACCGAGTCGATCAAATCGTGCTCGGTCAGCCGACCTGGATCGATCACTGGGGCAAGGCCGGCGCCGAAACCGATGCGATTTCGCACCTCCGTGAGGTGCAGGCGCTGGGCGGCGGCATCGCGCTGTGGGATTTGCAGCTACCCACCCCGGGCTGGCGCCAGCACGCAACCTGGCAGGCCGTGCAGGCCTTGCGTCAGCAGCCGGGCGAGGGTTGGCGCAGCTTGCAGCCGGCGCGATGAATCGAGCGCGGCGGGCGAAAACACGCCTCGCCCGCCACCGTTCGCTCGGCGCTCAGGGCCGCGCGAGACGCGCGGTCCAGTTGCTGGAGGGATCGCCGACGGCGAGAAAAGAGGGATTCAGCAAGCTGTCTTTTTCGTTGTAACGCAACGGCGCACCGTCGAGGCCGAGCACGGCACCACCGGCTTCCTCCAGCACGCATTGCGCGGCGGCGGTATCCCATTCGCTGGTCGGGCCGAGTCGCAGGTACAGATCGGCGCCGCCACGGGCGATCAGGCAGAACTTCAGCGACGAGCCCAGCGGGATGTGTTGCTGCGGGCCGAGCGGCGCCAGCACGGCGGCCGCTTCGTCGCGCCCGTGCGAG
>DASSXP010000332.1:0-7898 GCA_035703755.1 Rhodanobacteraceae bacterium | reverse complement strand
CGACGATGGTGACGCGGGGAATCGCGCTGTCCGGGTGGGTGATCGGGGCGAAGTACTCGTCCACCCACGCACGGAGCTGCTTGGGGTCGAAATCACCGGTGACGATCAAGGTGGCGTTGTCGGGCCGGTAGTAGGTCTGGTGGAAAGCCACCACATCGGCCAGCGACGCGGCTTCCAGCTCGGCGATGTTGCCGATGGTCGGCCGCTTGTACGGGTGCTTCAGGTAACTGTCCTGGTCCATCGCGTTGAACAGCAGGCCATAGGGCGAGGCCAGGGTGCGCTGGCGGTATTCCTCTTCCACCACCTTGCGCTCGGAGTGGAAGTTGTCGGCGTCCACGGTGAGGTTGGACAGCCGGTCAGCCTCGGCCCACAGCAGCCGCTGCAAGTGGTTGGACGGCACCACTTCGAAGTAGTTGGTGATGTCGCCGCCGGTGGAGGCGTTGTTCATGCCGCCGACCGCTTCGGTCAGCTTGTCCATTTCCTCGGCCGGCATGTGTTTGGTGCTTTTGAACATCAGGTGTTCGAACAGGTGCGCGAAGCCGGAGCGCCCCTCGGGATCATTCTTGGAGCCGACGTGGTACCACACCTGCACACTGACGTTGGGGCTGGAGTGATCTTCCAGCGAGATCACCTGCAAGCCATTGGCGAGGGTCCGTTCGTGATAATCGAGTGGCGGCACCTTGAGCGGCGTGCTCGCGGCGTGGGCGACGCTGCCGGCAAGGGCAAGGAGAGCAAAGGCGAGTAAGCGCATGACGGTCCCGTGTCGATGGAAGGGGCCGTCAACTTACCACCATCGGCCACCGCCGCAACCGGTGCGGAAGTCATGTTTGCGGATTTTCCACCACGCATTGCCACGCGTCATTCCCGCGCCGGCGGGAATCCTGCGGCGGCACTGCCGGGGGCGGAGCATTGCCCCACCCGGCCCGGTCAGGCGTAGCGCACGCCATCGATCCAGCTGGCATGGGCAGTGAGAGCGCTGTCGAGCTCGACAAAGTCCGCCTGCAAGCCTGCGGCAATCCGCCCACGCCGGTCCGCCACGCCGAGAAAGTCGGCTGGATAGCTGGCGGCCATGCGCACCGCCTCATCCAGCGGCACGCCCAGCAATTCGACGGTGTTGCGTACGGCGGTGGCCATGTCGAGCGCGGAACCGGCCAGCGTGCCGGAGGCGGTCTGGCAGACGCCATCGCGGATTTCGATGGCTTCCCCGTGCAGGTCGAAACGCGGCTCGTCAGCGCCAACCGGCGGCATCGCGTCGGTGACCAGGAACAGCTTGCCGCGCGCCTTGGCGGCCAGCGCCACGCGCAGGCTGGCCGGATGCACGTGATGACCATCGACGATGATGCCGCACCAGCTGTCCGGATCTTCCAGCGCGGCGCCGACCACGCCCGGCTCGCGCGAACCAAACGGCGTCATCGCGTTGAACAGATGGGTGAAGCCGCGCACGCCGGCGACGAGGCCGGCCCGCGTGCTGGCCCAGTCACCGGCGGTATGTCCGGCAGCCACCAGCGCACCACGCGCAACGAGATGCCGAATCCGCGCCTCGCCGACCCGCTCGGGCGCCACCGTGATCAGGGTGATGCCGTTGTCGAGCGCGGTCACCGCCGTCATTTCCGCTGCGTCTGGGAGGCGGAACTTGCTGGCGTCGTGCACGCCTTTGCGCGCCGGCGCGATGTACGGCCCTTCGATGTGGATGCCGAGCACACCCGGCACGCCCACGCGGATGGCTTCGGCGACCGCCGCGATGGCCGCCTCGATCACCGTCAGGTCATCGCTGATCAGGGTCGGCAGCAAGCCGGTGGTGCCGAAGCGCCGATGCGCCGTGGCAATTGCGCGGATGCCGTCCAGCGTCGGCGTGTCATTGAACAGCACGCCGCCGCCGCCATTGACCTGGGTATCGATGAAGCCGGGCACGAGGTAACGACCTTCAAGGTCTTGTCGCGCGGCCGCTTGAACGCGTGGGTCCGTGGCAGCAACCACGTCGACGATGCGGGCGCCATCCACCAGCACGGCGACGTCGTTGCGGAATCCGTCGTCGGCAAGAACACGGGCGTTGGTCAGGGCGATGGGCATGGGCGTCGAGTGGTCATGGGTGAGTGCAGTGTGCGGCCGCGAAAAGGTGGGCGCCGCCGTCAACCGGTTCGTGCCCGCGGTTGCAGCGCAGCGCGGGCAGGCGAATCACCTACACCGTTTCGGTGACCTTGTTGAGATGTGGTGGCACATCGGGGTTGTAACCGCGCCGCACCGACAACGCGTTGGCGGCACGGTAAAACGACTGCACGGCCAGAATCGGCGCGACCATGGGATGCACTTCCGCCACCACCGGCAAAGCGATTGCCGTCGGCGCCGTGGCCGCCGCGCACCACACGCGCGCACCGCGCGCCCGGAACTCCTCGGCCGCCGCCAGTGTGCCGGTCAGGGTGGCGTCATCCTGCCCCAGCACCAGCAACGGAAAATCCTGCCCGATCAGCGCCATCGGGCCGTGCTTGACCTCGGCACTGCTGAAAGCCTCGGCGTGCAGGCCGCAGGTTTCCTTGAACTTGAGCGCCGCCTCCTGGGCCGCGCCAAAACCGTAGCCGCGCCCCAGCACAAACAGATTGCTCGCCTTGGCGAGCCCATCGACCAGCGGTTGCCAATCGAGCGCCGCAGCGCGGCGCAAGCCATCCGGCAGCGCGCGCAATGCGGCCAGCAAAGCCGCATCATCGCTCCAGCGCGCCACCAGATGCAGCACCGCGGCCAGCGTGGCGAGGTAGCTCTTGGTTGCCGCCACGCTGCGCTCAGCGCCGGCATGCAACGGGATCACCACGTCAGAGGCTGCCGCCAGCGGCGAGTCGGTAACATTCAACAGCGACAACACGGTGGCGCCCGCGGCCCGCGCCGCACTGGCGCTTGCCACCAGATCCGGGCTCTTGCCCGATTGCGAGATGGCGATGAACAAAGCCCCGGCGAGGTCGAGCGGCTTGCCGTACACCGACTCCACCGACGGCGACAAGGAGGCGGTAACGATGCCGAGCCTAGTCTCCAGCGCGTACTTGGCGTAGGTCGCGGCGTGGTCGGAACTGCCGCGGCCGCAGGTCACGGCGAAACGCGGCGGCTGCGTGCGCAGGCGTTGCGCCAGCGCCGCCACCACGTCCTCATTCAAGGCCAGTTGGCGTTCGACCACCGCGGCGGCTTCACCCGCCTCGGCGTACATCAGGGTGGATTGGGTGGCAATGACGGTCATGGGTTTTCCGGTTGGCATGCCACGGGCGCACCCGCTCGGAGCGCGCCCGCCGCGTCAGTTGGCAAAAATCACTGGTCTTGCATTTCGGAGACGAAGTCGTAGGCGTCCGCGCGATACCACGAGCGCGTGAACTCGACCACGCGGCCATCGACCAGGAAGCCACGCCGTTCCAGTGCCAGCGCGGCACTGCCGACCGGCACGTTGAGTTGGCGCGCCTGCTCGGTGTTGAGATTGACCGCACGCAGGCGCTGCAAAGCACGCACCGGGCGGCAGCCAATCGCGTCCAGCGCCTCGTACAACGAGCTCTGCACGCTGGCCGGGTCGAGCAGAATGGCATGCGGAATCGCCGCGCGCTCCACCGCCAGCGGGGTGTCGCCGGAAAAGCGCTGGCGGTGCAAGCGCACCACGGTCTGGCCGGGCGACAGGTTGAGCGCCATCGCTTCATCCGGGGTAACCACACCAATTTCCCGATCCAGCACCACCGAGCGCGGATCGAGGCCGCGGGCACGCAAGTCCTCGGTGAAACTCGACATGCGTGAGAACGGCTTGACAATGCGGTCGGCGACGAAGTTGCCGGCGCCGTGGCGCTGATTGAGCAGGCCATCCTCGACCAGGCCGGCGATGGCCTTGCGCACGGTGACCCGCGACAGCTTGAGATCGCGGGCCAGATCACGCTCGCTCGGCAGCGGCTCGCCGGGCGCGAACCCGCCGCCCTCGACGCTGCGACGGATCGCGCCGCGCAGACGCAGGTAGGCCGGCATGCGCCGATCCTCGGGGCCCTGGGTGTATTCGCGTGAGAGGTCGTGGTCCATGGCCGGCATGATCCCGGTTTGATACCACTTTGTCAACTGGTCGCCGACAGCAAACCGTTGCAATGGCAATTATTGGCTTATTGGTATTTCAGTGGTACGCTTTCAGTCCCCAATGGAGACTCCCGTGAGCGCACACGCCAAATCCGTCGCCCCGTTCGACCTGGTGATCTTCGGCGCCACCGGCGACCTTGCCATGCGCAAGTTGCTGCCGGCGCTGTTCCGCCGCCACGCCGATGGTCAGATCACCGCCGACAGCCGCATTCTGGGCGTTGCCCGCGAAGCGCAGGATCTTGCCTCGTTCCGCCAGCGCACCGAGCTTGCACTGCGCAAGAGCGTCGGTGACGACGCCGAACTGGCCGCCGGCATCCCGGCATTTCTGCAACTGATCGGCTACCACGCACTCGACGCGACCCACGCCGCCGGCTGGGACGCGTTCGCCGCCGACCTCGAACTGGGCGCCGGCCACGAGCGGGTGTTTTATCTGTCCACCAGCCCGGCGATCTACGTCGACATCTGCGCCCAGCTGAAGGCCCACGGACTGATCCACGAGCAAGCGCGGGTGGTGATCGAGAAACCCATCGGCCGCGATCTGGCCAGCGCCGACGCCATCAACAACGCCGTCGGCGCGGTGTTCGCCGAAAAGCAGGTCTTTCGCATCGACCACTACCTCGGCAAGGAAACGGTGCAAAACCTGCTGGCGCTGCGTTTTGCCAACGTCTTGTTCGAACCCTTGTGGAACGCGGCCCACATCGACCACGTGCAGATCACCGTGGCCGAGGATATTGGCGTCGGCAGTCGCGGCCCCTACTACGACACTGCTGGCGCACTGCGCGACATGGTGCAAAACCACCTGCTGCAACTGCTGTGCATGGTGGCGATGGAACCGCCGTCATCACTGGAATCGGACGCGGTACGCGACGAAAAACTGAAAGTGTTGCACGCCCTGAAGCCACTCGACGCCAGCAACGCGGCGCAACTGACGGTGCGCGGCCAGTACCGTGCCGGCGCCGGTCACGACGGCGCGGTGGCCAGTTACCTCGACGACATCGGCAAGAGCGCCTCCAACACCGAGACCTTTGTGGCGATCAAGGCCGAGGTTGGCAACTGGCGCTGGGCCGGGGTGCCGTTCTACCTGCGCACCGGCAAGCGGCTGCCGTCACGGGTGTCGGAGATCGTGATCCAGTTCCGCGACATTCCGTACTCGATCTTCGCCGCCGGCAGTGGTGCGATCCAGGCCAACAAACTGGTATTACGCCTGCAACCGGACGAAGGCGTGAAATTGTGGCTGATGGCAAAGTACCCCGGCCCCGGTGGTCTGCGCCTGCAATGCGTGCCGCTCGACATGAGCTTCGCCGAAGCCTTCGGTGTCAACCAGCCCGATGCCTACGAACGGCTGCTGCTCGATGTGGTGCGCGGCAATCTGACCTTGTTCATGCGTCGCGACGAGGTGGAGGCCGCCTGGCGCTGGATCGACCCGATCCAGACGGCCTGGGAGACCGGCGGCGAATCGCCGCGCCCGTACACCGCCGGCACCTGGGGCCCGAGCGCGGCGGTGGCCTTGATCGAACGCGACGGCCGCACCTGGCACGACGATGACGCGTAAGACACCGCCGAGCACGCGGCCCGATAACCCCATGCACTCCCATGTCGGCTGAAAACATCATGACCCATCCCGTATTGTTGGAAGTTACCCAACGCATCGACCATCGCAGCCACGCCAGGCGTCAGGCCTACCTCGCCCGGATCGACGCCGCACGCGGCCAGGGCCCGCATCGGCGCCAACTCGATTGCAGCAATATCGCGCACGGTTTCGCCGCCTGTGGCAGCGAGGACAAAAACGCCTTGCGCAATGGATCGGCAGCCAACCTCGGCATCGTCACCGCGTACAACGACATGCTGTCAGCGCACCAACCCTACGAGCGTTACCCGGAGTTGATTCGCCGCTACGCCCGCGAAGCCGGCGCCACCGCGCAGGTGGCAGGTGGCGTACCGGCGATGTGCGACGGCATCACCCAGGGCCGCGACGGCATGCAGCTGTCGTTGTTCTCGCGTGACGTGATCGCGATGGCCGCGGCGGTGGCGCTGTCGCACGACATGTACGATGCCGCGCTGTTCCTCGGCATCTGCGACAAGATCGTGCCCGGCCTGATGATCGCGGCACTGAGCTTTGGCCATCTGCCGGCGGTGTTCGTGCCGTCCGGCCCGATGGGCAGCGGTCTTCCGAACGAGGACAAGGCCAAGGTGCGTCAGCTGTATGCCGAGGGCAAGGCCAGCCGCGACGAGCTGCTGGAAGCCGAGGCGCGCTCCTATCACAGCCCCGGCACCTGCACCTTCTACGGCACCGCCAACTCCAACCAGATGCTGATGGAGATCATGGGCCTGCACCTGCCCGGTTCGAGTTTCGTCAGCCCCGACACGCCACTGCGCGACGCCCTCACCCGTGCCGCGGTGGAGCGCGCCGCCCGCATCACCGCGCTCGGTGACGACTACACGCCGATCGGCCAGCTGGTCGATGCGCGCTGCGTGGTCAACGGCGTGGTTGGACTGCACGCCACCGGTGGCTCTACCAACCAGCTGCTGCATCTGGTGGCGATGGCGGCAGCCGCCGGTCTTGAATTGACACTGGAAGACTTCGACGCGCTATCGGGCGTGGTGCCGCTGCTGGCGCGCGTGTATCCGAATGGCAGCGCCGACGTAAACCATTTCCACGCCGCCGGCGGCATGCCGTTTCTGATCGGCCAGTTGCTCGACGCCGGCTTGCTGCACGGCGACGTGCAAACGGTGTGGGGCAAGGGCCTCGATGCCTACCGCTCGACCCCGTCGCTGGACAGCGACGGCCAACTCGACTGGACCCGCGTCACCGCCAGCGGCAACCTGCAAATCGTGCGGCCGGTGGCCGAGCCGTTCCGCCCCGATGGCGGCTTGCGCGTACTCACCGGCAATCTCGGCCGCGCGGTAATCAAGGTGTCCTCGGTGCCGGAAGACCGTCAGGTGGTGGAAGCCCCGGCGGTGGTGTTCGAAGACCAGGACGACGTCTGCCGCGCCTTCGACCGCCGCGAGCTCGACAAGGATTGCGTGGTGGTGGTGCGCTTTCAGGGCCCGAAAGCGATCGGCATGCCGGAGCTGCACAAACTGACGCCGCGACTGTCAGCGCTGCAATCGCGCGGCTTCCGCGTCGCGCTGGTCACCGATGGCCGCATGTCGGGCGCTTCCGGCAAGATTCCGGCCGCCATCCACGTCGCCCCGGAAGCGATCGACGCCGGCCCGCTCGGCAAGCTCGTCGATGGCGACCCGATCCGCCTCGACGCCGTGGCCGGCACGCTCGACGTGCTGATCGACGCCGCCGTCTGGGGGGCACGCGAACACGCCACCGCAAATCTGTCCACGCAACACCAGGGCTGTGGCCGCGAGCTGTTCACGCTGTTCCGCAACGCCGTCAGCAGCGCCGACACCGGCGCCTGCGTATTCGGTGTCGCTGACGTGAAACAAGCTGCGGAACGGTGAGCACCGCACGGATCAACACGGACATTCCCGCCGCCCATCCCGCCCCCCCAATCCGGAACCCAAGACCCATGACACACACACAACAATCCGGCCTTGCCGCCATCTTGTCGCGGGCGCCGGTGGTGCCGGTGGTCGTGATCGACGAACTCGCCCACGCGGTGCCGTTGGCCCGCGCGCTGGTGGCCGGCGGCCTGCCGGCAATCGAAGTGACGCTGCGCACACCGGTGGCGCTGGAAGCGATTCGCGCCATCGCCAACGAAGTCGACGGCGCCATCCCCGGCGCCGGCACCGTGCTGACACCGCACGATCTTGCCGCCGTGCAAGCCGCAGGCGCCCGCTTTGCGGTCTCACCGGGCGCGACA
>DASSXP010000098.1:0-8823 GCA_035703755.1 Rhodanobacteraceae bacterium | reverse complement strand
ATACCCCGCTCGCCCGCCACTCCGTCACTCGCTCACGCCACGCGCCCGCCCTGTCCACCATCGCCATCACCTCCGCAGAAACAGCGGCTATTGCAGCGGCTCGGCGAAACCGATGGAAGATGGGTTGACCGGACGCTTACGATCAATGGACGGAACGGCCCTCTGGGAAAGGGGCTCACCCGCACGCGGCGAGGCAGGCGCGCAGCAAAGAAAAACCCCGCCATTGAGCGGGGTTTTTCGCGTTGCTTCGAGCGTTGTGGGCTGGATCAGAAGTCCATGCCGCCCATGCCGCCCATGCCGCCGCCGGCGCCGTGGTTGTGGGCTTCTTCCTTCTTCGGCAGTTCCGCCACCATGCACTCGGTGGTGATCATCAGGCCGGCGATGGAAGCGGCGTTCTGCAGCGCGGTACGGGTGACCTTGGTCGGGTCGAGGATGCCCATTTCGACCATGTCGCCGTACTGGCCGGTGGCGGCGTTGTAACCGAAGTTACCCTTGCCTTCGGCCACCTTGGCCAGCACCACCGACGGCTCGTCACCGGCGTTGGTGACGATTTCGCGCAGCGGCGCTTCCATGGCACGACGCGCCAGCGCGATGCCGTGTTCCTGATCTTCGTTGTCACCCTTGACCTTGGCCACGGCCGACAGCGCACGCACCAGCGCCACGCCACCGCCCGGCACCACGCCTTCTTCCACCGCCGCACGGGTGGCGTGCAGGGCGTCTTCGACGCGGGCCTTCTTTTCCTTCATTTCGACTTCGGTGGCGGCACCGACCTTGATCACCGCCACGCCGCCGGCCAGCTTGGCCACGCGCTCTTGCAGCTTCTCGCGGTCGTAGTCGGAGGAGGTCTCCTCGATCTGCGCCTTGACCTGCGCGATGCGCGCTTCGATCGCCTTGGTGTCGCCGGCGCCGTCGATGATGGTGCTGTTTTCCTTCGACACGATCACCTTCTTGGCGCGGCCGAGGTCGGCCACGGTGGCCTTCTCCAGCGACAGACCGACTTCCTCGGAGATGACCTGACCGCCGGTCAGGATGGCCATGTCTTCCAGCATCGCCTTGCGACGGTCACCGAAGCCCGGCGCCTTGACGGCGCAGACCTTGACGATGCCGCGGATGGTGTTGACGACCAGCGTCGCCAGCGCCTCGCCTTCGACTTCCTCGGCAACGATCAGCAGCGGCTTGCCGGCCTTGGCGACGCCTTCCAGCACCGGCAGCAGATCACGCACATTGGAGATCTTCTTGTCGTGCAGCAGGATGTACGGGTCTTCCAGTTCAACCTGCTGGCTCTGCTGGTTGTTGATGAAGTACGGCGACAGGTAGCCGCGGTCGAACTGCATGCCCTCGACCACGTCGAGTTCATTTTCGAGGCCGGAGCCTTCCTCGACGGTGATCACGCCTTCCTTGCCGACCTTGTTCATGGCCTCGGCGATGATGTCACCGATGTGGGTGTCGCCGTTGGCGGAGATGGTACCGACCTGAGCGATCGACTTGTTGTCGGCGCTGGGCTTGCTGAGCGACTTCAGTTCGGCCACGGCCGCAACCACGGCCTTGTCGATGCCGCGCTTCAGATCCATCGGGTTCATGCCGGCGGCGACCGACTTCATGCCTTCGCGCAGCATGGCCTGGGCCAGCACGGTGGCGGTGGTGGTGCCGTCACCGGCGACGTCGGAGGTCTTGGAAGCAACTTCCTTGACCATCTGCGCGCCCATGTTCTCGAACTTGTCGGCCAGCTCGATTTCCTTGGCGACGGAGACGCCGTCCTTGGTGATGGTGGGGGCGCCGAAACTCTTGTCGAGCACCACGTTGCGGCCCTTCGGGCCAAGCGTCACCTTGACCGCATTGGCAAGGGTGTTGACGCCTTTGAGCATGCGCGCACGCGCGTCTTCAGAAAAACGGACTTCTTTGGCAGCCATGGATGTAACTCCGGTATTCGAATTTTGGGGTTTGGAATGGGGGATTCGATCAAGGGCACAAGCGTGTGGATTCGGGGTGGATCAGGATGGCCGCGCCGCCGGCGCAAGCGTCAATCCCGAGCCCCGAATCCCGAGCTTTCAGCCTTCGATCACCGCCACGATGTCTTCTTCGCGCATGACCAGCAGGTCTTCGCCGTCCACCTTCACTTCGGTGCCGGAATACTTGCCGAACAGCACCTTGTCACCGACCTTGACGGCCATCGGGCGCACTTTACCGTCTTCCTGGATCTTGCCGGTGCCGGCCGCGAGCACTTCGCCCTTGATCGGCTTTTCGGTGGCGCTGTCGGGGATGACGATGCCGCCAGCGGACTTGGTTTCCGCCTCGAGACGCTTGACGATCACGCGATCATGCAACGGACGCAGTTTCATGGGGTTTCCTCAAGTTGTTGAATTGATATGGTTTTCAGAACAAATGCGCGGAATTGCTAGCACTCTACCCTGATGAGTGCCAATTTTAAGGCGCATGCGCGCCAAGGGAAAGCCGTCTCATCAGATGTGCCAGCGAGATGGGGCTGGCGCGGCGCCTTTCAAGTGGCGGCCAGCCGGCCCGCTCAATGGGTGGCATACTCCCGACTCGGTTCCGCTTCCGGGGGGAGAACGGCCATGCGCTTTTCGATCACCCACTGCGGCCTCGCGGCCGCGCTGGCCTGTGCGTGCCTGCCGGCGACGGCGGCCATCTTGACCGTCACCGACCTCGGCGACGCGGGCACCGGCGTGTGCACCAGCACCTGCACCTTGCGCGACGCCATCGCCAGCGCCGCGCCCGGTGACAGCATCGATTTTGCCGCCACCCTGACCTACCCGGCAACGATCACGCTGGGCGGCCAGCGACTGTTGATCTACAAGGACGTGACCGTGCTCGGACCCGGCGCCGAGCGCTTGACCATCGACGCCAACCAGCAGAGCCGGATTTTCGAGCTCACCAACAACGCGACGGCCACGCTGTCCGGCCTGCGGCTCATCCATGGGCAGATCACCGGCCGCAACGGCACTGCCACTGATCCGGATGGCGGCGATGCCTACGGCGGTGCGATACGGGTCGGGGCCGGCGCCAGCCTGCAACTGGTTCGCTGCGTGTTGTCGCACAACGCAGCCACAGGCGGTTTCGGCTTCAGCAGCTTCAGCGATACGGCCGGGCGCGGCGGCACGGCGTACGGCGGTGCCATCGCGAGCGCTGGCACCGTCTCGCTGCTTGGCACCACGCTGGACGACAACAAGGCGCTGGGCGGACAAGGCGGCTCGTTATCTGTCGGCGAAAATTCCGCCGGCGCCGGCGGGATGTCCATGGGCGGTGCCATTCACAGCACCGGGGCATTCGACATCGTCAATACCCAACTGCTGCGCAACCACGCGATTGGCGGGGCGGGCGGGGTGGGCTTTGCCGGTACTGGTGGAAGCGGTGGAGACGGTGGAGACGGCGGCAGTGGGGGCGGCAAATCGGGGGGCGCGGGCGGGAGTGCATCAGGCGGCGCAATTCACGCCGACGCCTTTGTCGCACTGGCATTCGTCAGCGGCGCAGAAAACGATGCCGTGGCGGGCGTCGGGGGCAATGGCGATCCCGTCGGCGCACCCGGCTCCGCGCTCGGCGCCGACCTCGCCAGCACGTCCACTACCGTCGCACGCAACAGCGTGTTTGTCAGTTTGTCCGCTGTCGCCAACTGCGACGTGACGAACGTCTCCACCCAAGACCACAACATCGCGCGCGATGGAAGCTGCGCCGGCTTCACCACCGTCGCCGACCCGAAGCTCGCAATCCTCGACTCCGCCACGTCACCTGTCGCAATGCCGCTCTGGGGCAGCGCACTGATTGACGCCGCCGGCAGTTGCATGGATGCCTTCGGCGCCACCATCACCCAGGATGCGCGAGGACAGGCCCGTCCGCTCGATGCCAATGCCGACGGGGTGGCCGCCTGCGACATTGGTGCGGTGGAGTCCGACGCACTGTTCGCCAACGGTTACGACTGAGTTGCTGCCGACAGCGGGTTGACCTTGCCCGGCGTCGCCGCGGCGGTCATCAGGCTGAGCAGCAGGCCGTGACGCATGGCAAAGTCCTTGATGGCCAACTGACGGATGCCGAACGCGGCGACCACCGCCTGCATCACCAGCAGGCCGCCGGCGGCGATTGGCGCGTGTTCGGGGTCGAGCCCGGGCAGTGTGTCAAGGCGGTCGCTGCGCCCCACTTGCAGCACCCGGGCCTGCAGCGCGGCAAGGCTGCCGGTGTCGATGCGGCCGGCCGCGTAGCCGGCGGCGGCGGTCATGTTGCCGAGCGTGACGGCGGTGCCGGCGCCGGCCCAAACCTCGTCCCAGCCAAGGGCCACGAACGGCGCCGCCAGCGGTTTGAGTTGCGCCACCAGTTGCGCCTGTGCACGCCGCCAGACGGTGGCATTGAACAGCGGTTGCGACAGCTGCTCACGCGCACTGACCACGCAACCCATCGGCACGCTGGCCAGCCGTTCGATGTGGCTGCCGCGTCCCAGTATCAACTCGGTGCTGCCGCCGCCGATGTCGATCACCAGCCGGCGCCGGGTGCTGCGCGGCAAGGCGTGCACCGCACCACGCCAGATCAAGCGCGCTTCCTCGTCGCCGCTGACCAGTTGCACCGGCCAGCCGAGCGCACGCGACGCCTGCGCCAGAAAATCGTCCGCATCCGCCAGCAGCCGCACCGCCTCGGTGGCGGCGGCGAAAACGCGCACTGCGGGCGCGGCATTCAGGCTTTCGGCGTAGTCGCGCAGCACCGCCAGCGCCTTGGCCCGCCGCGCCGGATCGAGTTGACCGGTAGCCGTGAGCCCGGCCGCCAGCCGCACGCTGTCACGCCGGTGCAGCACGGTCTCCATCACCCCGCCGTGACGACGCACCAGCAGCAGGTGGAAGGAGTTGGACCCGAGGTCGACCGCAGCCAGCAATTCGCCGCCTTGTGCAGGTGGCATGGCGGTCATGGCGAGGCTCGATCGTGCATCGACCGGATTGTGCCACGATCTTCCGAATGCAGGCGGGCCGGGTCCGTGATCGGCGGCTCGCATTGCGTGCCACGACAGCGGTAGGCCACCCCGCCAGCGCGCCAGACCTGCGCCGCCAGCACGCCCGGCAGGCCGCCGGCCGCGGCGGGGATGCGATACACATCGGTGCGCCGTGCAGGTGGCGCGGACGCCGCCCAGCGCGCCGCTTCGGCCTCGCCCGCACAACGGATCACCACATGGCTGCGTGGCGCAAGGTAATCGTTCAGCGCCCGCAGCTGGGTGCTGCAGGCAGCGGGCATCTCGTCCAGCGCGGCGCGGCCGGCGCGCAGGCAACGCTCGGCGGCGTCGAGGTAGCGCGTTTCGCCGGTCAAGTGACCGAGTCGCAACAAGGCGCGCGCGGCGACACCATTGCCGGCCGGCGTGGCCTCGTCGATGAACGGCTTGCTGCGCTGGATCAGCGTCTCGTGCTCGTGCGCGGTGAAGAAGAAGCCGCCCTGCGCGCTGTCCTCGAAGCGAGCCAGCAATTGTTCGGCGAGCGCCAGCGCCCACTCGAAATCACGCGCGCTCCAGCGGCATTGCAGCATTTCCAGCAGGGCATCGAGCAGGCAGGCGCAATCATCGAGATAGGCCGGGAAGCGTGTGGCATCCGGCCCCGTCTTGGCCAGCAAACGGCCATCGCGCCAGGCACCGGCGTGCAAGGCGTCCAGCGCGCGCTCAGCCATGGTCAGCCAGTCCGCCCGCGCGCAGGTGCGTGACGCGCGGGCGAGGCCGGCAATCATGAGCGCGTTCCAGCCGGTCAGGCGCTTGTCGTCCAGCCCCGGACGCACCCGCTGGCTACGCGCCGCGAGCAGTTTTTCACGGGCACGGGCCAGTCGGGCAGCGACCACGTCATCGGCAATGCCGAGCGCCTGTGCCATCGGTGCCAAAGGCCGCGCCTGTACCAGGTTCCAGGCCCGATTCTCGAAGTTCGGCGCCAGATCAAGGCCGTAGTGGCAGGCGATGACGGCGTACTCGTCCGGCTCCAGCAAGTCCCGCACCTGCTCGCGCTGCCACACGTAGTACTTGCCTTCCTCGTGCTCGGAGTCGGCATCGAGCGCGGCAAAAAAGCTGCCGTCGGCCGCCGTCATTTCGCGCCGCAACCAGTCGATCAGCCGCTGCGCCACCGCGGGGTCGTGTTCCGCATACAGGGGCAGCAGCTGCGCGTTGTCGTACAGCATTTTCTCGAAATGCGGGATCTGCCAATACGCATCCACGCTGTAACGGGCAAAGCCGCCGCCAAGCTGGTCGTGGATGCCGCCGGCGGCCATCCGCTCCAGCGTCAATGCAACCGGTGCCGGCTGCTCAAGGTCAAGCAGCAATTCCAGTTCAATCGAGGGCGGGAACTTGGGGGCGCCGCGGTGTCCGCCCTGCTTGGGGTCGAAGCGGTCGGCGAGCGTCGCCAGCACGGCCCGCAGTGGCGCATCGTCGGGCGTGGCGCTCGCCCCCGCGGCGGCGCCGTCGGCCAGAAATGCCGCCAGCGCCCGGTTCTGTTCGCGCACCGCCCCGCGCTGCTCATCCCACCAGCGCCGCACTTCCTGCAACACCTGGCCGAAGGCCGGCAGTCCGTGGCGTGGCGTGGGCGGGAAATAGGTGCCGAGGTAGAACGGCAGATGATCGTCCGGGGTCAGGAATGCCGTCAACGGCCAGCCGCCGCCACGCCGGTTCATGGCCTGATAGGCCAGCTGATACACCTTGTCGAGATCCGGCCGCTCTTCGCGGTCGACCTTGATGCACACGTACAGCTCGTTCATCAACGCCGCCGTCGCGGCGTCCTCGAAACTTTCGCGCGCCATCACATGGCACCAGTGGCAGGCGCTGTAGCCGATCGACAGCAGGATCGGCTTGCCTGCCTTGCGGGCGAGCGACAGGGCTTCGTCGCACCACGGCCACCAGTCGACCGGGTTGTCGGCGTGCTGGCGCAGGTACGGACTGGTTTCGGTGGCGAGGTGGTTGGGCATGCCGCGAGCGTAGCGCGTTGGCGCGCCGCTCACAGCCCCTGTTTGTCGGCGGTGATGCCGCGCCGTGCGAGCTCCAGCGCAATCGGGGTGATGTATTCGACCCGTGCCTGAATGCGGGCGCGCGCGTAGTAGTCCAGATCCTTGCGTTTCAGCAGTCGCTGCAACTGGTCCAACGCATCGCTGGCGTGGCCGGACAGATAGCTGGCGTCGGCGTAGGCTTCGGCCGCGCGCACGTCCTGACCGGAGCGGTCCAGTGCGCGCCCAAAAGTGCGGTACAGCGTCGGGTCTTCGACCTCGTCATCCAGCAGCGGGCGCAGCAACGCCGCCGCCTTGCGCGCGTCATCGCGCTTGGCGGTGCTGAGTAGCGCATCGGCGTAGGCACCGGCGATGACCTTGTCGGTCGGGCGGCGCGCCGACAGGCCGGCGTAGCGACCCAAGGCAGCCGCCACCTGCCCGCTGTGCCGCAGCGCGTCGGCCTCGGCGAGCTGCAAATCCAGATTGTCAGGATGGCTTGCCAGTAGCGGTTGCAATTCTTTCAGGGCGGCGTCGGCCTTGCCGCCACGGGTCAGTGCCAGCGCGTAGCCGTAATGGTTGGCAAGGGTGTCGAAACCCTTGCCGCGTTCGAGGTTGCCGCGATAGTACGTCAGCAATTCGCCGTCGTTGTCCGCGCTCAGCACTCGGGTGCGCTCGCGCATCAATCGATAACGCACACCGTTGTCGTCATGCGTCGCATCGAGCGCGGACGGCGAGCGCAGCCATGCCAGTGGCGCGGTGCTGTCGTGCCATTGCATGTCCTTGCCGATGGCCCGTTTCGGCGCGTGGGCTTGACGCTGCTTGATCACATGCGCCAGTGCCTTGGCCTCACTGATGCGGTTGCTGGTGATCGGATGGGTGCGCAGAAACTCGGGCACCTGGATGCTGCCCGCGCCGGGCCGCATCAGGCGCTCCATGCGGCCGAAGAAACCGGCCATGCCGTCGACATCAAAGCCGGCTGCGGCCAGCGTGTCGATGCCGATGCGGTCAGCCTCGGCCTCGTCCTTGCGGGTGAAGTTGATTTGCCGTTGCGCCATCAGGCCCATGCCGGCGGCGACCGCGGCCGGCGCGGCATCACCGCTGCCGCTCTGGCTCGCCACCACCGCCGCACCCAGCATCGCCAGCGCCATCAACGGGCTCATCTTGCGCGCGTCTTCCTCGGCGCGCTCCAGATGGTGTTGGGTGATGTGGGCGATTTCATGCGCCAGCACGCCGGCCAGCTCGCTTTCGTCCTCGGTGGCGGTGATCAGGCCGGCATTGACGCCGATGTAGCCACCGGGGGCGGCAAAGGCGTTGATGCCGTTGTCGCGCACCACGAAAAAGGTGAAGCGCATGCCCTTCTGGATGCCGGCGTGGGCCACCAGCCGATAGCCGACGTCATTGACATAGCGGTTGAGCTCGCCATCGTCGATCACCATGTTGAGCGCGCGCATCTGCAACAGCATGCTGCCACCGATCTGGCGCGCTTCGGCCGGGGTGAGCAAGGCATTGGCGGAGCTGCCAAGTTCGGGCAGCCGGTGTTCCGACTCCTGCGCCGAGGCAGCAAAGGCGAGCGCGGCGACCAGCGCCACGACGGGCAAACGTTGCAGTGGACGGGTGATTGCGTTCAAGGCGCAACAGCCTAGCGACGAGGAGGTTAACGAGGTGTAGACGCCATCATGCCCGCAAGGTTCCCGGCCTGTCGACCGCCGGCACCCAGCGCTTGATCCAGGTTAAGGCGGCGTTGCCGTGGATCACCGACCATACCCGGCAGCCTTCTTTGATTCCATGCCATGAACCATATCGAAATCTACACCAGCGCCAGTTGCGGCTATTGCGTGGCGGCCAAGAAATACCTCGAAAGCCGCGGCCTTGCGTGGCAGGAAA
>DASSXP010000270.1:0-8630 GCA_035703755.1 Rhodanobacteraceae bacterium | reverse complement strand
ACGGCCTACTGGCCGGCGCGGTGGCCGAAACTGCGGGGGCGGTGGCGGCGCTCGGCCCAGCGGCCGTTGCCATCCATGATGATGGCGACATGGCGCGGCCCTTGCGCGTCGGTGGCGTCTTGCATGGCGGACAGACGGCGCCTCAGAGCGCCATCAATTCGTCTTCCTTGGCCTTGGCCACGCCGTCGACCTGCTTGACGTAGCGGTCGGTGAGCTTCTGGATGTCGTCGTCGGCGCGGCGCTCGTCATCCTCGGTGATGGCCTTGTCCTTGAGCAGTTCCTTGACTTTTTGCAGGGCGTCACGGCGAATGTTGCGCACCGCGACCTTGGCGCCCTCGGCCTCGTGGCCGACGTGCTTGGCCAGTTCGCGGCGACGTTCTTCGGTCAGCGCCGGCATATTGAGGCGGATGGTGGTGCCGGCGCTGGTCGGGGTGATGCCGATGTCCGAGGCCATGATGGCTTTTTCGATCGGCCCGACCATGGTTTTTTCCCACGGCGTGATGGTCAGCGTGCGGGCGTCGGACACCGCTACCGTGGCGACCTGACTGAGCGGCATGTCCGAGCCGTAGTAAGGCACCTTGATGCTTTCGACCAGAGCCGTGCTGGCGCGGCCGGTACGCAGGCGCAGCAATTCGTGATGCAGTGCATCGACGCTCTTTTGCATGCGGGTTTCGGCGTCTTGCTTGATCTCGTTCAGCATGGGGCACCCAAGGCGTTCTGGTTGACGCGCCAGTATATCAGCCGGCCGCCATGCGGTCGCCGGAAACGCCCGGTCAGGCCGCGTTGTCGACCAGGGTGCCGATGGATTCGCCCTTGAGGATGCGCATCAAATTGCCGGGGCGGGTCATGTCGTAAATGCGCAGGGTCAGGTTGTGATCGCGGCACAGCGCGATCGCGGCGGTATCCATCACCATCAGGTTGCGCGCGATCACTTCCTCGAAACTGACGCGCTCGAAGCGCTTGGCGTCTTTCTTCTTTTTCGGGTCGGCGTTGTAGACGCCGTCGACCTTGGTGGCTTTCAGCACCAGGTCGGCGCCGACTTCCACCGCGCGCAGGGCGGCGGCCGAGTCGGTAGTGAAGAAAGGGTTGCCGGTGCCGCCGGCGAACAGCACGATGCGGCCTTTTTCCAGATGCCGGATGGCGCGGCGGCGGATAAAGTCCTCGCACACGTCGTGGATCTGGATCGCGCTCATCACGCGGGCGAAACCGCCGCGCTTTTCCAGCGCGTCCTGCATCGCCAAGGCGTTCATCACCGTCGCCAGCATGCCCATGTGGTCGCCGGTGACGCGGTCCATGCCGGCCTCGGCGAGACCGGCGCCGCGAAAAATGTTGCCGCCGCCGATGACCACGCCGACCTCGATCCCGGCCGCGCGCGCTTCGAGGATTTCGTCGGCGATGCGGCCGATCATCTCCGGGTCGATGCCGTAGTCGGCCGCACCCATCAGCGCCTCGCCGGAGAGTTTCAACAAAATGCGCTTGTATTTGGGCTTGGCGGTGGCCATCGGGGTCTCCAGAGCGGTCAGGGCGGGCAAACCGGCGCATTGTAGCCGAGCGCGATGGGCTGGATCGTCATTTTCCGCGCCAAGCCGCCGATTTGGATCGCGCTGCCCGTTGGCGCGGCGACAAGTGTGCTGGCCGTCATGGTTGGCGGTTGGCGATTGCGCTTCAATCGGCCGTGCAGTGGGCGAGGGCGGTGGCATGGCAATCAGGCTGAAATCGCGGTGGCTGGGCTTGGTGTTGATCGTGGGCGCGGGCGCGACATTGGCGCAAGGCGCGAGTCATGCGCCGGACCCGGGCTTTCATGACAGCTTCGAGGGCGTTGCCGCGGGTCCGACGACGGATGCCGATGCGGCCCGCTTCCTCGCCCAGGCGACCTTTGGCCCGACTGCGGCCGACATCGCGCACCTGCGCCTGGTCGGGTATCAGGGCTGGCTCAACGAACAGTTCGCCGCGTCGGTCTCGACCGAGGTGCCGTATCTCGATTGGGTGGCCGCGCTCAACTGCGGGAGTGGCAACGACAACTGCAACGACGTCACCGACAACACGCGGCTGGAAATCTGGTCGATCAACGCGGTGGGTACCCCGGACCCCAGTCGCGGCAATCGGGTGCCGACCGACCAGTTGCGGCAGCGCCTCGCCTACGCGCTGAGCCAGATCTTCGTTGTCTCCTACGTCAACGGCAACCTGTCGTTCCGGCCGTGGTCGCTGGCCGGGTACTACGACACGCTGGCCGCGGATGCCTTCGGCAATTACCGCACCCTGCTGGAGAATGTCACCAAAAGCCCGGCCATGGGCATCTACCTGACCTCGCTCGGCAACCAGAAAGCCGATCCCGAGTTGAACCGGCATCCCGACGAGAACTACGCCCGCGAGGTGATGCAGCTGTTCTCGGTGGGCTTGGTGCAATTGAACAATGACGGTTCGGTCAAGCTATCTGGCGGGCAGCCCATTCCCACCTACAACCAGAACACCGTGCGGGGATTTGCCGCAGTCTTCACCGGCTGGATCTGGAACAACACCGGATGCGGCGAGACCAGCTACCGTTGTTGCGACGAGGAAACCTACGAATGGTGTGGCCCCAGCAATGCCGACGATCCGCCCTGGTTCCTGCCCATGCAGCCGGTCGAGGACTGGCACGACAACACCAGCGCCAAGCAGTTGCTGGAATATCCCGGCGTGGCCTTGCAAGGCGGCGTACTCGAACCCGGCGGCAACGCTCAGGCGGAACTGACCGCGGCGCTGGACAACATCTTCCACCATCCCAACGTCGGCCCCTTCATCGCACGGCGGTTGATCCAGAACCTGGTCACCAGCAACCCCTCGCCGGCCTACATCGGACGTGTTACCAGTGTCTTCAACAACAACGGCAGCGGCGTGCGCGGCGACCTGAAAGCGGTGGTACGGGCGATCCTGCTCGACCCCGAAGCGCGCTATGGCCAGTGGCAGCACGCCGGCACGTTCGGCAAATTGCGCGAACCGATACTGAAAGCCACCCATCTGTGGCGTGCGATGCTGGGGCAATCCGGCAACGGGCGGGTGGTCAACCTGCTGACCTGGCCGCCGATCGAGGACTGGTTCGGTGAAGCGCCGCTGCGCGCGCCCAGCGTGTTCAACTTTTTTACCCCCGATTACCAACCGCCGGGCGAGCTGGAAACGTTGGGCATGCGCGCACCAGAGTTCCAGATTCTCGACGACTCGCACATCGTCGACACGCCGAATTACCTGTATCACGAAGTTTTCTGCAACTACGGCGAAGGCCAGTGCTGGGTGGATCCGGGCGAGTACCCCTTGTTCATGGACTACACGGGCGATGCCGCCCTCGCCGCCAGCGACCCGGAAGCACTGATCGACGAGTACGACCTTCTGTTCCTGTCCGGCCAGATGTCGCCATGGATGCGGCAGGTGCTGCTGACCCGCTTGCAAGCCGTGGATGGCGGCCAGATTGGCCTCGATCGCGTCAAGAACGCGCTGTACCTGATCCTGTCCTCGCCCGAATACTCGGTGCAGAAGTGAGGCCGCCATGCATGTGAACCGTCGCCAATTCCTGCGCAAGTCCATCGGCGCCGCCCTGGGTGGCGCCAGCCTGTACTCGGCCTTCGGTAGTCTGCGCCTGATGGCGGCCACGCTGAACACGCAAACGGCTGCCGCGCTGGGTGGTTACAAGGCGCTGGTGTGCGTGTTCCTGTTCGGCGGCAACGACAGCTTCAATTCCATCGTGCCGACTTCCGGACCGGCACTGACCGACTATCTCGCCGCACGTGGCGCACTGGCACAGACTGCCGGTTTGCATGCATTGACACCGCAGGCCGGTGGCGGGCCGGGCAATTATGCGCTGCATCCGGGCATGCCCGAGCTGGCCTCGCTGTTCAATGCCGGCAAGGCGGCCGTGGTCGCCAACGTCGGCAGCCTGCTGTACCCGATCACGGCCGCCCAGTATCAGGCCGGCAGCGTCGCCAGTCCGCCGCAACTGTTTTCCCACCAGGACCAGGCGATGCAATGGCAGACCTCGCGCCCCGACGATGCCAATGCGCTGGGCTGGGGCGGGCGGATTGCCGACCTGCTGCATGCCGGCAATAGTGGTCAGGTGCCGATGAGCATCACGCTGTCGGGCAACAACAGCTTCGAGCGCGGCGCCGTGGTGACGCCGTACGGCATGGATCCGAACGGCGTCGGGCGCATGAGCTACCACGATGACGGCGACGAGTGCTGGATCGCCGGCAGCTGCTCCGACTACGGCGCCGAGACCCAGGCCCTGAACCGCGCCGCTTACGAGGCCTTGATTGCCCCAGGCACGCAGACCAACGCGCTGGAGCGCGCCTTTGCCAGCGCCAATGCGCGCAGCATCGACATCTACAACCAGATCGACAGCGCGCTGGGCGATCCGCCGCTCTGGAGCACGCCGTTCCCGGCGGACAACGATCTGGCTGCGCAGTTGCAGATGGTGGCGCGCCTGATCGGCATCCGCAACGCGCTCGGCATGAGTCGGCAAATCTATTTCGTCTCCACCGGCAACTACGACACCCATACCGACCAGCTCGCCAACCAGGAGTGGAACCTGTCGCAGCTGTCGCAAGCGCTGAAGGCCTTTCACGACGCCACCGTGCAGCTCGGTGTCGACAATGACGTCACCACCTTCACCGCTTCGGACTTCGGCCGCTCGCTGGCGGTCAATGCCAGCGGCACCGACCACGGCTGGGGTGGGCACCACTTCGTGCTTGGCGGCGCGGTGCAGGGTGGGCGTTTCTACGGCGCGATGCCGTCGCTCAAGGCCGATAACAACCCCGACGACACCGGCTGGGGGCAGATCATTCCAACCACCGCGGTGGATCAATACGCCGCCACGCTGGCGCGCTGGCTGGGCGTGGACGCCGGCGGTATCGGCGACATCTTCCCGAACCTGGGCCGCTTCGCCAGCTCCGACCTCGGCTTCATGGGATGACGCGCCGCGGCGACTGGTTGCTGTCCCTGGCAATGCTGCTGCTCGCGTCAAGCGCCGAGGCGCGGGTGTGGACGGTCACGGCCAACCCGGACATGACCTTCACTCCGGCGACTCTGGTCATCTACCAGAACGACACGGTGAAGTACGTCAATGCCGGTGGCCTGCACAACGTGCACGCCGACGACAACTACTTCATCTGCTCGCTCAATTGCAGCACCAACAACGCGCCCAGTACCGCGGCGTGGAGCGCGACGGTGAAGTTCAGACACGTTGGCGAGCACGGCTATTACTGCGAGGCCCACGGCGACTTGAACGGCGGCATGCGCGGCACGATCGTCGTGCTCGATCGTGTTTTCGTCGATGGCTTCGAGTCCGTGTCAGCGCCGTAATCGGCGGCGTGCGGCACAACCGAAGCCCGGCATTGCAGGTGCGCCGGTGAAACGGCGATCATGTCCGCGTATCCCGTTTCCCGAGGTGCTGCATGCAACACCACACTTGGATTCCGGCGCGTCGAATTCGGCACTGGTGGCTGACCTTGATCCTGCTTGGCGCGACGGCCAGCGCGACGCCGCCTTACAGTGGCACCATCTTCATTGATCCCGACATCATCACGGCTGCCGACCCGAATGCATTTCTTGGCATCACCTATGCGGGCCAGGGTGTGCGCAACCTGTTCGATCGGCGTTGTGGCTGCTTCGAAAACCTGAATGTCTATTTGTTCGACGCGACGTATGCGGACGGCCGCGGCATCGAGGTGCAAGTTGATCCCGAGTTCGCAAGTGAGGCGCTGGCGGCGGCACCGGCCCGCTTCTATGCCAGTGTTGTCGGGCAGCTGCCGCAAGCACTGCGCGACGATGTGCACATGCTGTGGATTCATCGCGGTGACGAAGCGTTTGGCGGCGGCAACCAGTCGTTGCTGATTCATACCGGCGCGATTGCGCAAAGCTATATCGATACCGGCATCCTGGAAGAGGCGTTGGCACACGAGGCGAGCCATACCTCGCTGGATGACCCCCTGGCCAGTTCCAGTGCCTGGTTGGCGGCGCAGGCGGCGGACCTCGAATTCATTTCGACCTACGCGGCGGACAACCCGGGGCGCGAAGACGTGGCGGAGAGTTTTCTGGTCTGGTTGGCAGCCCGTCGTTCGAGCGGGCGGATCGACACGGCCACCGCCGCCACCATCGAAACCACCATTCCAAACCGGCTGGATGTGTTCGATGCACAGGGATTCGCTCTGTATCCCTACACCGGGCTTGATACGGTGTTCGCGGACGGATTCGAGCCATTGTGAGTTGTGCCAGCGATTGGCGGCTGGAATGCGCGGCAAGCCAGTGCCGTGTCGCCATGCCGGCCCACGCGGGGCTGCTACGCTCGGCACCTCGGTTGCATGCATTGAGAGCCGTAACGATCCGATTTTCCTGACAAGGGGTAGGTCATGCGTTGCACGTTTGATGCGGTGTCGGGTTGCCATTCCGACCAGGTTCCCGTTGCCTTGATACGGGTGGGATGCCCACCCGTCGGCAGCCGTCATGACGACACGCAACAAGGCCGCCAGCGACGTCTGCCCTGCGTCATTGCGCGCATCCTGGGCAGCGGTTTGTTGGCGGCAATGGTTGGCAGTCTTGCCTTGACAGGCGCCGCCGCCGCACAGACCACCACGGATATCAGTACGCCGCTCGTTGGTGCGGATGGCGCCATTGGAGCGGTCGGCGCCAACGGCGCGCCCGGATCGGCTGCCGACGGCGGCGCTGGCGGCAATGGGGGTACGGGCGCCAGCGCGGTTGTCGCCAACACGGGTGACGTTGTCACCATCACCTCGACCGGCGCGGTTGCTGGCGGCAACGGCGGCGCGGGTGGTGTGGGTGGCGCCGGTGGCAGTGGCAGCGCCAGCTCGCCCAATGGCGGGACGGGAGGCAATGGCGGGGATGGCGGCAATGGCAGCGCGGGTGTCAGCGGCAGCGGTTTCACGCTGACGGTGGCTGGCAACGTGACGGGTGGCAATGGCGCGGCCAGCGGCAACGGCGGCATGGGCGGAGCGGGTTTCAGCGCCACGACGCCGGGCGTGAACGGCGGCAATGGTGGCCGTGGCGGCGACGGCGGCAGCCGTGGCAATGGCGGCGTCGGTGGTGCCGGCGGCAGCGGTGCTCCCGGTGTGGATGGCTTGGCTGCCTTGGGCGCCAACGGCCAAACGGGCGGCGCGGGCGGTGCCGGTGGCGCTGGCGGCAACGGCGGCACGTTGGCTGGCAACGGCGGTACCGGTGGTGTCGGTGGCGCCGCCGGTCGCGGTGGGGCCGGCGGCTCGGGCGTGCTGGGCGGCGGAGCGTTGGGAATTGGTGGTTCAGGCGGCACGGGTGGCGTTGGCGGCGTTGGCGGTCAGGGTGGCGCGGCAGTGAACGGCGCCGTCGGTGTGGGTGGTCAAGGCGGCGCGGCCGGCGCGGGTGGCGATGGAGGTGCCGGCTCCAACGGCAGCTCGTCGCTGATCGCCGATGGCGGTACGGGTGGCAGCGGTGGCAGCGCGGGGCTTGCGGGCACTGGCGGGCTGGATGGTGCCGGCGTCAACCCGGCGGGTGCCGGCGCGGCGGCGAGCGGCGGTCATGGTGGTAACGGTGGCGCGGGCTTCAATGCCCTGACGTCCGTGAGTGTCGTCGGTGCGGGCGGCGCCGGTGGTGCGGGTGGCGCCGGTGGTGCGGGTGGCGCCGGTGGCAGCCGCGGCAATGGTGGCAACGGCGGCGCGGGTGGCAACGGTGGTTCGGGCAGCTCGAGCGGGGCATCGGCGGGCGGCACCAATCCAGTTGCCTTTGCGGGCAGCGGTGGCACCGATTGTTCCGCCATCAATGGCTGTGTCGCGGGTGCCGGCGGGGTGGGCGGCCTTGGCAACAACGCCAACAACGGCGGCTACCTGCAGATAGGTGGCAGCGGGGGTGCCGGCGGCTCGGCTGCGGTCCTTGATGCGGGTTTGATGAACTATTCGGCGTACGGCGGTAGCGGCGGCGCTGGCGGCATGGGCGGCCTTGGAGCCGGCGGGGGTGTTGGCGGCGCCGGTGGGGCCGGCACGGTCGCTGGTGGCAACAACGTGGTGTATGCGGGCGACGGTGGCGCAGGCGGTCTTGGCGGTCAGGGTGTCAATGGTTCAATCGGAGGCGCGGGCGGCAACGGCGGCGCGGGCGGTAGCGGTGGAACGGTATCCGGCAACGGCGGCAACGGCGGTGTCGGCGGTCACGGCGGGGCTGGTGGATCTGGCACCGATGGCGGGGCGGGCGGTACCGGCGGGGCGGGTGGCGAGGCGACGGCGACGGCCCCGCTCGCGGGTGCCACCAAGGCCAACGGCGGCAACGGCGGTGCAGGTGGCGTTGGCGGCAACGGCGGCAACGGTAGTGCTGGCGGTTCCGGTGGCAATGGCGGTGCTGCGGGCATGGCCTTGGGCGCGGGGACGGACGGGATGGCCGGCGCGGGTGGCAGCGGCGGTGATGCCGGCGACGGCGGCGATGGTGGCATGGGCGGCAATGGCGGCGATGCCAGCACCGCGTTCGGGGTCAACAGCAACAATCTTTATGCGGGCAGCGGTGGTACAGGCGGCCCCGGTGGCGCTGCGGGGGCGGCGGGTGTGGCAGGCAACGGTGGTGCCGGTGGCGCACCTTCAGGTATCAATGGCGCGAACGGCAACGCCGGGCAGTCCGGTGTGCCGGGTGCC
>DASSXP010000145.1:0-14881 GCA_035703755.1 Rhodanobacteraceae bacterium | reverse complement strand
AGGGCCCGTCCGCGTCCGCGCGCCGGATTGGCGCGTTTCCGCCCACGGGCGCCACGCGCGCCTGGATTCGGTTGACCTGCATCAGCCGACGCACAGCCGGCCGGTGGGACAATCCGCTCTTTCCACCTTGGAGTGGTTGCCATGTCGACCCGATACACCGGTGTATCCGCCAATATCCTCGACGCCGTCGGTGACACGCCCTTGCTGGAGTTGGAAGAGGGCATCTTTGCCAAGTGCGAGTTCCTCAATCCGTCCGGCTCGATCAAGGCACGTATCGCCAAATACATCATCGAGCGCGCCGAGCGGGAAGGCCTGCTGCACGCGGGCGATACCATCGTCGAGGCGACCAGTGGCAACACCGGCAATGCCTTCTCGATGGTCGCGGCGGTCAAGGGTTACCGCATGATCGTGGTGATGCCGGAAGGCTTGTCGAGTGAACGGGTGGCGATCTCGCGCGCCTTCGGTGCCGAGGTGCTTTTGTGCGGCAGTTTCCACGTCAATGTGGCGCTGGAGCGTGCGCGCGAGTTGGGTCGACGCCCCGGATTCTTCTTTCCCGGTCAATTCGAGAACGAGTGGAACGTGGAAGAAAACCGCGAAATCCTTGGCCCGGAAATCCTCGCCCAGTTGCCCGCCGGGCGCGTCCCCGATGCCTTCGTGCACGGCGTCGGCACCGGCGGTACCTTGATCGGCGTCGGCCAGGCGCTGCGTCAGGTCAACCCCAAGCTGCGTCTGTTTGCGATGGAGCCGTCGGAATCGTGCACGTTGCTGTGTGGCGAGGTGGCGCTGCACCAGATCGAAGGCATTTCCGACGGTTTTGTGCCGGGCATCTTCGCCCGTCACCGCGATCAAGTGCAGGATTTTCTCGGCGTTGCCAGTGTGGATGCGGTAGCGGAAATGCGCCGCCTTGCCAGCCAGCGCGGCCTGTTGTGCGGGCCGAGCTCCGGGGCGCATTTTCTGGCCGCCAAACGCATCCGCGAGCGCTTCCCGGAATTGCGCACCGTGGTCACGGTGCTGGCCGATGAAGGCGAGAAATACCTGCACGACTTCTACATGCCGCAGACAAGCGACCCCGCGCAACCGCCGCTGCATTGATGTCGCGGGGCGTTCGCTGGCGGCCCGGTCCGATGGCCGGGCGGGTTCCGGCGTCCGCGGTTCGATGCGAGAACGCATGGCTGGGAATACATGCCATTGTCAAGGGTGACGCCGGGGCGTCGGGCCGCGACAATGGGCGGTCTTTTTCTACAGCGATCCATTGATGACTGCCATGCCCACCGCGCTCGAACGCAAGATTGCCCATGCCATCGCCGGCGAAATCGCCGCCCAGCCCGCGCAGGTGGTGGCGGCGGTCGAGTTGCTGGACGGCGGCGCCACGGTGCCCTTCATTGCCCGCTACCGCAAGGAGGTCACCGGTGGTCTGGATGACACCCAATTGCGCAACCTCGAAACGCGGCTGGTGTACTTGCGTGAAATGGAAGATCGGCGTGCGGCCATCCTGACCAGCATCGACGAGCAGGGCAAACTGAGCGATGTCTTGCGTGCGGAGATCGATGCCGCCGACAGCAAGTCACGTCTGGAAGATTTGTATCTGCCCTACAAGCCGAAGCGCCGCACACGGGCGCAGATCGCGCGCGAAGCAGGGCTGGAACCCCTGGCCGATGGATTGCTCGACGACCCGACACAAACGCCCGAGCACTACGCCGAAGGCTTTGTCGATGCCGACAAGGGTGTGGCCGATGTCAAGGCAGCACTCGAAGGCGCGCGTGCGATCCTGATCGAGCGTTTTGGTGAAAACGCGGCACTGCTCGGCGAGCTGCGCGGCTGGCTGGAGGCGAACGGCCAAATTCGCGCCAAAGTGGTGGAAGGCAAGGAGACCGCAGGCGAGAAATTCCGCGACTACTTCGATCACGCCGAATCGCTGGCAAAGATTCCGTCGCATCGCCTGCTGGCCCTGTTCCGTGGCCGCCGCGAGGAGTTTCTGGCGCTCGACCTGGAGCCGGGCGCCGACAGCGAAGCAGGCCACGCCTACGCCGAAGGCCGTATCGCGCTGCACGCCGGCATCGCGCCCAAAGGTCGCGCCGCCGATGCATGGCTCACCGGGGTCTGCCGGCTCGCGTGGCGCGCCAAGATTCACCTGCACCTCATGCTCGATCTTTTCAATCAGGCGCGGGAGCGGGCCGAGGCCGAGGCGATCAAGGTGTTCGGCGACAATTTGAAGGACTTGCTGCTGGCCGCGCCAGCCGGCGCCAAGGCAGTGCTCGGGCTGGACCCCGGCCTGCGCACCGGCGTCAAGGTGGCGGTGGTCGATGCCACCGGCAAGCTGGTGGCCACCGACACGATTTATCCACACGAACCGCGCCGGCAGTGGGACTCGTCGCTGGCCAGCCTGGGCCGCTTGTGCCTCGCCCATCAAGTGGAGTTGATCGCCATCGGCAATGGCACGGCCTCGCGGGAAACCGACAAACTGGCCGGTGAGCTGATCAAGGCGCTGCCGAAACTGCGCATGCAGAAAGTCGTCGTCAGCGAAGCCGGTGCCTCGGTTTACTCGGCATCCGAACGCGCGGCGAAGGAGTTTCCGATGCTCGATGTGTCCTTGCGTGGCGCGGTGTCGATTGCGCGCCGTCTGCAAGATCCGCTGGCCGAGCTGGTCAAGATCGAGCCCAAGGCCATTGGTGTGGGTCAATACCAGCACGACGTCGACCAGTATCGCCTGGCGCGCGCCCTCGATGGCCGCGTGGAAGACTGCGTCAACGCCGTCGGCGTGGACGTCAACACCGCCTCCAGTGCGCTGTTGGCGCGGGTGTCGGGCCTGTCCAGCACCGTGGCCGAGAACATCGTCAGTCATCGTGACCAGAACGGCGCGTTCCCCTCGCGCAAGGCCTTGCTCAAAGTGCCGCGTCTGGGCGACAAGACCTTCGAACAATGCGCCGGTTTTTTGCGCATCCGTGATGGCGACGAGCCGCTGGATGCGTCGGCCGTGCATCCCGAGGCCTACCCGTTGGTGGCGCGCATGCTGGCTGATTGCGGCAAGACCGTCACCCAGCTGATTGGCGACAGCGCGTTCCTGCGCAGTGTGAAACCCGAGCGCTACACCGACGCCGATTTCGGCCTGCCCACCGTGCGCGACATCCTGAAAGAGCTCGAAAAGCCCGGCCGCGACGTGCGTCCCGAGTTCAAGGCCGCGCGCTTCGCCGACGGCCTGGAGGACATCAAGGATCTGCGCCCCGGCATGGTTCTGGAAGGCGTGGTCTCGAACGTTGCCGCTTTTGGCGCCTTCGTCGACATCGGCGTGCATCAGGATGGCCTGGTGCACATCTCCGCGCTGGCCGACAGCTACGTCAAGGACCCGCGCGACGTGGTGAAGGCCGGCGACATCGTCAAGGTCAAGGTGATGGAAGTCGACGTCGCACGCAAACGCATCGCACTCAGCTGCCGTCTGAGCGACGAGCCCGGTGCGAGCAAGCCCGATTCGCCACGGGGCAGCCGTGAGCGCCCGCGCGATACGCGGGCCAAGCCAGCGGCCGTGGCGAGTGGGCCGTTCAATACCAGCATGGCCGACGCGCTCAAAGGCTTGACGCGGAAGTGACCGCCGCGCGGGCGCTGGCGAGAAAACCCCAACCGAGAACGGGTGGGGTTTTGCCATTGGTGGCGTGATCCGGAACTGAACCCGCGCCCGGCCCCTGAAACGGATATGAAGGCGACCTCCTTGCGGATGCCTGCCGGCCTATATCAAACAGCGGCTTTGATTGGTTTGCTGGTCGGTCGTCGGGTCGGGAACGGCTGCGTCATGCCGGTTCCGAGAAATTGAATCACCTGCCACGCGCCTCTCGATCTGCGGCGATGGGCCCACGGGCGCATGTTGACAACAGATACACACACGACGCAATTTGTATATCTGTTATGTATGCGTCGACAGGAGAAAACCCATGCGTGCCGCCGCCATCAATTTGCGGGCACTGCCCGAGCAGCTTGCGCCGAACGACGCGGAACTGGAGCCTGAGTCTGCTGGTTGGGTGTTTTCTCGTTCATGGCATCACTTTGCTGCGACGGCAAACGACCGCAGCCAGGGATCGAGATGAGCGATGTCAAGCGTGCCCGACTCGAACATCTGCATCATCTCCGCATAGATCTGCATCGGCGCACGCTGCAAGCGCCAGCCATTGATGCGCAGGAATACGTCGGCCGCCGCAAAGGCGACGCGCTTGTTCCCGTCCACGAACGGGTGGTTGATCGCCAGACTTTCCAACAGAGCAGCAGTCTCAGCCACGATGTCATCGTAGTAGCCGGTCTGTGGCCGGAACAGTGCCGCCTCCAGCGCCCCGGGGTCACGCACGCCCGGCGCACCGCCATACCGCTGCATCAGCACCGTGTGCATGCCGAGCACATCGGCCACGGTCAGGTAATCGTGCGCCACGGTTTACTTGGCCAGTTCGCGGTAGAGGCTGTCGAACTCATCCAGACTGGACGCGAAAGAGGCCATCACATGGCGGCGGGGGCGCTCCTTCTGCTGCCGATCAATGTAGTCGCGCAGGGCTTCATCGAGCACCGCCTGGAACTGGCGGCCTTGGCTTTCTGCGATCTGGCGCAGTGCGGCGAGCACATCCGGTGCGGCCTGGGAGGAAAACTTTTCGCGGACAGCAGTGGTCATGGCCACCTCCATCATGATTCATCTTGATGCTTCATGATAGAGCAAGACGGAAAGGTTTGCTACCGCGCTGAGGGCGTTTGATGCCTGATCGGTGACCTTGGTTGGCGATGAAATGTCGCGCGTAAGTTATTGATTTTTCTAAACCTACATCTGCGCCTGCCCGCTGGCCAAACAGAGAATAGATACGGCTCTGGCCGAGAGAGTGGGCGATTCCGGGCGTTTTGGCGGCAGGCCACCCGCAACACAGATGGCCGGAACCCCGCGTGGCGCGGGGAATTCAGGCAAGAAAGAGGGCTCGGAGATTATCCGAGCCCTTGTGTATGGTGGAGCAGGAGCGATCTCACCCGGCCATACACCGCCACCGTAGGTCATCATGAGCTGCAATGATCGGTAGTTGTTGATCTGATTGGAAATCTTGGCAGGAGTCGCAAAAGCTGCGACGGACTGCTATGAGTTGCAATGAGCTGCTATGAGCTTCAATAGGCGGAGCTGCGGCGACCGTTTTACGGTTGCTTGGGTGGCCACATCCGCGCGGTGTGCACCAAGGCCAGAATCCGCACGGTATTGTCCTGCACCTCGTAGACCAGTCGGTAGCTCTCGTGCGCGATGAGTTCGCGCGTACCCGGAATCAGCCCTGCCTTGCCGAGGTGCGGGTGTTCGGCCAAACGGCCTGCTGCGGCAGCGAAAAGCTCATCCATCCGGATGGATGCGAGCGGGTTGTCCTGGCTGATGTAGTCAAAGATGTCGGCGCGGTCTTGCTCGGCGGCGGAAGCCCAGATGACCCTCATGCCCCCGCGCTGTCAGCCTTGGCCAGCAACTGTGCGCGGCGTGCTGCGAAGCGTGCCTCGACCTCATCGCTGCTGGTGTAGTCACCAGCCCGGATTTGCTCCCGCGCAGTCGCTACCTTGCCACGCAGGAATTCCTCGTACTCGCGCGATTGGCGCTGGCGCTGCACGAACTCACGCATCAGTTCACGCAGGATCTGCGAAGCCGGGCGATGGCTGGCCTCGGCCTCGGCCATGAACTCAGCACGCAGTTCGGGCTCAAGCTTCATGGTGAAAACAGCTTCTTTGGACATGGTGCGCCTCCTATAGCCTTGCATACTGACTAAGTATATACGTCGTCAGTATTTAAGTCACCCGCGACAGGCCCGGCACCCTGCTCAAGAATCGCTTGGCGGAATGCGCTTGAAACCCGCGCACGCCCATGGAAACCTTCGTGCCGTGGCGGCTGGTGCAACGTGGCGTGAAAAAGGAAGTCATCACGCCTCTGGACGCGCCGCAGGCATTCACGGAGCAGGCCGAAGCGGAACGGCAGGTGCGCGCCGCCGCGCGGGACACGCCGATGATGCGCGCCCTGGGGCTGACGCATCACTGGCAACGCTTGCTGGACGAGCAGCGCGCGGCGTCCGTCGCCGAGATCGCCAAGGCCGAAGGCATCGACAGCTCGCAAGCGCATCGGCTGATGCGCCTGACGCTGCTGGCTCCCGACGTCGTCGCGAAGCTGGTCAGCCAACCCGGCCTCACCGTCGAGAAAGTGCTCGGCCGCCCGTGACCCTACGGCTGGCGTGAGCAGGAGCGCGTGCTGCCATCAGCGCCCCAGTCCTCGCCGCTGAAGCAGTCTCCAACCACAACCGACCGTCTCCAACCCCTTGTCGCGCAAGGAAGTGGCCGGTGGAGCACTCCACGGACGCCAGAGAAAACAGAGAAGAGAGAGACGTCAGAGGGCCTGACGGCACGAACCGGCCATGCCGGCGTCCGAAGGGCGATGCCCGCAAACCCAGTAAACTCGCGGGGAACAGCCAAGAAAAAACCCCAACCGAGAACGGTTGGGGTTTTGTTATTGGTGGAGGTGGCGGGAGTTGAACCCGCGTCCGAAGGCGTTTGACGCCCGGTACTACATGCTTAGCTGCGTGTTGGGTCTCGTCCATCGGCAGCACACTCAGCCAAGCGCACCGATGGACCAGTCTGCTTGATTTGACCCGGGCCGGCAGACGGCGGCTTCGGGCGGTCCCGTGATGATGACCCTACACCGACGAGCACGAGCACAAGATCGGTTCGGGGCTAGGCCTTAAGCGGCCAGAGCGTAATTGCTATCGTTGGCAATTATGAGTTTTGCGACTGGATTAGCGAGGAAAGTCACCCCCTCGGCATGCACCAAGCTATCTCGCTACCCCCGTCGAAGCCAGGACACCCCCGGAAACGGTTGCAGATTTGATTGCAGGTCGGACAAGTATATGGAGCCGGACCGCCTGCGTTCAAGCGGCAATATTGTCGCCGTTCAGTCGCCGGCCGACGAGCGCGGCCGTTCGATGGTGTCGCGCAGGGCACCTTGGAAGCGGGCATGCAGTTTGACCAGCGAGCGCCACAGGAACAAGGCGGTGGCCAGGCCAGTGACGCCGATCGCCAGTGCCACCCCACGCGGTGGCAGGATGGTCGAGCCCAGGGCGTTGACCATGGCGGCCAGCAGCAACAGCGTCGACAGGGGAATGATGCGGGCCAGGATTGCCCGCAATGTGTGCGTGTAGCGCCGCCCCAGTTTTTCGCTGATGCCGAGTTCGGCCAGCAGCATGCCGAGCGCTTCGGATTTTCGGTACACGGCGATCAGCATGGGAAGTGACAGAAACAGGGCGCTGGCCCAGATGGTTGCCTGGCGGGCGCGGCCGTTGATGCCGATGCGAGCGAACCAGCCGTCGTCGTGCGCGTTGATGTATGCGCCGGCGACGAACAGGGCCACCACCAATGCCACGTTGACGGCGATGTGCCACAACAGGCGGCGGAACATCGCGGCGATGATGGCGTTGTCCTTGAGCGGACGTACTTCGCTGATCCAGTCCGCGTAGCTGCGCGCCATGGTCTTGACGAATGTGGGTAGCCAGCTCGACAGCAGGTCGGCGATGTGGTCGCTGTGGCGCAGCAACTGCGGTGACACCGTCATGCAGATCACCGACGCGGCGACGACGATGGGATATACCGACTCGCCGGTCGCCTTCATTGACATGCCGATCGAGGCGATGACGAAGGAGAACTCGCCGATTTGCGCCATGGTGAAGCCGCTGCGCAGGCTTTCGCGTGGCTTGCGGCCGGCAACGAATGCCCCGACGGCGCAGAACAGCAGTTTGCCGCCTATCACGCTGGCCGCCACCAGTGCGGCGGGCAGGGCGTATTTGAGCAGGAGCTGCGGATCGATCATCAAGCCGATAGCAACGAAAAATAGCGCCGCGAACATGTCGCGCAATGGTTCGACCAGGTGCTTGATACGGGCGGAGGCTTCCGATTCTGCGCAGACGGCACCGGCGAGAAAAGCACCCAATGCCACGCTGAATCCGAACCATGAAGCCAGCAGGCTGGCGCCGAAGCAAATGCCGAGCGCGACGACCAGCAGCATTTCATCGCGCTTGAAGGAGGCGACGTAGTTCAACAGGCGCGGCAACAGCAATAGCCCGGCGAGCAGACCAACCAGCACGAACAAGAGCAGATGCCAGATGACCGAGAAGGCGGCATCGGCGACCAGGGTGCCGCCGGCCGCGACGGCGGTCAGCAGTGTCATCAGCACCACCGACAGCACGTCCTCGGTGATCAGGAGGCCCACCACCGTACGCACGAAGGGGCGGTCGCTCAAGCGGATTTCCTCGATCATGCGCAGCGCGATCATGGTCGAGGACAAGCTCATTGCCGCGCCGAGGAACAGCGAGTCGGTGCGGGAGAACCCGAACAGACGGCCGATCTCGAAACCGAGCGCCAGCATCAGGCTCACCTCGGCGACCGCTACCAGCAGCACGCTGGAGCCTACCCGACGCAACTTGCCGATGTTGAACTCGAGCCCGAGGGTGAACATCAAGAGCACCACGCCGAGGTCGGCAATGTCGCTGATGGCGCGCTCGTCCGCGACCAGCGGCCCCGGCGTGTGTGGGCCGATCAACATGCCGGCCAGGATGTAACCCAGCAGGGCCGGTAAACGCAGGCGCTGAAAGATGACGGTGGTGGCGCCTGCCACCAGCATGACGATGGCGAGATCGCGAATGAAGCCGATGTCGTGCACTTGTTGCCCCCGGATAAAGAATGACTCAGCTTAAGACAACGCTGATAAAGTCGCGCAATCGCCATGGCGTTCAGATGGCTCGCCAGTCGTGCTGGGTGGCGAAGGCAAGGCGACACGCTCGCGGCGGCAGTACATTCCGTCGCCGGGGCGGGCGTCAATGCAAGGTATTGATTGCGATCAGTGATGAAAAAATTTGCGCGCGCGACAAAAAATGCTTGACGAGCTGCCGCCGCATCCGTAACATTCTCGTTTTCCAGTGAGGGGCCATAGCTCAGCTGGGAGAGCGCTACAATGGCATTGTAGAGGTCGCCGGTTCGATCCCGGCTGGCTCCACCAACAACCCCTCGTCCCCATCGTCTAGAGGCCTAGGACATCGCCCTTTCACGGCGACAACAGGGGTTCGAATCCCCTTGGGGACGCCACTTCGGCGGCTTGCAGGCGAGGTGGGTTCTGGGAGAAAATGACGGTTCACCGTCAGTGGTTTTTTGAAGTACGGAAGCGGCAGCAACACGGATGGTTTGACACCACAAGTTTTGGTTTGAAGTACGGAGCGGTAGTTCAGCTGGTGGTTGCGCCAGGCGCAACCGGTGAGCCCATGGAGGGCGAACGGCAGCTGCACCATGGATGGTGGATACGACAAGTTTTGGTTTGAAGTACGGAGCGGTAGTTCAGCTGGTTAGAATGCTGGCCTGTCACGCCGGAGGTCGCGGGTTCGAGTCCCGTCCGCTCCGCCATTTCAGCGAGTAACAGGACCCCGCACAATGCGGGGTTTTTCTTGCGCGTGTGTCACGTTTCATGGCAGACGCGTTGCGCGCATTGCGCGCGCAGAGATCGGCGAGTGGGTGGTCGTCGCGATTTACGCCACGCTGGTGTGGGCGTGCGCTTCGCTTGTCGCGATGCGCGGTTGCCGGTATTCCAATTGCTGCTGCCGCATATGCCGGATGGTTGCTTGACAGCAACGGGGGCTTTCCTGTCCACTGTGGGCATGCACGCGATCGAACACGCCTTTGCCGACACCAACCGCCTTGCGGGTGGTGTGGCTTGCGTGCTGCGTGCCATTGCCGCTGCCACGACCACCATTAGCACTATTACCACCGGTACCGGTACCAGCCCGGTGCGGGTGTTCGTGCGCGATTGATTCCAAACGCCATGGCCCCGCACCGGAAACGGAGCGGGGGCGCAAACTTCCTGCTCTGATTCGGCGGGGCCTCCAATAGAGGTTCCAACGATGTCTCACGCAAGCCAGGAAGATTCTCCACCCAATCCCGCCCGACTCGCCGTGCACAAGTTCGGTGGCTCCAGCATGGCCGATGCCGCCTGCTTGCGACGGGTGGCCGCGATTCTTGCCGAGGTCGGCGACCTGAATCAGGTTGCCGTGGTGTCGGCCATGCGCGGCGTAACCGATGCCTTGCTGGCGGTGTTGGCACGGGCGGAGGCAGGCGACGGCGTCTGGCAGAGCCTTCTTTACGACGTGCTGGGCCGTCACCGCGACAGTGCGCGGGCCTTGTTGAATGGCAGCGCCCAGCCCTATCTCGACTGGCTCGATGCGCAAGCCGTGGTGGCGCGTGAAGTGCTCGGTGCGGTGGCGCATTTGCATTCGGCCAATGGCACTGCCGCGGGGTTTGTGCAAGGGCTGGGCGAAGTGTGGTCGTCGCGCTTGTTGGTGGCCTTCCTGCGCCAGAGCGGCCGCGATGTGGCGTGGCTCGATGCCCGCGAGCTGCTGTCGGTGCGGACGGGTGCGCTCGGGGCGGTGGTCGACTGGGAGGAAAGTGCCCGCCGGCTGGCCGCATGGCGCCAGGCCAATCCGGCCGCGTGTGTGGTGGCCACCGGCTTCGTGGCACAAGATGAAAATGGCCGGGCTTGCGTTTTGGGTCGCAACGGCAGCGATTACTCGGCGGCCATCTTTGCCAGCCTGTTTGCAGCCGATCGATTGACTTTGTGGGGCGACACCAATGGTGTGTTGTCCGCTGATCCGCGGTTGGTGCCCGAAGCGGTGGATTTGCCCGAACTCAGTTTCGATGAAGCCTGCGAGCTGGCTTACTTCGGTGCCCGTGTCATTCATCCGCAGACCATGACGCCGGCGATTGCGCGCGGCTTGCCGATCCACATCAAGAACACGTTTGCGCCAGCGCATCCGGGCAGCGTGATCAGTGCCGCAGCGGGCGAGGGCGCATCGCCGGTCCGCGGGCTCAGCATCGTCGAGGGCATGGCGTTGGTGAACATCGAGGGTGCCGGCATGATCGGTGTGCCGGGTACCGCCGAGCGTGCATTCGGCGCGCTGGCCGACGCCGGGGTGTCGGTGACGATGATTTCGCAGGGTTCCTCTGAACACTCGATTTGCTGCGTGGTGAAAGCGGTACAGAGCGCCGCGGCCGCGAAGGCGTTGCAGCACGCCTTCGCGGCCGAATTGGCGCGCGGAGAAATTGCCGGCGTGTCGGTGCATGCAGAGGTCGCGGTGTTGGCGGCGGTTGGTGACGGCATGACCGGCAAGCCGGGTGTGGCGGCACGCTTGTTCGGCGCGCTGGCGCGCAGCAATGTCAACGTGCGTGCAATCGCACAGGGCTCGTCCGAGCGCAATATTTCGGTGGCGATGGCGGCCGCCGATGCCCGCCGCGCCTTGCGTGCGGTGCATGCGGCGTTTTGGTTGTCGCCGCAAACGGTGGGTGTCGGCGTGATCGGTGTCGGCAAGGTGGGTGCCGCCCTGCTGGAGCAGCTCAAGGCCGCGTTGCCGCGTTTGCGCGCTGACTCGGGGCTGGACCTTCGGCTGCGGGCGGTGGCGAACTCGCGCACCATGCACCTGGACGACAACGGCCGCGAGGTGGGTGACTGGCGCGCCGCACTGGATGGTGCCGCACCGCTGGACCTTGCCGGCTTCGCCGACCAAGTGCAGGCGGCGCACCTGCCGCATGCCGTGATCATCGATTGCACGGCCAGCGCCGACGTCGCCGCGCATTACGCGGAGTGGTTGCAGCGCGGCATTCACATTGTCACCCCGAACAAGCAGGCCGGCGCCGGCGACCTCGACGTCTGGCGGCAGATTCGTCGCGCCTGCCGACAAAGCGGCGTGCGCTTTCGTTACGAGGCGACTGTCGGTGCCGGTCTGCCGGTGATCCAGACCTTGCGTGATCTGGTCGATACCGGCGACGACATCGTTGCCATCGATGGCATCCTGTCCGGTACGCTGGCGTGGTTGTTCAATCGCTACGATGGCAGCCGGCCATTTTCCGCGCTGTTGCACGAGGCGCATGCCATGGGCTACACGGAGCCGGATCCGCGTGACGATTTGTCCGGCATGGACGTGGCACGCAAGCTGGTGATTCTGGCGCGCGAAGCGGGCCGCGAGTTGTCGCTGGACGATGTCACGGTGGAGAGCCTGGTGCCGCCGGCGCTGGCCGGCGTCAGTGCCGATCAATTTTTGCAACGTATCGACGAGGCCGATGCCGTGCTGGCGGAGCGACATCAGCAAGCCCGCGCCAATGGTGCTGTCTTGCGTTATGTTGCCCGGCTGGACGAGCAAGGCGCGCGCGTATCCTTGTGCGAGCTGCCATCTGGCCATGCCTTTTCCCACCTTCGACTGACGGACAATATCGTGCAATTCACCACCCGCCGTTACGCTGACAATCCTTTGATCGTGCAAGGGCCGGGCGCCGGCCCCGAGGTTACCGCCGCTGGCGTGTTCTCCGACCTGTTGCGGGTGGCTTCGCAACTGGGAGCGGTGGCATGAGTGCGCGTGATGTTGCCACGGCCTTTGCGCCCGCCAGCGTCGGTAACGTGGGGGTGGGTTTCGATATTCTGGGCCACACCTTGGCGGGCGCTGGCGATCGGGTGACGGTACGCCGCATCGATGCAGCGGAAGTGCGTATCGAGGCCATCCGGGGCGTGGCGATCGAGTTGCCGCGTGAGGCTGCCCGCAACACCGCCGGCACCGCGCTCCTGTCGTTGCGCGCGGCGCTTGGTTTGCCGTTCGGCTTCGCGGTCGAAATCGACAAGGGCATTGCGCTCGGTTCTGGCATGGGCGGCTCGGCGGCCTCCGCGGTGGCGGCGCTGGTGGCGGCCAATGCCGTGTTGGATGAGCCGCTGCCGCACGAGGCGTTGTACCCGTTTGCTCTCGATGGCGAGGCGGTGGCGAGCGGTGGCCGCCACGGTGACAACGTCGGTCCGATGTTGCTGGGTGGCCTGGTGCTGGCAACTGATACGGGACTGACGCGCCTGCCGGTGCCAGCCGGGTTGCATTGTGCGCTGGTGCATCCACACGTCGTGGTGGAAACGCGGCGTGCCCGCGAAGCCCTGGCGGGCGAGTACGTGCTGTCCAGTTTCGTGCGCCAGAGCGCGCATCTGGCGCAGCTCCTGAGCGCTTGCTATCGCGGTGACAAGGCCGCCTTGCGCGGTGCCCTTGACGATGTGCTGGTGGAGCCACGGCGGGCATCCCTGGTGCCTGGCTTCGAGGCGGTCAAGCGTGCGGCACTCGATTGCGGCGTGATCGGCGCCAGTATTTCCGGTGCCGGGCCGAGTCTGTTTGCGTGGTGCGATGACGCGGCGCAAGCCGAGCGCGCCGCCGCTGCCATGCAGCAGGCGTTCGCCGCCCAGGGTATCGATGCCGATGCGCTGGTGTCACCCGTTGATGGTCCGGCGGCGGAGGTGCTGGCATGAACTTCGTCAGCACACGCGGCAACGCACCCGCCGTTTCCCTGAGTGCGGCGCTGGCGGCGGGGCTCGCGCCCGATCGCGGATTGTACGTGCCCACCGAATTGCCGCATTTCGAACTCGCCGACTTCGATGGCGCCAGCAGCTTGTCGCAGGTTGCCGAACGCCTGCTGGCGCCATTTTTTGCCGATGATGCGCTGCAAAGCGCGTTGCACGGCATCGCCGCGCGCGCGTTCGCCATCGATACGCCGTGCCTGCCGATGGCCGGGCAGGGCGATTGGTTGCTGGAACTGTTCCGTGGGCCGACGGCCGCGTTCAAGGATTACGGTGCGCGTTTTCTGGCCCTGTGCCTGGCGGCCATGCGACGGCCGGACGATCCCGAGCTGACCATCCTGGTTGCAACGTCGGGCGACACCGGGGCTGCGGTAGCGGCGGCGTTCCACCGGCTGCCGGGTTTCCGGGTGGCGATCCTGTATCCCGATGGCCGCGTGTCGCCGCGCCAGGCGCACCAGCTGGGCGCATTCGGCGACAACGTGCGCGCGTTCAAGGTCGGTGGCAGCTTCGATGATTGTCAGGCGCTGGCCAAACGGGCCTTGAACGATGCCACGCTGAAGCAGTGTGTGCCTTTGAGTTCGGCCAACAGCATCAGTCTCGGCCGCTTGTTGCCGCAGATGGCCTACTACGCGCAGGCCGCGCTGGCGCACCAGCGCGCGCACGGTCGCGCACCCGGCTTCATCGTGCCAACCGGCAACCTCGGCAATGCGCTGGCCGGCGTGCTGGTGCGCGCCATGGGCTTGCCGGTTGGAGAGATCGTGCTCGCCACCAACGCCAACCGCACGCTGGCCGACTTCTTCGCCGGCAACGACTACGTCCCGCGCGCCAGCGTCGCCACGCTGGCCAACGCGATGGACGTGGGCGCACCGAGCAATTTCGAGCGCCTGCAATGGCTGCTTCCGGAGGCGGCGAGCTTGCGTCGGGCGCTACGCGTCGAATGGGTCGATGACGCGACTATCCGCGACACCATCCAGTGCGCGCAATCGCGTCATGACGTGGTGCCGTGCCCGCACACTGCGACGGCACTGTGCGCGTTGGAGCGTCTGCGCCAAGCGGGCGACACGCGTGACTTCATTGCCGTCGCCACGGCCCACCCAGCCAAGTTCGACAGCATCGTCGAACCCTTGATCGGCAGCCCCGTCACGCCGCCACCCGCTTTGGCCGAGTTGCTGACGCGGCCATCCCAGGCGTTACCGTTGGCGAACGATTACGACGCCTTGTGCGCGGCGCTGGGGTACGCGTAGAAACGTGCCAGCATAGTTGTGGCAAGGGCGGACGGGCCTCTTCAGCGGGATGAAAACGGACAGGTCCATGCCGTCGCTGAGCGGGATATAGCCGTCTGAATGCCGCGCGGGCGGGCTTGTCATAACCCGTGGGGAGCCGGCTCGGCTATGCTTGTCGGCATGGCATTGCTGCCCTGTTTCGAGTTGATTACCTGATGTCCACCCTGAGCACGCTCGACCGGCTGGAGGCCGAGAGCATCCACATCCTGCGCGA
>DASSXP010000058.1:0-5127 GCA_035703755.1 Rhodanobacteraceae bacterium | reverse complement strand
GATGTCCTCGACCAGAAACTCGTCCAGACACAGCACGCGACAGCGCGCGGCAAGTCCGGCCGCGACCTCGGTCAGGGGATTTTGACGCTCGCCGAGCCGGCGCAGTTCGGCCTGCACCTCGGCCATGAAGTCATGAAAATGCCGCCGCAACGCCACGCCATGCGGCAGGCTGGCGGCGAACAAGTCCATCAGGAAGGTCTTGCCACGGCCGACATCGCCCCACAGGTACAGGCCGAGCGGTGTCGCGGTGTCGTCATCGGCAAACAGCGATTTCAGCCGGCCGAACAGGCCATCCGCCTCGGGCGTGGGCGTCACCAGCGCAGCGTGCAGACGGTCAAGCTCGCACAGCGCCGGGTGCTGCGCCGGGTCATCCTGCCAACGCGCCGCCGTCACGCCTTCCCGATAGCGCTCGCCCGGCGCCAGGGCCAGGCCATCGCTCAAGCGCCGCGCTCCGGTGGCAGCCAGTTGCGCACGCCGTTCTTGACCGCGCCACGCAAGTCCATCAGTCGACGGTGGAAGAAGTGACCGGTATCGGGCACCCGCACCACGGTCGGCATCGGCTCCAGCGCGGCGGCCCAGTCGAACACCGCTTGCGCATCGACTACCTCGTCCTCCTCGCCCTGCACCAGCAACCACGGGCAAGCGGGCGTCTGGATGGCCTCGAAGCTGCGCCGCCCGACCGGCGGCGCCACCGTGATCAGCGCGGCCGCACCGAGCTCGGCGGCGCGGCTCAAGGCCACGAAGCTGCCGAAGGAAAAACCGGCCAGCCACAAGGCATCACCGGGGCAGGCGCTGCGCGCCCACACCGCTACCGCTTCCAGATCGGCCGCTTCGCCGCGGGCGTCATCGAACACGCCTTCGGAGGCACCGACGCCGCGAAAATTGAAACGCACGGTGGCGAGACCGGACTCGCGCAGCGCGCGCTCCAGCATCGTCACCACCTTGTTGTGCATGGTGCCACCTTGCTGCGGGTGCGGGTGACACACCACCGCCACGCCGGCGCGGGCGCAGTCCGGCTCGGGCAGGTCCACGGCCAGTTCCAACCGCCCGACCGGGCCGGGCAAGACGTAGGTTCCGGCGGCGGCGGGAAAGCTGGCCGGGATATCGGCAAGTTCGGTTTCGGTCATGGCTGGAATGATACCGTCCCGACGCCCGGAAACGACAACGCCGCCCGCAGGCGGCGCTGTCCGATCCTAACTCGCGGGGTCACTTCGACTGCGACACGATCCACTTGACGGTGTTGGCGACCTGCTCGCTGGTCAGCGCCGGGTTGCCGCCCTTGGCCGGCATCACGTTGCCATCCGGGCCGGTGTAGCCATCGGTGGCGTGCTTGATCAGGGTGTCGATGCCCTCGGCGATGCGCGGCGCCCAGTTGGCCTTGTCACCCAGCTTGGGTGCGCCCGCCACGCCGGCGGTGTGGCAGCTGTGGCAGAGGTGATCGTAGATTTCCTTGCCGTCGGTGGTGCCACCGTAGGCAACCTGCGCGGCGGCGGCCTTGGCGGCCGCATCCTGCGCGGCCTGCATCGCGGCGCGGCCGGTATCGCCCGCGTACACCGCTCCCACCGGTGCCAGGCGCGTGGCCACGGCGTCGGGGTCGGTCTGCCGGGCCGGGCCCTGGGTGCTGTTGTAGATCGCCACCGCAACACCGATCAGGCACAGCGCCAGGATGGCCAGGCCGGCAATCATGGCCGAAAAGTGATGGAGAAAGGTCCGATCCGACGGACTCATGGCACCGCTCACGATGTCACCTCGCAAACTTGAGATCGACCGGAAAACCGCCGGCCCGAACGAACAAAGACGGACAAGTATAACGGCCGAGCGGCCACGGCTCAAAAGCCCCCAAGGGACAAAGTGTCGCAAAGTGGCCGCGCGGCGTCCAGCGCAGCGGCCACGACCGCCGCCGGGGGCCGCGGCGTGGCAACGGCGCGCCGCTCAATCACCGCGATTGACGTACCAGAGGGTCTTGGTTTCGAGGTACTGGTCGAGCGCTTCGAGCCCATTGTCGCGGCCACCGAAGCCCGATTGCCGGTAACCGCCGAACGGCGTCGTGATGTCGCCCTCGGAAAAGCCGTTCACCGACACGGTACCGGCGCGGAGCGCACGCGCCACCCGTTGGGCGCGGTGGATGTTTTCCGTGTACACCGAGGCGGTGAGGCCATACTGGGTGTCATTGGCAAGACGGATCGCCTCGGCTTCGCTGTCGAAGCCGGTGACGGCGAGCAGCGGCCCGAACACTTCCTCGCGGAACAACGGGTGCGCGGGCGGCACATCGAGATAAATGGTTGGCTCGACATAGCCGGCGCCGGGAAACGGCTCGTGTACCCGCCCCCCGGCCACACAGGTCAGGCCATCGGCGCGGGCGCGTTCGATGTAGCCGCGCACCTTGTGGAAATGCGCGGTTTCCACCATCGGCCCGATACGCACGCCCGGCTGGCGCGGATCGCCCACGGTCCAGTCGCCGAGCCCCGCGACCAGCTTGTCGACCAGTGCCTGCTTGACCTCGTTGGCCACCAGCAGGCGCGAACCACAACTGCAGTTTTCGCCCATGTTCCAGAACGCGGCGCTCAGAATGTCGGCCACCGCAGCATCGAGATCGGCGTCGGCGAACACCAGCTGCGGATTCTTGCCACCGCACTCCAGCACCACCTGCTTGAGATTGCTCTCGGCCGCGTAGTGGAGAAACAGCCGGCCCACGTCGGTGGACCCGGTGAACGACACCACGTCGACATCCATGTGTCGACCCAGCGCCGCGCCGGCTTCCTCGCCACGCCCATTCACCACCATCAAGGCGCCGGCGGGGATACCGGCCTGATGCGCCAATTCGGTGATGCGGCAGGCCGACAGTGGCGTCAATTCGGCCGGCTTCACGATCACGCTGTTGCCGCTGGCGAGCGCCGGCCCGACTTTCCAGGCGTACATCTGCGCCGGGAAGTTCCACGGCAGCACCGCAGCCACCACACCGATCGGTTCCTTGATGACGAGGCCGGTGGCGTTCGCCGCAGTCGGCGCGACTTTGCCAAACACCTTGTCGGCGGCTTCGGCGTACCAGCGCACGGTGTCGATGCTCGCCGGGATGTCGGTCTGCTCGCACTCGTCGATGGGCTTGCCGGCGTCGATGCAGTCGAGCGCGGCCAGCTCTTCGGCATGCACGGCCAGAAGCTCGCACCAGGCCAGCATCACGGCTTTGCGCTCGGCCGGGCTTTTGCCGCGCCACTCGCCCGCCTCGAAACACGCGCGTGCCGCGCGCACCGCAGCATCGACTTCCGCCTGACCGCCCCGACCGAGGCGGCCGATCACGCTGTTGTCGATCGGCGTGTGGTTGACGAGGCCGTCATCGTTGCCCTGAAAACCGGCAATCCACTGCGGGGCCTTCAATTCGCCGCGCGCGGCATGCGCGAACACTTGCTGTTTTGTCAGCGGCATACCGAGGCCCCACGCACCAGTTCACGAAACGCGGCCTTGGCTTCGGCGTCGAGCGGCGACAAGGGCAAGCGCACATCACCGGCATCCAGCGTCGCATTGAGGCAGCCCGCCTTGGCTTTCTGGTTGTAGTCGCCGGCTTCCATTGAATGCAGTGCCGGGTACAGGGCGCGCATCAGCGCGCGGGCGCGGTTCCAGTCACCGGCGCGCGCGGCCCGGTGCAAGGCGACCTGCTCGCCGGGAAACACGTTGCCAGCGCCGGCGATCCAGCCGGTCGCACCCCAGAAGAAAAAGTCCACCGGTTGATCGTCACAACCGCAGATCACTTCAAAATTCGCCAGCTCCGCTTGCAGCAGACGCAGAGCCTGGCTGAAATTGCCGCTGGATTCCTTGATTGCGACGATGTTCGGGTGGCGTGCCAACGCCGCCACGGTCTCGAACTCGAGATTGACGCCGACCCGTGCCGCGAAGTTGTACAGCACAACCGGCAGGGCGCAATGCGTGGCGACGTGCTCGAAGTGGGCGCGAATGCCGGCCTGATCCGGCAGGCTGTAGGGCGGCGCCGACAAGAGCAGGCTGTCGTAGCCGATGGCGTGCGCCTCCGCCGCGCGTTCGACCGCGCGCCGCGTCGAGAGATCGCCGATACCCGCCATCAGCGGCACGCGGCCGCCGGCCACCCGCTGCACGATTTTCAGAACCTGGGTGCGCTCGGCATCGTTCAAGGCGTAGTACTCGCCGGTGGTGCCGCCGGCGACGAGGCCGGCCACGCCGCGTTCCAGCATCGCCTCGACCAGGGTTTCGAGCTGGCGCTGATCGATCTCGCCTTGCCGGTCGAAAGGCGTTACCAGTGGCACGTAGATGCCATCAAATTGCATGTTGATCTCCGAATAGTGAAGGGTTGACAGGTCCGCGCGCCGGCGTTCACACGCGCCGGGGCGTCGCCAAGGTGTCGAGCCGCACCGGCGACAACGGCGGCCGCGGCACGAAGGCGGCGGCGTGGCCGAGCTCGGCCAGCGCGGCACCGCACACACGGCCCTGGCACGCGCCCATGCCGCAACGGGTGGCGAGCCTGGCGTCACGCGCATCGACAAAACCGTCGAGCGCGCCCAGCGGCACGTCTTCGCAGCGGCACACCAGCGTGTCGGGCGTGGCCAGGGCATGCACGCGCGGGGACAACGTGAAACGCAAGGCCAATTCGGCGGCGAACGCCCGCGCGCGCGCGCGCCGCCGCTGCAATTCCGGCAAGCCGGAATAGGCGCCGGCGGCGACACGCCCGGCAATCTCGCCTTCGATCAGAGCCGCGTCCAGCCCGCCGATACCGCAGGCTTCGCCGGCCGCAAACACGCGCGGCACGCTGGTTTGCTGGCGCGCATCAACCCACACCTGTGCATGCGCGCCGACCGATTCCAGGCGGCAACCGAGTTGTCGCGCGGGTTCGAGGTTGGGCACCAACCCGTAGCCGACCGCCAAGTGCTCGCAGGCGATGCGGCCGCGGCCGCGTGGGCCGTCCCATTCGATCTCGCGCAGCGCCTCATCGCCGTGCGCCGCGCACACCACGCTGCTCCAGTGATAAGGCACTCCGAGCAGTTGACTGCGCAGCATCAGCGCCTGCCGCAACTTTGACGGCCAGCGCCACAGCCCGCGCAGAAACCCGACCATCGCGGCCACCGGGGCCTGCTCGAAAATACCGACGACGCGCGCACCATG
>DASSXP010000378.1:0-7483 GCA_035703755.1 Rhodanobacteraceae bacterium | reverse complement strand
GATGAAGATGCCCTTGACCACGTTGAAAGCGATCAACAGGCCCAGCAACAGGGCCACGATCAGCAGCATGATGATCATGCGCTTGCGTGTTTTGGGATGCATCCGTGTGTTCTCCAGCGTGCGAGCCGCAGGGTGCGGCTCCAAATAAGTGGACTTGTGGGTTCACTATTGTCTGACGTGGGTCGAAAAAGCGCAAGTCTTTTTACCCTGGATCGTTTGTTCTCGCGTCGGCGCTGGTGGGGGAATTCCCGATGGCGGTCGATGGCAGCCGCCACGAAAATGACTGCCACTTGAACAGCAGTGGGTCAGATCGTGCGGGTAGATCAAGGCGTCGCTATTGCCGTGGAACCGGAGACAACGGTGCTCGGCGTGCGGATGCGGGCACCGGTGCCGGCGCATGCGGTCGTTGCGGCGATGGCGCCGAGTTGCCGGCTGCCGCCGGGCCGGTTGTGGTCATTGCCCGCGTCAGGCGCAACAATAGACGGCCCATTGATAGCCATTGATCCAGCCATGAGTCTGATTTCCGTACCCGTGTCGCCCGGTGAACTGCTGGACAAGATCACCATCCTCGAAATCAAGTCCGAGCGCATGCACGACCCGGACAAGCTGGCCAATGTGCGCCACGAGCTGCATCTGCTGGAGGACACCTGGGCCGAGGTCGAGGGCGGCGCGGCGCTGCCTGACCAGCGCGCGCGCCTCAAAGCCGTCAACGAGGCCTTGTGGGAAATCGAGGATCACATCCGCATCAAGGAGCGTGACGCCGATTTCGGGCCGGATTTCATCGAGTTGGCCCGTTCCGTGTACTTCCGCAACGACGAGCGTGCGGCGGTCAAGCGGGAAGTGAATCAGCGGCTGGGTTCGCGTCTGGTGGAGGAAAAGTCCTACCAGGATTATCGGCGCTGACGAAGGCATTGAATCGTTCCAGCACGTCGTCGATACCGATCAAGTCCATCACGCCCGGCTGCTCGATTTTCGCGCCCCAGGCCAGCGCACTCGCCGGCTTGCCGCGAAAGCGCCGGGCGGCCGCATCGTACTTGTCCACGCACCAGCGGCGGTCGCTGTAGGGGCCGGAGCGGGCCGGGTTGCTGGCCGCGTGCAGGCCGAGCACCGGCGCGCCGACGGCATTGGCCATGTGCATCGGGCCGGAGTCGGGGGTCAGCACCAACTGGCTGCGCTGATACAGCGCCAGCGCGCGCTTCAGGGTGTCTTTGCCGATCAGATCCAGTGGCTGGCTGTGTGCACGGGTGAGGATGTCATCCCCCATCGCGCGTTCGATGGCGCTCGGACCACCGCTCAACACCACCCGCCAGCCGCGTGCCGCCGCGTGGTCGGCGACGGCCGCGTAGCCGGCCGCGTGCCAGTTGCGCAGCCGGTGGCTGGAGCAGGCATTGATCAGCAACACGGGCTGGCCGTCGTCCGGCCATTGTGCAGCGGCCCAGGCCGTAGCCTCGGCGGGTATCGGGATATCCCAGCGCGCCGCGCCGCGGGCAATGCCCAGGGGTTCGCTGAAACTCGCAATGGCGTCCAGCGCATGCTCGCCGCGCCGGGCGAGGATGCGTTCGCCGACAAACAGTCCGTGCAGATCGCGCGAACGGGCGGCGTCGTAACCGATGCGCCGGCGGGCATTGATTGCCAGGCTGAGCAGATTGGAGCGCAAGGCGACCTGCATGTGCAGCAACGCGTCGAAGCGCCGGCCAGCCAGCTGTCGACGCACGTCGCGCCAGCCGTCGAGGCCGCGTTTCTTGTCGAACGACACGAACTCGACGCCGGTGATGTCGCCCACCAGCTTGCGTTCAAACGCGCCGATGACCCAGCAAAAACGCGCCTGCGGCAAGGCCTGTTGCAGATTGCGCAACAAGGGCAGGACGTGGGTCACGTCGCCCAGCGCCGAGGTGCGCAACAGACACAGGTCAAGTGGCGCGCCGTGCGGGCTTGCTAGACTGGCGGCAGAAGCGGGTGTGACGGGTGCGGGCATGCGGCAGGCGGCAAGTGAGGTGAAAGAGCGCATTGTGACCGATGCGGCCGGCGCATGGCTGGCGGATGCAGCGCATCCGGTGCAGGCCGAGTGGCTGGATCTTGACTGGTGGCGCGAGCAAGGCCGTGCGCGCGCGCTCGCCGGAGGCCGCGGTGGCGTGGCGGTGGTCGCGGCGCCGGGCGGGGACTGCGTCTTGCGTCACTACCGTCGCGGCGGCTTGCTGGCACGTTGGCTGGGCGACCGTTACGTCTGGCGAGGCCCGGATCAAACCCGCAGCTTTGCCGAATTCCGGCTGCTGGCGCGACTGGATGCGTTGGGGCTGCCGGTGCCGCGCGTGGTGGCGGCGCGTTATCGACGCCTGGGACGGCACTACACCGCCGATATCCTGACCCGGCGGATCGCGGCGGCACAGACGCTGGCCGATGCCATCGCGGCGCAGCGACTGGATGTCGATCTGGCGTGCCGGGTCGGTAGCCTGGTTGGCCGTTTTCACCGCGCCGGGGTATTTCATGCCGACCTCAACGCGCACAATGTGCTGATCAACGTGGAGGGTTTGCATTTGCTTGATTTTGATCGCGGCCGCCTGCGGCCCCCGGCGCGTGGCTGGCAACAGGCCAACCTTGATCGCCTGCGTCGCTCGCTGCTGAAAGTGGGTGCGTTTGGCGGCGATGCGTCGCGGCTCGATGCCAGTGTCTGGCCGGCGCTGCTTGCGGCCTGGAACGAGAGCGTGACGGCATGAACTTGAGCCTGCGTTTTCTCGGCACCGGCGACGCCTGGGCCAGCGCCGAGCTTGGCAACTCCAGCGCCGTGCTGGAGCGCGACGGGGCCCCGTGGCTGATGATCGATTGCGGCCCGGAGGCGCTCAACCGCTACCTGTCGATCTACCGGGCGCCGCCGGCGGCGCTGTACATCACGCACACGCATCTCGATCACGTCGGCGGTTTTGAGCGCTTGTTCACGACGCTGCAATTCAATGCCGACTGGCGCGGACGCACCCGCGTCTTCCTGCATGCCAACGTGCTGGCGCTGCTGCACGGACGGGTGGCCGATTATCCCAACGCGCTGGCCGAGGGCGGCGTCAATTTCTGGGAAGCCTTTCGGCTGGTGCCGTGCACGCGCGGGTTCTGGCTGGACGGCTGCTGGTTCGACCTGTTCCAGACCCGCCACCATCGCCCGACCAGTTCGTATGGCCTGTTGCTGCGCGGCGCGCTGGCCTTCACCGGCGACACCCGGCCAATCCCGGAGGTGTTGCAGGCACTCGCCGTCAACGATGAATTGGTGGCGCACGATTGCGCCTTGCACGGCAATCCCTCGCACAGCGGTATCGAGGATCTGGAGCGCGAGTACCCGCCGGAATTGCGTCAGCGTCTGTTGCTGTACCACTACGGCTCGCGTGCCGATGGTGCGGCGCTCGCGGCCCGCGGCTACCGGGTCGCCGAACCCGATCAGTCCATCGCGCTGGCGGCGCCGTTGCCGGTGGACGGGAGCGCCGGTTGATGGATGCCGGCAAGACACCCGCGGACGTCCGCGCGCCACGCGACCAGCTGGCGCGGCCCTTGGCCGATTTGCGGATTTCAGTCATCGACCATTGCAACTTCCGCTGCCCGTACTGCATGCCGGCGGAAATGTTCCCGGACGACCACCGTTTTCTGTCCGCGGCCGAGCGCCTGTCCTTCGATGAAATCGAGCGTCTGACCCGGGTGTTTGCCGGGCTTGGGGTCAGCAAGCTGCGGCTCACCGGTGGCGAGCCGCTGTTGCGCAAGGATCTGCCGCAACTGGTGCAGCGGCTGGCGGCAATCAATGGCATCGACGATCTCGCCTTGACCACCAACGGCGTCTTGTTGCCCAAACTGGCCCAGCCCCTGCGCGATGCCGGTTTGCGCCGTGTCAGCATCAGCCTCGATACCCTCGATGCCGAGGTGTTTACGCGCTTGAGCGGTGGGCGCGGGCGGCTGGCCGATGTACTGGCCGGCATCGCGGCGGCCGAGCAGGCCGGGTTTGGCTCGATCAAGCTCAACTGCGTGGTGATGCGCGGTGTCAACGATGCCGGCGTGCTGGATCTGGTCGAACATTTCCGGCACACCCCGCATGTGATGCGTTTCATCGAATTCATGGATGTTGGCACCATGAACCGCTGGCGCCTGGACAAGGTGGTACCGAGCGCGGAATTGGTGGCGCGGATCCACGCCCGCTGGCCGCTGCTGGCGCTACCGCCGCGTCGGGCCGGTGAGACCGCCCGTCGCTATGCCTTCGCCGATGGCGCCGGCGAAGTGGGCTTCATCAGTTCGGTCAGCGCGCCGTTCTGCGGCGGCTGCACGCGGGCGCGACTGTCTGCCGACGGGCACCTGTTCACCTGCCTGTTTGCGGCCCGCGGCACCGACCTGCTGACGCCGCTGCGCCAGGGCATGGACGACGCGGCGCTGGCGGCGCTGGTGGCCAAACGCTGGCTCGGGCGCGACGACCGCTACAGCGAACTACGCTCTGCGGCCACGGCCAAAGATCAGAAACACATCGAAATGTTTCGCATAGGTGGCTGATTTGACATCGAAAGAACCCAGGCTTTCCCATATCGACGCGCAGCAGCGACCGCGCATGGTGGATATCACCGCCAAACAGGCATCCGTGCGGGTGGCCGTGGCCGAGACGCAGGTGACCTTTCCCCCCGAGGTGGCGGAGCAGTTGCGCCGGGAGGGTCTGCGCAGTGCCAAGGGCCCGATCATCGATACCGCGATCATCGCCGGCGTGATGGCGGTCAAGCGCTGCCACGAGTTGATCCCGTTCTGCCACCCGTTGCCGATCGAGCGCTGTGAAATCCGTGCCAGTTTCGGTTCCGGCACCACGCTCAAGATCGAATGCGAAGTAGCGACCACCCACAAAACCGGGGTCGAAATGGAAGCCCTGACCGGCGCCAGTGTTGCCGCGCTCACGGTGTATGACATGTGCAAGGCGCTCAGTCACGCCATCGAAATCGGCCCCACGCGCTTGCGCGAAAAATCCGGCGGCAAGCGGCACGTCACGGCGGGTCTGCTGATCGAGTGACCCACAGGGAACGCGCCACGGCGGATGTGCCCATGATTGGCCGCTGTCAGTCGGTTGGGCGCAGGCCAAAGCCCCCGTAGAAAATCACGTCGACCTGTTCAATGGCGCCGAGGTCGTTCAATCCGTAGGGCAAGTTGGTGACGCCGGCAATATCGGTTGGTGCCTGATTGTAGGCGTCGGGGATCGCGGTGTAGACGACGTTGTCGCAATGATCCAGTGCGACAGATGGCACTGCCGGAACGAAATTGGCGGCCAAGTGCGGGTCTGCAACCGTGGTTGAGGTCGGCAACCCGGTCGCGGTGTGTGCAATCAGGCAGCCGGAGGTCTGCACCAAAGGCCCGGTTTGGTAGCGGATAGCGGCCCCAGGATTCCACAAGATACTGCCTTGCAGCAACAGAGTTTCGCCGGTGAAATGGAAGAGGTAAGCGACGGGATTGCCCGTTACCGTGCAGTAGAAGCAACGCATTGGGCCTGCGCTGCGCAACAGCACGCTGTTTGGCGCCGAGGCAGAATTTCCTGCGAGGATGTTGCGTTCGAAGAAGAAATCGTTGTCTGCTTCGGCCATGCCAACGGCGACGCTGCCGTTTTGCGATTGATTGCCGATCATTGCAGTACGGCGGAAACGCGCGATGCCGCGGGCAGCGTCCGGATTGGTTTTCGCAAGATAGATGACGCCTCCGCCAAGGGTGCCAGTACTTTGATTGCGGGCGACATTGGCGTTTGCCAGGGAACAAGGCACGGCCCCAAGCGTGTCGTGGATGCACGGCACGTGCGAATCGCTGTTGAGCACCCAATCCACGGCGCCATCCGAGTACATCACACCGCCAATGTCGTCGGCGATATTGGACTCAAGCAAGGCATTGCGCAGGTCTATCAAAGTGAAATCCGCTGCAACCGTGGGGTCGCCAATCACGGCGATCGCACCGCCCGTCCAAGCCAGGTTGTCGCGCATGACCAGCGACCAGTCGCCATCATGTCCGATCGAATCGATTTCGCCTTTCAAGGAAAAGATGCCGCCGCCATAGCCATGCGCGGAAACGCCGAATTGGTCCTGGTAATCGCTGGCCGAATTGTTGCTGATTTCGACCTGCGCATCGGCCGGGCCGGTCGGTGCGATACTCAGGAACGAATCCACGGTGCTGCCAAAGTTGCCGCGCAGGTAGATGCCGCCGCCGAAACTAGCCTGATTCTGGGTGATTACGCCATCACGAAGAATCACCGAGCTACCATGATCTGCGCTGATGCCGCCGCCGTAACCCGCGTGATTGGAGGGGCCGGTTGCGGTGTTGTTGACGATGGTCGAATCTTCCTCGAGTGTCATGATCGCATAATCGCCGCTGCTGGCCACGTCGCTGTTGCCCAGCGCGATGCCACCGCCATATTCGGCCGTGCTGTTGCTGATCTGTGTGGCGCCACGCAGGCGCAACGTTGCCTTGCCGATGATTTGTACCGCGCCGCCCATGGCGTGTGCGCCCGGCAGTGGCGGGGCGACGGCATGTCCGCCAGACAAGGTCAGTGCGTGCAGTGTTACCGTGCGACGTGGATTGATGGTTTCGTTGTAGATGATCAGAATCTGGTTGTTGGTCGGGGCAAAGATGGTCGCCCGCTGTCCGGGAGTCGGCTGGCTCGATGCGCAACTGGCATAGCCGCCGGCAATTTCGATGTCGGCCAGCGGATTGATCGCCTTCAGCGCGGCTGCCGGCAGTTCAGTTGCCGCCGCCGGTGTGTAGAAACCTTGGCCAAGCTTGATCAAATGGGGTCCGGCCATGTTGGTAGCGGCAGCATCCAGTGCGGCCTTGATCGTGGCATGGGTACAACCGGCACTCGTGCCCACGGCAAAGGTGGCTGCGAAGGCAGCGGTGGATGGGACGATCAGTCCGATCAACATGATGGTAATGATGTTGCGTTTCACGAGTTTGCTCCCAGGGTGGTTCTTCACCATCCCATACGAGAAACACGTGAATTTCGTGCCTCGGGCAACGCTGATAACGTCGCGCATTGGCGGGAGCTGTTCCTTAGGCGAGCATGGCTCAGATGGCCCCGTCCTTCCAGTGCAGGCAGCAGTCCAGCAGCTCGTCCTTCCTGAGCCTGCAGGAATTCAGGCGCCGGCCATTCCCGCGAGGGCGGGAGTCCAGCTTCATGAAGTCGCAGTTTGGAGCGTAAAAGGGCGGCGGCCCTGCCAGCGACACTCCGGCACCCGAGTCGTTTGCTACCGTTGCTTCCTTCCGGACCTGGCGGGGTCGAACAGGCGGTGCTTGCGACATGCCGGTGGCATGTCGCGCCGGCTGCGAGGGTGAGGCAGGGATGCCGATCGGGGGAGGTCGCCAAGGACGGCTCGAAGTGTGATTCAGAGCCGGAGAAAGGCGGCGGCCCTGCCAGCGACACTCCGGCACCCGAGTCGTTTGCTACCGTTGCTTCCTTCCGGACCTGGCGGGGTCGAACAGGCGGTGCTTGCGACATGCCGGTGGC
>DASSXP010000226.1:0-6156 GCA_035703755.1 Rhodanobacteraceae bacterium | reverse complement strand
GGGTTTCCCAGGTGCGCCCGGGCGAGTAGTGGCGCTCCATGTCGCCGGCCACCGAATCGGCCCAGCCCTGCTCGCGCGCGCGTTGCGCCAGGATGTCGGGCAGGCGCTCGCGGTCCTCGTCCAGCATGGCATCGTCGATGCCTTCCGCGATCACCGCGAGCAGGCCGTCGACGTCGCTGCCGGCGTCGCCATTCAAGCGGTAATAGGCCGAGACACCGGCGCGACGGTCGCGCACCAGGCCGGCTTCCTTGAGCTTGGCCAGATGGGTCGACACGCGCGGCTGCGCCAGCCGCAAAATGGCGGACAGTTCCGCCACCGTCAGCTCTTCGCGTTGCAGCAGGCCCAGCAGCCGCACCCGGGTCGGATCGGCGAGCAGCCGGAGCAGGCTGGAGGTCGTGGCCAGGTCCACGATTTATCCTTTCATCTTGATAAACGGATGAATGCTAGGCCGGTGCGGTCGCAAGGTCAAGCGCGACGGCAAATTTCGCGTTGCAGAGGCCAGACCAGTTAAAATATCCGGCTGCCACGCCGAGGCTGTTCGCGTGCAACCCAATCCTGCCATTTGGAGACCGCCCATGGATTTTTCGCTTACCGAAGACCAGCTTTCGATCCAGTCGATCGCGCGTGATTTTGCCGTCAAGCGCATCGCGCCGGTGGCGGCGGCCTTCGACCAGTCCGGGCAGTTTCCGCTCGACAATATCCGCGAGATGGGCCAGCTCGGCCTGATGGGTATCGAGGTGCCGGCCGAGTACGGCGGCGCCGGCATGGATTCGATCGCCTACGCCGTGGCGATGATGGAAATCGCCGAGGCCGATTGCGCGCATTCGACCATCATGAGCGTCAACAACACGCTGTACTGCAATGGTTTGCTGAAATTCGGCAACGAGGAGCAGAAGCACAAGTACGTGACGCCGATCGCCTCCGGTGCCGCCATCGGCGCCTTTGCGCTGACCGAGCCCCAGTCCGGCTCCGACGCCACCGCGATGCGCTGCCGCGCCGTCAAGCAGGCCGATGGCAGCTTCGTCATCAACGGCAAGAAAAGCTGGATTACCTCCGGCCCGGTGGCCAAATACATCCTGCTGTTCGCCATGAGCGACCCGGACAAGCAGGCGCGCGGTATCACCGCCTTCATGATCGACACCGACCGCGCCGGTTTCCATCGCGGCAAGACTGAGCCCAAGCTCGGCATCCGCGCCTCGGCCACCTGCGAGATCGAGTTTGTCGATTACCGCGTGCCGGTCGAGGACGTGATTGGCGAGGAGGGTCATGGCTTCAAGATCGCCATGGGCGTGCTCGACGCCGGTCGCATCGGCATTGCGTCGCAGGCCGTCGGGCTGGCGCGGGCGGCCTACAAGGCCAGCCTTGACTACGCCCGCGAGCGCAAGGCCTTTGGCCAATCCATCGGCTCGTTCCAGATGATCCAGCAGAAGATTGCCGACATGAAATGCCGCCTTGACGCGGCGGAAACCCTCACCTTGCGTGCGGCCTGGACCAAGCAGCAGGGCGGGCGTTTTTCGACTGAGGCGGCAGTGGCCAAGTTGACGGCCTCGGAAGCGGCGATGTACATCACCCATCAAGCGGTGCAGATCCACGGTGGCATGGGCTACTCGCGCGAAATGCCGCTGGAGCGCTATTTCCGCGATGCCAAGATTACCGAAATCTATGAAGGCACCAGCGAAATCCAGCGCATGGTGATTGCCCGCAACGAAACCGGATTGCGCTGAGCAAACAGGTTGCTCGCCACGTCGGGTCGCGCATGGCCCGGCGTCACCAACAATCGAGACGAGGGGAAGCCTGATGACCAGCGCAGCGCAGCGTCGTGACACCGGCATCACGCCGTTCTGGAACCGGCTGGGTGCGATCACCCGCTACCCGGCCCAAATGGCAGCTCTGCTGACGATCATCCTGTTTGGCCTCGCCAACCTCCTGATCTACCTGCCGCTCGGTTCCATTCTGGTGTTGCTGGCAACGGTGGGAATGTACCGTTATGCCTTCGAATGCCTGCGCACGTCGGCGGATGGCCGGTTGGAGCCGCCCGAGTTCGCCTTGTCCGATGACAGCGGACTGGGCTGGAAGCAGATCGGCCTGATGATCATCCTGCTGGTGGCGGTGGCGCTGGTACGCATCGAGCTGGGACCCAAGGCGGGCACGCTGGCCCTGGTGCTGGCGGGCCTTGCACTGCCGGGTGCCACCATCACCCTGGCGATGGAAGAGAGCCTGCTGGCGGCGCTGAATCCCGTGCGCTGGGTTTCCATCGTGACGCGCATTGGCTGGCCCTACCTTGCGGTCGCCGGTCTGTGTCTGGTGATATTCGCCAGCCAACGCTACGCCGCCGCGATGGCGGCGCAGGTGCTGCCGACCTTCGTGGCGCTGGTCGCGGTTGGCATCATTGCCAACTACGCGCTGGTGGTGGTGTTCCATCTGATGGGGTATCTGGTTTACCAGTACCACGATGAACTCGGCTATGTACCCGACGAGCCGATGCCCGCGGGACCGCTGACGCCGCCTGATCCGGATCAGGGCATCCTCGATGAAGCCGCGGATCTGGTGCGGGGTGGTTCGCCGGAGGACGCGACGCGGCTGCTGCGCGGGCACCTCAATGGCCGCGGTGGCAGCCACGCGGTGCACACCCAGTATCGCAAGCTGATGCACCTGACGGACGACAAGGAAGGCTTGCTGCGGCATGGGCGCGCCTACTTGCCGATGCTGTTGGCGCAGAACAAGGACCGCGAGGCACTGGAGTTGCTGAAGGATTGTCACGGCCTGGATGCCGGCTTCGCGCCAACCGAAGCGGCGGATGTCGGCCGCCTGGCCCGGCTGGCGGCGCAGCGCGGCGACGCGCATCTGGCACTTGAGCTCTTGTCGGGCTTCCACCAACGCTTTCCCAAGAGCCCGGATGTGGTTGGCAACTATTTGCTGGCCGCGACCCTGCTGCACGAGCGCTTGAACAAGGACGAGCAGGCGCGCCAGCTGCTGTTGTCACTGAAGCAGAACTTTCCCGACAATCCCTTGATGCCGCAAATCGAGCAGCGCCTGGCGCAGGTCGAGCAGATGATGGCAGCGAGCCAACGCACACCACCCAAGGGGTGATTCACAGGCTCTCAGCCCTGTTGCAACAGAAAGCGGGCCTTGTCGGCGTAGGGGCTGTTGGGGAACCGGGCGACCAGTTGTTGCAGGCGGGCCTTGCGCAAGGCCGTGCTTTCGTCGGCATGGAGCGCGAACGCAAACCAGGCCGCAGCTAGCCTCGGTGCTGCCGGTTCGGCTTGGGCCAGGCCCTGCAGCAGGGTCTCGACCGTGCTGTCGCCACCCTGGCGCAACAAAGGCTCGGCCAATCCCAACAGCGACCGTGCCGGCAACTTCGGCACGCCGCGGCAGGCCTTGAGGTAGTCGTCGAGCAGTTCTTTCAGTGCCTGCCACTCGCTTTGCGTTTTGGCAGGGAAGGCGAACACGCGCAGGGCTGCGGCGTCGAGCTCGGCCGGCTTGCCGCCGTAGCGTGCACAGCGATAGAGCGCGGACAGCACGTCCAGCCGCCCCGGTTCTGCGGCATCGATGTCTTGCAGCAAACGCCGCGCCGGCGCGATTTCGAGCCGCCCCAGATGGTGCAGTGCGCGGTCAAAATCGGCGTTGCGGGCATCGGCCTGTGCCACCCGTTCGTCTTCCTCGATGAAGCCCTGCCGAACATGGCCGGTTTTTTTCAAAGCAAATCCGAGCAGCGCTCCGCTGACGATGCCACCGGCGTGGGCTTCGAAGGCGACATGGGCGTTGGGGCTGCTCCACAGGCTGAAAAGTTCCCAGCCCAGCCAGAAGGGCAGCAGCACCAGCGCCGGTACCCGCACGTAGTCGAAGACCACGAAGAACCAGTAGAACACCCGCACTTTGCGCAGGCCCCACAGTACGCAATACGCACCCATGAGCGCGGCGATGGCACCCGAGGCACCCAAGCCATAGCCGCTTTCGCCCCAATGCCAGGCCAGGCTGACCGCGGCGGCGCCGATGCCGCCAGCCAGATACAGGCCGAGAAACCACGCGGGCCCGAGCGCGCCTTCCACCAGCATGCCCAGCATCAGCAGGAACAGCATGTTGCCGATCAAGTGGGCGTAGCCGGCGTGCATGAACATCGACCACATTACCCGTCCGGGTTCCACGGCTTTGAAGCGGGCGGCGTGGCGGGCGGTGAAGGTGCTGTCGCGCAGGCGCTCGAACTCAAGTCGCTTGCCATGCCAGTCGGCGTAGGCGGAATTCGTCGGAGTGATGATGCGTCCACTATCGAGCGCATCCTGAAAATCCCGGTCCGATTCGATCAGCGCCAGCTTGATCGGCGCCGGGGCTGCTGCCAGCAATTGCAGCCGCCGTGGATCCGTCGGGTGGTCAAGCAGCCACTGCTGATAGGCCGGAAATTCGATTTTTCCCAGCCCGGACTGAGCGTAGTAATCCTGGGCTTGTTTGAGCACGCGCCCGTCGCTGGATTGCAGGAACACCAGCACGAACACATTGGCGACAATCAGCAGCGCCGTGACCAGCGGGAAATTGCTGCGGGTCAGGCGCCGGTGCAGGGGCAGGATCAGCATGCGGTGGGCTGTTGGCGTGACATGGGCAGGGCGCGTCGGTATCGAAGCGCCAGCCTAGCGTTTTCAGTGTGCGCCTGTCAGCCCTTCGCCTCGGTGCCGTCGCTGCGGTCGCCGATCAGCCGCCGCACCACCACGTAGAAAACCGGGATCATCAGTACGCCGAGGATGGTGGCAACCAGCATGCCGCCGGCGACGCCGGTGCCGATGGCGTGGCGGCTGTTGGCGCCGGCGCCGGTCGACAAGGCCAGCGGCAAGACGCCGAAGATGAAAGCGATCGAGGTCATCAACACCGGCCGGAAGCGCAGGCGGCAGGCTTCGAGGATGGCCGCGATGGCGCCCTTGCCGTGCTGCTCCTGCTCGGCACGGGCAAACTCGATGATCAGGATGGCGTTCTTGGCGGCGAGGCCGATGATGGCAATCAGTCCGACCTTGAAATAGATATCGTCGCTCAAGCCGCGCAGCCAGGTGAACAGCAGCGCGCCCAGCAAGCCGAGCGGCACGACCATCAGCACCGACAACGGCACCGACCAGCTCTCGTACAGCGCCGCAAGACACAGGAACACCACCAGCAGCGACAGCGCGAAGATGATCGGCGCCTGTTCGCCGGAGAGGATTTCCTGCAACGACTGGCCTGACCATTCGTAGCTGAAGCCCGCCGGCAGTTGCTGCATCAGTTTTTGCATCGCCGCCATCGCTTCGCCGGAGCTGTGGCCGGGCGCCGGCGATCCGGTCAGCGCGGTGGCGGCAAAGCCGTTGTACCGATCCAGTGTGGGCGAGCCCATGCCCCAGCTATCGCTGACCAGCGAGGCCACCGGCACCAGGTTGCCGCTGTCACTGCGCACGTAGTAGTGCTGCAAGCTGTCGGCGTTCATGCGCCAGGGGGCGTCGGCCTGCAGCTGCACCCGGAGGATGCGGCCCTGGTGAATGAAATCGTTGGCATACACCGGTGCCAGCATCAGCTGGATGGCGCTGAACACGTCACTGACATCAACTCCCATCGCCTGGGCCTTGACGCGGTCCACCTTCAGCCCGAGTTGCGGCGCGTCGTCGAGGCCGTTGCTGCGCACGTTGTGCAGCAGCGGGTCCTTGGCGGCCAGCGCAATCAATTGGTCGCGTGCCTGCATCAGCGTCGCGTGGCCCTGGCCGGCGGGGTCTTCGAGGCGGAAGTCGAAGCCGCCGAATTGGCCCAGGCCGCGGATTACCGGCGAATTGGCGGCACACACGCGGGCTTGCTTGATGCCGCGCGCCTGCTGGTTGATCCAGGCGATGATCTGCTCGGCGTTTTCGTCGCGCTGACTCCACGGCGCCAGGGTGACAAAGGCCATGCCGGCATTCTCGCCGCGACCGACGAAGCTGAAGCCGCCGACTTCCATCACCCCGGCGATGGCGGGGTTGCCTTGCAAGATCGTGCTGAGCTCGGTCATCACCGCGCTGGTGCGGTCGATGGTGGCGCCGGGCGGCAACTGCACCATCACCATCAGCGTGCCCTGATCCTCGTTGGGCAGGAAGCTCGACGGCAAGCGCCAGAACAGCAATCCGCACAAGCCGATCACGACCACGAACGCGGCCATCCAGCGCGGCGCGTGGT
>DASSXP010000225.1:0-9848 GCA_035703755.1 Rhodanobacteraceae bacterium | reverse complement strand
GGGCGCCGCCAGCGCCGGCCTGATCGACCTTGCGGCACTGACCACGCTGCATGGCGGCGAGCTGCCGGCCGGCTGGGGCGCCGCCGATGCGCTGGCCGAAGGGATCGACACGGCCGCGCTGGCGCGCGTGGTGACCGAGGCGAGCAACAAGGCACCGACACCAGCGCCTAAACCCCGGCGCGCCACCACGGGCCGCGCGTCGCCGTTCTGGCTGGTATCGGCAGACAAGGCGGACGGACGCAAGCCCGGCGTGTACTACCTGCCGACCTTCCGCAACCGGCAGACCGGAGAGGAAGAGGAAGGCGCGCCCGAGTGGATTTGTTCGCCGCTGAGAGTCGAGGCATTGACCCGCGACGCCAGCGGCAACGAATGGGGGCGGCTGCTGGTGTTCCCTGACCGTGACGGCCATGAACATCGTTGGGCGATGCCCTGCGCGCTGCTGGCGAAGGATGGCGCAGACCTGCGGGAAACGCTGCTGTCGCAAGGCTTGGAGGTCACCGCCAGCCAATCGCGCAAGTATCTGGTCGAGTACATCCAAGCGGCGGAACCCGGCCGCTTCGCTCGCTGTGCCACGCGCGCCGGCTGGCATGGGGATGCTTACGTGCTACCGGATCGCACCATTGGCCCGGATAGCGGGGAAGCGCTGGTGTTTCAGTCCGCCACGGCGGACGGCTGCAAGGTCGCCAGCGGCGGCACGCTGGACGCATGGCGTGTCGAGGTATGCGCCCCGTGCGCCGGCAATACCCGGCTGGTGCTGGCGTTGTCCGCTGCTTTCGCGGCGCCGTGCCTGCACCTTGTGGGCTTGGAGGGTGGAGGGCTGCACCTTCGCGGCCCGTCGAGTTGTGGCAAGTCTACGGCGCTGGCTGTCGCTGCCAGCGTGTACGGCCCGCCAGAGTACCGGCGCGAATGGCGCGCGACCGACAACGCGCTTGAATCCGTTGCGGCAATGCACTGCGACGCGCTGCTGCCGCTGGACGAAATCGGCCAGCTTGACCCCAAGCATGCGGCGGCGGTCGCCTACCTGTTGAGCAACGGACAGGGCAAGAGCCGAAGCCGTCGAGACGGCACGCTGCGCGCGCCCGCGACCTGGCGCCTGTTGTTCTTGAGTTGCGGCGAGGTGGGCTTGGGCGACCTCATCGCCGAAGCGGGCGGGCGCCAGCGGGCGGGCATGGAGGTGCGCGTGATGGACGTAGCCGCCGATGCCGGCGCCGGGCTGGGCATGTTCGAGCGGCTGCCGGACGGGATCGGCCCCGGCGCGTTTGCCGACCGCCTGCGCCATGCAGCGGCGGCGAACTATGGAGCCGCCTTCCCTGCACTCTTGCAGGCGCTGGCCGCCGATCAAGCGAAGGCCCGCAACGCCCTGCGCGCTGGCATGGACGGGCTGGCCGCTGAGCTGGTGGCCGATGATGCAGCCGGACAGGTGCGCCGCGTGGCGCAGCGGCTGGCGCTGATCGGCGCGGCGGGCGAGCTGGCGACGATGCAGGGCATTACCGGCTGGCCAGCCGGTGAGGCGTTGCGAGCCGTCCGCGTGGCCTTTGCCGCGTGGCTGGACGCGCGCGGCGGCGCGGGTGAAGCCGAACCCCGCGCCATGGTGCGGCAGGTGCAAGCGTTCATTGGCCTGCACTCCGAGGGGCGCTTTGCACCGATGGAGCGGGCGGACGATGACCGGGCGCCAAAGACCTTGATGCGGGCGGGCTGGCGCGTGCAGGTTGAGGGCGGCTTGGAACATTGGGTGTTGCCCGAGGTGTGGCGCGCCGAAGTTTGCAAGGGCTTTGACCCGGCTGCCGTGGCGAGGGTGATGGTAGAGCGTGGGCTGCTGATGCCGGATGCCGGCCGGGGACTCACGCGGCGGGAGCGGATCAAGGGCATGCACGGGTACAAGGCGGCAGTGTATCGGCTGCTACCCGGCATCTTGGAGGTAGAGCCGTGAGGGTTGGACGTCATCGCACCTTGCCGGATTACCTTTGTCCCGACACTGGCGCCCAAGTCGGGACAAGTCGGGACGCTGAAAGCCGCGCCATTGCTGGTGTCCCGACTGTCCCGACTGTCCCGACCGGAAAATACAAGGGTCGCGTGGTGTGCGAGGGTGGAAAGAATGAAAACGGCGCCGGGTGGCCGGCGTGCAGGTAAGTCCATCCGCGCGCGGGTGAGGGGAAAAGGTACTCCCGGACGATGGCCGTTCACGGGTACGAAGACCGCAATTTGCGTGCAGGTTGCGATTCTGGTTTTAGGTTGACTTTGGAGGTTACGGCATGACGGTTTCAGGTTCAGGTGGTGAGGCGGCGGGCCTGCGGGTGCGACCTGCCGAATACGCGCGCATGGTGGCCGTGTCGAAACAGACGGTAAGCCGCTGGATCAAGGACGGCAAGGTAACGCTCGGGCAGGATGGGATGCTTGACCCACGCAAGGCAAGCCGGGAGGTTGTTCGCAATACCGACCCCGTGAAGCTGCGCGCCCGGTTGTTCGGTGGTGACCTGGCCGATCTGGTGGCGATGGTGTCGCGGATGGAGGCGGCATTGGCGGCGAGCGAGCGGCGGGAGCAGGTGGCGCAGTTCGCGGCGGATGAGCGCGCAGACAAGGCGCTGTGCAGATTCATGGCTGCCTTGCATAGCCGATTCGGGGAAGCGGTGGCAGCGCATGCGGTGGGCACATTGCGGGGATGGTTGGATGAGCTGGCAGCCGTGGAAGTGTACGGCTTCGACTTGGACGAATACCGGGCGGAAGTGATGGCCGATAGTGTCCCGTGTCACGACAAGGGTTGATGATTGAGTATCTCGCGCAACCCCTACCCCCTACGTGTGCCGTATCGGGACATGCCACGCCTTGCACGCCACCATCACCACGCGACCCTTGTATTTTCCGGTCGGGACAGTCGGGACGGTCGGGACACCAGCAATGGCGCGGCTTTCAGCGTCCCGACTTGTCCCGACTTGGGCGCCAGTGTCGGGACAAAGGTAATCCGGCAAGGTGCGGCAAGGCCCGGCCGCCCAAAAATCGCGCGGGTGATTCCTTGCCTGCCGCGCCAACCGCGCGCCGTAAATGAGCCAGCGCCACCACGCGCGCCGTGGTCCGCGATCCAGCCCCGAGCATGGCCGGCGTCGCCGGCAGCGCCCCAGCACCACGACATGCGGCAAGGCGTTCGAGCTGTTGCCGAGCGTCACCGATTCCCCAGCCTCACCAGCGGCACCAGTCGCACCACGCGCGCCGTGGTGCGCGACCCAGCCCCGAGCATGGCCGGCGTCGCGGCCAGCGCCCCAGCGCACCAGCACCACGACATGCGGCAAGGCATTCGACCTGTTGCCGAGCGTCACCGATTCCCCAGCCTCACCAGCGGCACCAGTCGCACCACGCGCGCCGTGGTGCGCGATCCAGCCCCGAGCATGGCCGGCGTCGCCGGCAGCGCACCAGCACCGTGACGCGTGGCAAGACGTTCGAGCTGTTGCCGAGCGTCACCGACTCGCCGGCCTCACCAGCCGCACCACGCGCGCCGTGGTCCGCGATCCAGCCCCGAGCATGGCCGGCGTCGCCGGCAGCGCCCCAGCGCCACGACATGCGGCAAGGCGTTCGAGCTGTTGCCGAGCGCCACCGACTCGCCAGCCGCACCAGCGGCACCGCGCGCGCCGCGCTACGCGACCCAGCCCCGAGCATGGCCGGCGTCGCGGCCAGCGCCCCAGCACCACGACGTGCGGCAAGGCGTTCGAGCTGTTGCCGAGCGTCACCGACTCGCCAGCCGCACCAGCGGCACCGCGCGCGCCGTGGTCCGCGATCCAGCCCCGAGCATGGCCAGCGGCGAAGGCAGCCGCGCCATGCTGGGGGCATAATTGGGGGCATGCCGTTGTAATGGTGCTGCCGCGTGCTATGCGGATCAATGCGATAGCTTGATTTTTCGAGTCCCCCCTTGGCACCACATAAGGGTTTCAGGGCATCCAGCAAGGCCCGAGAAACCGCACGAAACCCCGCAATTTGCGGGGTTTTTTGTGGCCGCAAGGAATTGCACGCGAGTGGCTGCGCGTGTCGATGCGCCGTGATGAGGCGAAAGCACGTTCGCTACTTGAAATTGCGTTGCATTACGCGCGAAAACCAGTCACAGGCTTCCAGAAACTCGCTTGCCTGCGGTATCATTGCAGGCTGGATTGATTGCTTTCGTCATCTGCAAGCAAACAGTTGCCCCGTGACGCCAGCGGCGCGCGGTTCGATTGTCGGCGATCAGGGGTGGACTGCCAGTCGAGCCGTACAACGCATACAGGTTGCAGGGTGGGGCGGCGACGTCCGTCCCCGCAGGATTTACCACGCAGCGGCCGCAGCGGCGGTCGTCAATGCGCCCTCGGGCGCGGAGGAGCGTTCACCCGTGCTGGCTCAATACTGGCCCATTCTGCTGTTTCTCCTGGTCGCCACCGGCCTTGGTCTCGTGCTCCTGGCGATCGGCCTGATCGTCGCCCCGCGCAATCCGCAGGCGGAAAAGTACTCCCCTTACGAGTGTGGCTTCGAGCCGTTCGAGGATGCGCGCCTCAAGTTCGACGTGCGCTACTACCTGGTGGCGATCCTGTTCATCATTTTCGATCTGGAAATCGCCTTCCTGTTTCCGTGGGCGGTGGTGTTCGACAAGATCGGGCTGATCGCGCTGGTTGAAATGGCGCTGTTCCTGCTGCTGCTGGTGGTGGGTTTTGTTTACGTCTGGAAGAAGGGAGCGCTCGAATGGGAGTGATCAACACCATCAGCCGCTCGATGCACAACCCCGAGCCGCTGAACCTCGTTGACGACATCCTGCGTCCGGCCGACGACAATCCGGTGGTGCAGCGCGGCTTTGCCACCACCAGCGTTGATGCCTTGTTGAACTGGGCGCGCACCGGGTCGATGTGGCCGGTGACCTTCGGTCTGGCTTGCTGCGCGGTGGAAATGATGCACGCCGGCATGGCGCGCCTCGACCTCGATCGCTACGGCGTGATTTTCCGCCCCTCGCCACGCCAGTCGGACGTGATGATTGTTGCCGGCACACTGGTCAACAAGATGGCGCCCGCCTTGCGCAAGGTGTACGACCAGATGCCCGACCCCAAATGGGTGATTTCGATGGGCTCCTGCGCCAACGGCGGCGGCTACTACCACTACTCCTACTCGGTGGTGCGTGGTTGCGACCGCATCGTGCCGGTCGACATCTACGTGCCGGGTTGCCCGCCGACGGCGGAGGCCCTGATCCACGGCATTCTGCAACTGCAGAAGAAGATTCGCCGTACCCACACCATCGCGCGCTGAGTCCAGGGACATGACCGATACCCCCACGACACCCACCTTCGCCGATCGACTCAAGGCACGCTTCGGCGATGCCGTCAGCTCGATCGCGGTTGAACATGGCCGTGCGGTGCTGGAAGTGCCTGCCGCGCACTGGCTGGCGGTCGCCACGGCCTTGCGCGACGAAGACGAGTTCCATTTCGAGCAGGCAATGAACCTCTCCGGCATTGACTATCTCGGTTACGGCGAGGCCGAGTGGAGCACCAATGCGTCGAGCTGGAACGGTTTTTCGCGTGGTGCCACCGGGCTTGGCCCCGGCCGCTTCGACTGGGTCCAGCGTCCTGTTGATGTGCACCAGAAGGAGCGCTTCGCGGTGGTGGTGCAGTTGTTGTCGGTCAAACACAATCGCCGCATCGTGCTGCGCTGTCTGTGCGCGGACGACAATCTGCCGCGGCTGCCGTCGCTGACCGGCGTGTGGCCCGGCCTCAACTGGTTCGAACGCGAAGCCTTTGATCTTTACGGCATCCTGTTCGAAGGCCACCCGGATCTGCGCCGCATCCTCACCGATTACGGTTTCGTCGGCCATCCGTTCCGCAAGGACTTCCCGTTGATTGGCAACGTCGAAGTGCGCTACGACGAAGACCAGAAGCGCGTGATCTACGAGCCAGTGACATCGGTGGTGCCGCGCGTCGGCGTGGCGCGGGTGATCCGCGATGACGTCGATCTCGACCAGGCGCGAGCCGAAGCCGCCGACAACTGGCGCAACAACTGAGCGCAGGGCCGATCATGCAAGAAATCCGCAATTACACGATGAACTTCGGCCCGCAGCACCCCGCTGCGCATGGCGTGCTGCGCCTGGTGCTGGAGATGGATGGCGAGACCGTGGTCAAGGCCGATCCACACATTGGCCTGCTGCACCGTGGCACCGAAAAACTGGCTGAATCGAAGCCGTTCAACCAGTCGATCGGTTACATGGATCGACTCGACTATGTGTCGATGATGTGCAACGAGCACGCTTACGTGCGGGCGATCGAGAAACTGATGGGTGTCGAGGCGCCGATTCGCGCGCAGTACATCCGCACCATGTTCGACGAAATCACCCGTATCCTGAACCACTTGATGTGGGTCGGCTCGAACGCGCTCGATCTCGGCGCGATGGCGGTGATCCTGTACGCCTTCCGCGAGCGCGAAGAGTTGATGGACGTGTACGAGGCGGTGTCCGGCGCGCGCATGCACGCGACCTACTACCGGCCCGGCGGCGTTTACCGCGATCTGCCGGACCGGATGCCGCAGTACAAGGAATCGCCGTGGCACAAAGGCGCCGATCTCAAGCGTCGCAACGCCTGGCGCGAAGGCAGCATGCTCGACTTCATCGACGCCTTCGCCGACGATTTTCCGAGCAAGGTGGACGAGTACGAAAACCTCCTGACCACCAACCGCATCTGGAAACAGCGCACCGTCGACATCGGCGTGGTCAGCCCGGACATGGCACTGGCCTGGGGCATGAGTGGCCCGATGCTGCGCGGCTCCGGCGTCGAGTGGGACTTGCGCAAGAAGCAACCCTACGCCGCCTACGCCGACATGGATTTCGACATTCCGGTTGGCGTCAATGGCGATTGCTACGACCGCTATCTGGTGCGGGTTGAGGAAATGCGCCAGTCGACCCGCATCATCAAGCAGTGTGTCCAGTGGCTGCGCGCCAACCCCGGCCCGGTCACGCTGGCCGATTACAAAGTGGTGCCGCCCAAGCGCGCAGTGATGAAAGAGAGCATGGAAGCGCTGATCCATCACTTCAAGCTGTTCAGTGAAGGCTATTGCGTGCCCAAGGGCGAGGTCTATTCGGCGGTCGAAGCGCCCAAGGGCGAGTTCGGTTGTTATCTCGTTTCCGATGGCGCCAACAAGCCGTTCCGGGTGCATTTGCGTGCGCCGAGTTTTGCGCATTTGTCGTCGATGGATGAAATCATCGCCGGTCACATGCTGCCCGACGTGGTGGCCATGATCGGCACCTACGACGTCGTCTTTGGTGAGGTGGATCGATGAAACCGCGCGGTACATTCAACGAGGTCAAGGACGTTGACCCGATGCAGGCGTTGAGCGACGCCACCCGGGCGCACATCGACCACTGGCTGGCGAAGTTTCCGGCCGATCGTCGCCGCTCGGCTTCGATCCAGGCGCTGGTGGCCGCGCAAGAGCAGAACGGCGGCCATCTGACTGACGCATTGATCACCGCGGTGGCGAAGTATCTTGGCATTCCGCCGGTGTGGGCGTATGAAGTGGCCACCTTCTACTCGATGTTCGAGCGCGACCCGGTGGGCCGCCACAACGTCGCCATCTGCACCAACATTTCCTGCTGGCTCAACGGTGCCGACCGCATCGTCCAGCATTGCGAGCAGAAATACGGCATCAAGCTCGGTGAGTCGAGCGCGGATGGCCGCGTTTACCTGAAGCGGGAAGAAGAGTGCGTGGCCGCGTGTTGCGGCGCGCCGGTGATGCTGGTGGACGGGCACTACCACGAGCATGTGACGCCTGAGAAAGTGGACGAAATCCTGGATGGGTTGAAATAACATGGCATACGGTCCCGAACCCAAACCGCATCAGGTCGTCTACACCACGCTGCATTACGACAAGCCGTGGTCCATGGACAACTACATCCGCACCGGCGGCTGGGAAGCGTGGAAAAAAATCCTCGCCGAGAAACCCGATCCCGCCTCGATCATCGACATCGTCAAGGCCAGCGGTCTGCGCGGCCGTGGTGGCGCCGGCTTTCCAACCGGCCTCAAATGGTCGTTCATGCCCAAGGGCGACATGCAGAAATACATCCTCTGCAATTCGGATGAGTCTGAGCCCGGCACTTGCAAGGACCGCGACATCCTGCGCTTCAACCCGCACGCGGTACTGGAAGGCATGGCCATTGCCTGCTACGCCACCGGCACCGATGTCGCCTACAACTACCTGCGTGGCGAGTTCCATCACGAACCGTTCGAGCATATCGAGGAAGCGCTGCACGAGGCCTATGCTGCCGGCTTGCTGGGCAAGAACATCCAGGGCTCCGGTATCCATGTCGACATCCACAATGCGTTGGGTGCCGGTGCCTACATCTGCGGCGAGGAAACCGCGCTGATGGAGTCGCTGGAAGGCAAGAAGGGCCAGCCGCGTTTCAAACCGCCGTTCCCGGCCAACTTTGGCCTCTACGGCAAGCCCAGCACCATCAACAACACGGAAACCTATGCCTCGGTGCCGGCGATTCTGCGCAACGGCGCGGAGTGGTTCCTCAACATCGGCAAGCCGAACAACGGCGGCCCGAAGGTGTTTTCGGTGTCCGGCCACGTCAACCAGCCCGGCAATTTCGAGATTCCGCTCGGCACGCCGTTCACCGAGTTGCTGGCCATGGCCGGTGGCGTGCGCAACGGCCACAAGCTGAAGGCGGTGATCCCCGGTGGCTCCTCGATGAAGGTATTGCCGGCCGCGAAGATGCTCGAATGCACGATGGACTACGACTGCCTGATGAAGGCCGGCTCGGGCCTCGGCTCCGGCGCGGTGATCGTGATGGATGAAACCGCCTGCATGGTGCGCGCCTGCCATCGCATCTCGCGCTTCTACTACGCCGAGTCCTGCGGCCAGTGCACGCCGTGCCGCGAAGGCACGGGCTGGATGCACCGCGTGCTCGACCGCATCGTGCGCGGGCAGGGTGTCACCGATGACCTGCACCGCCTGAAGGCCGTGGCTGGTCAGATCGAGGGCCACACCATTTGCGCCTTTGGTGAAGCCGCGGCGTGGCCGGTGCAGGGCTTCCTGCATCATTTCTGGGATGAGTTCGAGTACTACGTGAACAACGGGCGTTCGATTGTCGATGGCGCAACGGAGGTGGCGGCATGAGCGCGCAAGCAACCGACGTTCCCTCCAACCTCGTCAACGTCGAGATCGACGGCAAGCCGGTCGCGGTACCGAAAGGCTCGATGATCATCCAGGCCGCCGACAAGGTGGGCATTGCCATCCCGCGTTTCTGTTACCACCCCAAGCTCGCCATCGCGGCCAATTGCCGCATGTGCCTGGTCGAGGTGGAAATGGGCGGCAAGCCGATTCCCAAGCCGCAACCGGCCTGTGCCACCCCGGTGGCCGAAGGCATGAAGGTTGCCACCCGGTCGGACAAAGCGCTGCACTGGCAGCGCGACGTGATGGAGTTCCTGCTGATCAACCATCCGCTCGACTGTCCGATTTGCGATCAGGGCGGCGAGTGCGAGTTGCAGGATCTGGCGATGGGTTACGGTCGCTCGGTGTCGCGCTTCACCGAACGCAAACGCACCGTCACCGATGAAAACGTCGGGCCGCTGGTCGCGACCGAGATGACCCGCTGCATCCACTGCACGCGCTGCGTGCGGTTCGTGGGCGAGATCGCTGGCACCTACGAGATGGGCGACATGAGCCGCGGCGACCGCCACGTCATCGGCACCTACATCGGTCGTCCGCTGGTGAGCGAATTGTCCGGCAACGTCATCGACGTGTGCCCGGTCGGTGCGCTGACCGACAAGGTGTTCCAGTTCAAGGCGCGCGCGTGGGAGTTGATCGCCAAGCCGTCGATTGGTTACCACGATGCATTGGGTTCCAACCTGTGGCTGCACACC
>DASSXP010000191.1:0-4891 GCA_035703755.1 Rhodanobacteraceae bacterium | reverse complement strand
GCGGACTATTTGAGCCGCAAAGGCGCCCGGGACGGGGGTCGCCAGTTCACCGTGCGCGACGTGCTGACCGCCGCGATCAAGGCGCACGAAATCCAGGGTTGCTACGCGCTCAAGAACAGCTTCAATCGGGTCGGCCTCGATCACGTGATTCTGGTGCGCCTGGCCTCCACCGCCGTCACCACCGCGATGCTCGGCGGGGACAAGCAGGCCATCATCAATGCCGTGTCCAACAGCTGGATCGACAATGGCAGCCTGCGCACCTACCGCCATGCGCCCAACACCGGGCCGCGCAAAAGCTGGGCGGCGGGTGACGCTTGCCGCCGCGCGGTGACCCACGCGCTCGACGCGGTGCGCGGCGAAACCGGTTATCCGTCGGCCCTCACGGCCAAAACCTGGGGCTTTTACGACGTGGCGTTCGGCGGCAAACCGTTCGAGTTCGAGCGCCCCTTCGGCAGCTACGTGATGGAGAACGTGCTGTTCAAGATCAGCTTCCCGGCCGAGTTTCACGCCCAGACCGCGGTGGAGTGTGCGATGCAACTGCATCCGCAGGTGGCGTCGCGGCTGGATGAGGTCGAGCGCATCGTGATCGAAACCCAGGAAGCCGGCTGCCGCATCATCGACAAGACCGGCCCGCTGGCCAACTACGCCGACCGTGACCACTGCATCCAGTACATGGTGGCGGTGCCCTTGATCTTCGGCCGCTTGGTGGCCGATGACTACACCGACCAGGTGGCGTCCGATCCGCGCATTGATGCCTTGCGCAACAAGATGACGGTGGTGGAGAATCCGCGTTTCACCCGCGACTATTTCGACCCTGACAAGCGCTACATCGGCAATTCGGTGGAGGTGTTCTTCAAGGATGGTTCCAGCTCCGGCAAGGTGTCGATCGACGTGCCGGTCGGCCACCGCGAACGCCGCGCGGAGGGCATCCCGCTATTGCTGGAGAAGTTCAAATACGCCGTCGACGGTCATCTGGGCGCCGCCCGGCGCGAGCAGGTCATGGACGCATGCGGCGATGCAGCAAAACTGGATGCGATGCCGATCCAGGGCTTCATGGCGCTGTTTGCCGGCAAGTGACTGCCGAATAAACGGCTCGGAACCACATCTGGGCATTTGTTTCATTTTTGCTAAACTGGTGCGGACATCAACGGGGTGGCTTCCAATAACTGGACCTGCCTGTGCGGCAGTTGCCGTCGATGTGCACTGTAATGCGGGTGTCCACCGTGCCTAAAAGCGGCGGATGCAAAACGAAATCGAGGAGATCGCTGATGAAACGCAAGGGTTTGTATCTGCTTATCGCGCTGGCCATGGCCGGTGCCGGTGCCGTGCACGCGCAAGATGCCACGTCCGAGACCGGCAGTAGCGCTGCCAATGACGGTCGCTGGTACATCGCGCCCACGCTGGGCATCAATTACAACGACACGCAACGCAACACCAACAGCCGTCAATTTTATTATGGTGTTGGCGTGGGCAAATTCATCACCCCGAACCTTTCGCTGGAAGGGTTCATTGACCATACTTCCCGTCGGGCAGATGCTTTCGGCAAGTGGCAGAACAATGCCTATGGCATTTCGGCCCGGTTCTTCCCGAATGGCTTTACTGATTGGCGCCCATACGTGATGGTGGGTGCTGCCGCCGATCATCACCACACTGCCGGATCCCAGGGCTGGTCGCCGGCCGCGCAGGTCGGTTTGGGCTTGTCCAAGGCCGTGACCGACAGCTCCGATGTGCGCCTGGAGCTCGGCTATCGCTACGACATGGATGATGAGAGCCGCTCGCCGTACGAAGACGCCTACGGCGACTTCATGGCTGGCGTCAGCGTGGTGTCGCGCTTCGGCGCTCCGCCGGCTCCGCCGGCCCCGGTGGCCCCGCCGCCGCCGCCGCAGCCGGACTGCTCCACGCTGGACAGCGACAATGACGGCGTCAACGATTGTGACGACAAGTGCGCCAACACCGCGTCCGGCACCATCGTCGGCCCGGATGGCTGCGCCAAGCCGGTGGTGATCGATCTGCGTGGCGTCAACTTCAAGTTTGATCGTCCGCGCGCGAACGAGCACGACATTGGGCCGGCCCTGAAGGAGCCGACCGCCGACTCGATCGCGATTCTCGATCAGGCCGTCGATACCCTGAGCCGCTATCCGGCGGTGCAGGTTGAGCTGGACGGTTACACCGACTCCGTCGGCACCGATGCCTACAACCAGAAGCTGTCTGAGCGTCGTGCGCAGATCGTCAACGACTACCTGACCAGCCACGGCATTGACGCCAGCCGCATCACTGCGGTCAAGGGTTACGGTGAGTCCAACCCGGTCGACACCAACAAGACCAAGGACGGCCGTGAGCGCAACCGCCGTACCGAGTTGGTGGTGCAGAACCCGGAGCAGTCGGCGCAGTAAGCGTTGGCTTCAAGCAACACGAAAAAGCCCGGCCCACGCCGGGCTTTTTCGTTATGGTGCCCGTCAGCACGACTCGCTTCGAGGTCCCGTCATGCTGTTGGCTCGGCAAGCAAAAGGATCGGCGCTTGTCATGCGTCGGGAGCGTTGATCGTTTCGGCCGCACGACAGCACTTGTGCGGGCGCTGGCGCGGGATCTTGCATTGGCCGCCATGCCCACGTCGGCGCAAGCCCTGCTGGGTGAAACGGGCACGGTGTTGGTGCCGGTGGCGGTATACCGCCGGGCAATGTGATCATTGTTGATGCCAGCGACGGCATCAGGTGCAGCTGCGATTTGGCTGTCGTGGCGCCGGGTTGTGCGTTGACGCTGTCCAGCGTCGGCGGCAAGAGTCCGGCCGTCAGCTGCCGCGGCAGCACCAATTTCGAGGCCAGCAGCGGTGTGGCCGGAATATTGTTGGCGGCGGAACAGGTGGTCAGCATGGATCTGCGTCGCCGGTGGCTTGGCGCCCGCGGGCGGCTGGCCGTGACCGTGAATGGCGTTGTGCTATGCAGAGGTGAGCCATATTTGCGGCGGTTGCGGGTCTGGCTGAAGCAGCGTGCGCTACCGCTACGCTGGCGCCCGACAACCATGTGGTGCAAGCGACTGGTGGAGCGGACGCTATCGTGGTGGCGTCGGCGCAGACGGTGATGCAAGTGAGTCCGGATTGCCGCCACGCCGGTGGCTTTGCTCTGCCAGTTGCGGATCCTGGCTGTTGCCCTGGTTGGTCGGGCCCGTTTCCGGCTGTCTGCGGGGCGCGGCGTCAGCCTTTCAAAAGAGCGAAAACCCCGGGTCAAGCCGATTCGGTAATGTGAATGCCGTGGCGTGCAGGTGGTTGAGCGGTTACACTGCGCGCCTTCGTGCGGCGCGGCTCAGCACAGGATGCGAATTCAGCTGGCAATGGGCTTGTAAAGCGCGAATGTACCCGCTACAATGCGCTGCTCGCTGGGCAGGATTCTGTCTTTGCGATGGTTTGAGTGGCGTTTGAAAGCGAAAAAAGGGGCAGGACGCTCTTTGTGTTCGCAACCAGGGATGTGCGGCTCGGGCCACAGGCTGGAGCCAGGCGCTGGATACTCCAAGATTCGACAGGCCGGTTCGACTCCGGCCTGTTTTTTCGTTATGAAACGGGACTTTTTGCATGTCGACAGTCAATCAGTTGGTGCGCAAGGCGCGGCAGCCGAAGAGCTACAAGAGCGCTTCGCCGGCCCTTGAGAACTGCCCGCAACGCCGGGGCGTGTGCACCCGCGTGTACACCACTACTCCGAAAAAGCCCAACTCGGCCATGCGCAAGGTGGCCAAGGTGCGCTTGACCAACGGGTTCGAGATCATCAGCTACATCGGTGGCGAAGGCCACAATCTGCAAGAGCACTCGGTGGTGCTCGTGCGCGGCGGTCGCGTCAAGGATCTTCCGGGTGTGCGTTACCACACGGTGCGCGGCAGCCTCGATTGCGCCGGTATCGCCAAGCGGCGCAAGTCGCGTTCCAAGTACGGCGCGAAGCGCCCCAAGGCTTGATGAGGATTTCCCATGTCGCGTAAAGGTTCACATCCCGCCCGTCAGGTGCTGCCCGATCCCAAGCATGGCAGCCAGATGATCGCCCGCTTCATCAACATGGTGATGCAGAGCGGCAAGAAGTCTGTCGCCGAGTCCATCGTCTATGGCGCGCTGGATCACATCGGTGAAAAGAATGCCGAGCCGCTGGCGCTGGTTGAAAAAGCGCTGGACAACGTGGCGCCGGTGGTCGAGGTGAAGTCGCGTCGCGTTGGCGGTGCCACTTATCAGGTGCCGGTTGAGGTGCGTTCGAGTCGCCGTCTGGCGCTGGCGATGCGCTGGGTCATCGATTCCGCGCGCAAGCGTGGCGAAGCGTCGATGCCGCGCAAGCTGGCTGCTGAACTGCTGGAGGCTTCCGAGTCTCGCGGTGGCGCGGTCAAGAAGCGTGAAGAAACGCATCGCATGGCTGAAGCCAACAAGGCGTTCTCGCACTACCGCTGGTAATGGCTGCGCGGCCAGCGATCCCGGGTGATCGTCTGGCGTGAGGCTTGCCGTTCGGCAGGGCATTTGCATACATGTGCGGCTCCGGATGGGCCGCAGACAACGGATCCGGGGCGGGATGCCCGTAACAGGCACATATCCATGGCACGTACCACACCAATCGAGCGCTACCGCAATTTCGGCATCATGGCCCACATCGATGCCGGCAAGACCACCACGTCCGAGCGCATCCTGTTCTACACCGGTGTCAGCCACAAGATTGGCGAAGTGCACGACGGTGCCGCGACCATGGACTGGATGGAGCAGGAGCAAGAGCGCGGCATCACCATCACTTCCGCTGCCACCACGGCATTCTGGAAGGGCATGGACATGTCGCTGCCCGAGCATCGCCTCAACATCATCGACACCCCTGGCCACGTCGACTTCACCATCGAAGTCGAGCGCAGCTTGCGCGTGCTCGACGGCGCTGTGTTC
>DASSXP010000130.1:0-2918 GCA_035703755.1 Rhodanobacteraceae bacterium | reverse complement strand
GGCGGCGGCGGCGGAGCAGCCGGCGGCGGCGGCGGCGGAGCAGCCGGCGGCGGCGGCGGTGCGGCGTGACCCATGTTGATCACCACGCCAATGGTCGCCATCGTGTCCAGCCACTGCTTCGGGCCGTAGGTATGCGGCAGGCCCGGACCGGCGTAACCGGTCAGCTGTGCGGACGTGGTATCGCGGTAGTAGCGCGCGGCGAGTTCGCCACGCAGGGCCACGCGGTCGCTGACGTTGTACAACACGCCCACACCAGCCGTCGCACCCGGACCCCAGCCATTGTGGCCGGCGACCGCGGCGTGACGCCACATGCCGACACCCGCCATCACGTACGGACGCCACTGCGACGCCGGATCCATGAAGTAGTAGCGGCCAGCGACGTCAAGGCCGAGCGTTTCCCACTGCTTGCCCGAACGCTGCATGTAGCCCGGGGCAACCGCGTACGCCTTGTCCCTGTAATCGGCGTTGTCAGCCGTGGCTTCGACGTCCAGCGTGAAGCTCGGGGTCACCCAGAAGCCGACACCGAGACCACCGATGGGCGCGCTCTGCACGTGGCGCTTGTTGTCACCGGACACCACGCCGATACGCGGCACGATGTACCAGTTGCTGTAGTTGGGGTTAGCAAAGCTACCCGTTGTTTCCGTCGCTGCACCCGTGTCCTGTGCGTGCGCGACCGACATCACGCCTACAGTACCCAAGGCCAGCGCGATGACCGCGAACAAGCCGTTACGTTTCATCGGAGAGTCTCCTCGTTGTTGATTCTTCAGGCGTCGGCCAATTTGGCGCGATGCCGTGTTCCCAAACCGCAAACCACTTCGCTGATCGGGGCCAAACCTTTGGCCCTGTCCGCTACGGCTGCGCCAGTTTAGCAAAAAACAAACAATTTCGCCTGTCCCTCCCGATTCCGTTCATCTGGAACTCAGGCGCTCTACCTGGGCACAAACAAGTCCATGAATTTCGGGACTGGTAAATCCAGCATTTGTGCTGGTTGTTCACAAACCTGAACGATTTCATGGGCCTGCGCTTGTGAAAAGTGTCCCGTCAACGCGTTGCGGAATTTGTCGAGCAGCACCGGGATGCCCTCCGCGCGACGACGGCGGTGCCCGATCGGGTAATCGACCACGACCTTGTCCGTGCTCGAACCATCCTTGAAAAACACCTGCACCGAGTTCCCGATATAGCGTTTGGAAGGGTCGAAATAATCGCGGGTGAAGCGTGGATTTTCCGTGACGGTCATTTTTGAACGCAGCGCGTCGATGCGCGGATCGGCCGCCACCGCATCGCCATAGTCATCAGCAACCAGGCGCCCGAAGATCAACGGCACCGCCACCATGTACTGGATGCAGTGATCGCGGTCGGCATAGTTGGCGAGCGGGCCGGTCTTGTTGATGATGCGGTCGCCGGCTTCCTGGGTTTCGATCTCGATGCGCTCGATGGCATCGATGCGGTCGCGCACCTGCGGATGCAGCTGCATCGCGCATTCCACCGCGGTCTGCGCGTGGAACTCGGCCGGAAAGCTGAGCTTGAGCAGCACGTTCTCCATCACGTAACTGCCGAACGGCCGCTCGAACTCGAAGGCCTTGCCGCCAAACGCCACGTCGTAGAAGCCCCAGGTCCTGGCCGACAGCGCGGACGGATAACCCGGCTCGTCGGTGTCGATGGCATTCAGCGCATGGATCACCGCGCGGCGGCAGGCGTCGCCCGCGGCCCAGCTCTTACGCGGCCCGGTGTTGGGCGCATGGCGATAAGTGCGCAGCGAACCGTTGTCGATCCAGCTGTTGGACACCGCAGTGATCACCTGCTCGCGGTTGCCGCCCAGCATGGCAGTCGCCACGGCGGTGGAAGCCAGCCGCACCAGGATCACGTGGTCCATGCCGGCGCGGTTGAAGCTGTTCTTGAGCGCGTAACACCCCTGGATTTCGTGCGCCTTGATGGCCCAATGCAGCACGTCGCGCACCGTCAGCGGCTTGCCGCCATCGCCCGCGTTCCGGCGCGACAGCCAATCGGCCACCGCCAGCACCGTGCCCAGGTTGTCCGAGGGATGGCCCCACTCGGCCGCCAGCCAGGTGTCGTTGAAATCCAGCCAGCGGATCTGGGTGCCGATGCAGAATGCCGCCTGTGCGGGATCGAGTTCCAGCGCGGTGCCCGGCACGCGCGCCCCACCCGCCAACGTCGCCCCCGGCACGATCGGCGCCAGGTGCTTTACGCACTGCGGAAACTTCATCGCCAGCATCGCACAGCCCAGCGCATCCATCAGCACATGGCGCGCGGTATCCCACGCCTCCTGCGATTCGATGCGGTAGCCGAGTACGTAGTCGGCAATGTCGACCAACGGCTGGTCGGGTGCAGGACGGGCAGCGGAATGGATATCGACGTGGCTCACGATCGTTTCCTGTCAGGCGAAGGCAGCCCGCTATTTTGCCAGAGGACGCCGCGTCTTGACGGCCAACGCGACGCGCGGTGACAATCGGTTTTGCTGTTTCCGAAAGGGAGTAGCACCGAGCCCGTCCGTGATGCGGGCTCGCGTGGCGGTCGTCAACACGGGTGTCCGACAACACCCCGGTCGCCACGGCGGTTCCTGCCGTGCGCGAGACTTTCGACATCCCACGCCGCCATCGCGGCCGCGGGAAGTTCGATCGTCGCGCATTAGAGAACCGCATGCCCATTATCCAGGCTTTCTTCGAGAACCCCCTTGACGCCGCCTTCTGGAGCAGTCTCGGTTCCATCATCCTGATCGACCTCGTGCTCGCCGGCGACAACGCGATCGTGATCGCGCTGGCCGCGCGCAGCCTGCCGCAGCAGCATCATTTCCGCGTGATCTTCTGGGGTGTGGTCGGGGCGATCGCGGTACGCATCGCGATGACCGCCGCAGTGCTCTGGCTGCTGCAGATTCCCGGGCTGATGCTGGCGGGCGGGAT
>DASSXP010000371.1:0-25477 GCA_035703755.1 Rhodanobacteraceae bacterium | reverse complement strand
GCGGCCTCGGGATATCGACCCGCCGCGACGAGTTGCTGGACCGCGGCTGTCTCAGTCGACATCGGGGCCCTTCAGCGCCTTAGTAGCGGTAGTGATCGGGCTTGAACGGGCCTTCGGTCGGCACGCCGATATAGGCGGCTTGCTCGCTCGAAAGGACGGTCAGCTTGGCGCCCAGTTTCTCGAGGTGGAGCATGGCCACCTTCTCGTCGAGGTGCTTGGGCAGGGTGTAGACCTTGGTCTCGTACTTGTCCGCGTTGGTCCACAACTCGATCTGGGCCAGGGTCTGGTTGGTGAAGCTGGCGCTCATCACGAAGCTCGGGTGACCCGTGGCGTTGCCGAGGTTCACCAGGCGGCCTTCCGACAGCAGAATGATCTTGTTCCCGTTGGGGAACTCGATGTGGTGCACCTGGGGCTTGATCTCGTCCCACTTCAGGTTCTTCAGGCCGGCGACCTGAATCTCCGAGTCGAAGTGACCGATGTTGCAGACGATGGCGTTGTTCTTCATCGCCCGCATATGGTCGACGGTGATGACGTCCTTGTTGCCGGTGGCGGTGACGAAGATGTCGGCCTTGCCGGCCACGTCTTCCAGGGTCTGGACGTCATAGCCTTCCATCGCCGCCTGCAGGGCGCAGATCGGGTCGATTTCGGTGACGATGACGCGGGCACCGAAGCCGCGCAGCGAATGCGCACTGCCCTTGCCGACATCGCCATAACCGCACACCACGGCAACCTTGCCGGCGATCATGAGATCGGTGGCGCGCTTGATGCCGTCGGCCAGCGATTCGCGGCAGCCGTAGAGGTTGTCGAACTTGGACTTGGTGACCGAGTCGTTGACGTTGATCGCCGGCACCAAGAGCTTGCCGGCTTCGGCGAGCTGGTACAGACGGTGCACGCCGGTGGTGGTCTCCTCGGATACGCCGCGCCAGCCGGCGGCGACTTTTTTCCAGAAGCCCGGGCGCTCGCTGCGGGTTTTCTTCAGCAGGTTCTTGATCACCTGCTCTTCGTGGTTGGCGCCGGCGGAATCGACCCAATCCGCGCCGTCTTCCATTTCCACGCCCTTGTGGATCAGCAGCGTGGCGTCGCCGCCGTCATCGACGATCAGTTCCGGGCCTTCAAGGCCGGGATGGGTCAGCATGTCGAGGGTGCAGTCCCAGTATTCCTCCAGCGTCTCGCCTTTCCACGCGAACACCGGGATGCCGGCGGCGGCGATCGCGGCGGCGCAGTCGTCCTGGGTCGAGAAGATGTTGCACGAGGCCCAGCGCACCTGCGCGCCGAGCGCGGACAGGGTTTCGATGAGGACCGCGGTTTCCTTGGTCATGTGCAAGGAACCGGACAGGCGCACGCCCTTCAGCGGCTGCTGGGGTGCGTACTGGGCGCGGATCGACATCAGGCCGGGCATCTCTTCCTCGGCCATGCGGATGCGCTGGCGGCCGAGATCGGCGAGGGCAAGATCGCGGACCTTGTAGTCCTGCGCGGCAGTGGGTTGGGCAACAGCGTTCATGGGGTTCTCCGTGGGGTGGTGGGCGCGGTTGCAATTAGGTTGCCGAGCCTGACCGCTTGCGCGGTTGCAACGCCCCTCGGCTGAGAAAATTACCGATCATTATATCCTTTCGTACGCATTGAAAGATAAATTGACAGGTTGGCGCCGCGATCCATGTTGCCCTCTGGCGGATGAATCGCCGGCTGCCGCGCCGTTATTCGTACTGGAGGAAAGTTCATGAAGTCGCCTGGCCGTCCCGATGATTTGCGTAACGTCCCCGCCGCCGCACACGACATTCCACTGCGCGAAGACGTCGGCAAACTGGGTGCGCTGGTGGGCGAAATGCTGGCCGAGCAGGGCGGCGAGGCATTCTTCGAACGGGTCGAAGCGTTGCGAACCGCGGCCATTGAGCGGCGCGAAGCGGCGGCGCCGCTGGATGGTCTGCACGCCATGCTGGCCGGAGCCGAGGCGGGCGAGGCCGAGACCTTGGCGCGCGCCTTCGCCACCTGGTTCAACGTGGTCAATATCGCCGAACGCGTGCACCGCATCCGCCGCCGCCGCGACTACCAACGCGCGGGCGCCGGCATGCAACCCGAATCCCTGCTGGCGGTGCTGAGCGGCTTGCGCCAGCAAGGCGTCACCGCGGACGAGTTGCTGGCGCTGCTGGATCGACTGGATGTGGAGCCGGTGTTCACTGCCCATCCGACCGAAGCGGTGCGCCGCAGCCTGCTGGAAAAGGAGCAGGAGATCGTCCGCGCGCTGGTCGCGGACTTCAATCCGGCGCGCACGCCGCAGGAGCGTCACGCCGACCGCGAGCGCATCCGCGACGCCATCACCATCAGCTGGCAGACCGCTGACGCTTCGTCGGTGCGGCCCAGTGTGCAGGACGAGTTTGATCACGTCAGCTTCTATCTGATCGATCCGTTGTACCGGGTGCTGCCGGTGCTGCACGAGTCGTTGCAGAATGCATTGCGCGCCAGCTATGGAATCGATGCCGGGTTGCCGCGCTTTTTGCGCTTTGGCTCCTGGGTCGGCGGCGACATGGATGGCAACCCCAACGTCGGTGCCGACACCATCCGCGAAACGCTGCGCACGCAACGCGCGCTGGTGTTGGGGCGCTATCAGCGCGAATGCGGCAATCTGGCGCGGCAACTCAGCCAGAGCCGCGATCGCATTGCGGTCAGCGCGGCGCTGCTGGCGCGGCTGGACGAGTATCGATTGCGCTTGCCGGAAGCGGCCGAGGCAATCCGGCCACGGCACGCCGACATGCCGTATCGCTGTCTCCTGGCCTTGATCCGCGCGCGGCTGGAATTGACCCGCGATGATGCCGCGGGCGCTTATCCCAGCGTGGCCGAGTTCGCGTCGGATCTCGAACTGATCGCCAGCAGTCTGGCCAGTCACAAGGGGCAAAACGCCGGTTTGTTCCCGTTGCAACGCTTGCAGACGCGCGTGCGCTGCTTCGGTTTTCATCTGGCCCGGCTCGATGTGCGGCAGGATTCGCGCGTGCACGACGACGCGCTGGCGGTGCTGCTGGAGGACCCCGACTGGGCCGCGCGCGAACCGACGGCACGGGCCGCGGCCCTGCATCCCCACGCCGACGGTAGCGTCGGCTTGCCTGACCACGCGGATGCCACGGTGTGCCGCCTGCGTGATGTCTTCGCCACCCTCGCCGACGCCCGCCAGCGCTACGGCAGCGAAGCCACCGGACCATACATCATCTCGATGGCGCGCTCGGCGGCGGACGTGCTGGCGGTGCTGGCGCTGGCCCGCTACGGCGGGTTGACAGAAATGGCCAATGGCGCGTTGACCGTGCCGCTCGACATCGCGCCGCTGTTTGAAACCGTGGACGATTTGCGTCACGGCTCGGCCACCTTGCGCGCACTGCTCGATGATCCCTTGTATCGCGCCCATCTGACCAGCCGCGACAATCGCCAGATCGTGATGCTGGGCTACTCCGACAGCGCCAAGGACGGCGGCATCCTGGCCGCGCGCTGGGCACTGCAACGTGCCCAGGTGGAACTGCTGGCAGTGGCGCAGGAGTACGCCATCGGACTGACGTTCTTCCACGGTCGCGGTGGCTCGGCCAGCCGTGGCGGTGGCAAGGTCACGCCAGCCTTGATGGCCTCGCCGCGTGGCGCGGTGGCCGGCACGCTGCGGGTGACCGAGCAAGGCGAGGTGATTCACCGCAAATACGGTATTCGCGCGCTGGCCTTGCGCGAACTGGAGCAGACCGTGGGCGCGGTGGTGCGCGCCAGCCTGCGCCCGCGCGAGGCGGACCCGCGCGAAGCCGACTGGCAGCAGCGCATGGCGCGCTTGAGCGCCTGGAGCCGCGAGAGCTGGCGCGAACTGGTCGATGACGAGGGCTTCGTCGACTGGTTCCGCGCTGCCACCCCGATCGACGTGATCGAGCGCATGGCGATGAGCTCGCGTCCGGCCAGTCGCCGCGCGATGCGCGGCGTGGAAGACTTGCGCGCCATTCCGTGGGTGTTTGCCTGGACCCAGTGCCGCGCCGTGATTACCGGCTGGTACGGCCTCGGCAGCGCGCTGGAGCGGGGCGCGGCCGAATTCGGTGAGGCCGCGCTGGTGGAAATGGCCCGCGATTGGCCGTTCATGACCACCTTGCTGGATGACGTGGAAATGGTGCTGGCCAAGACCGACCTCGGCGTCGCAGCGGCGTACTCATGCCTGGCCGGCGACGCGCACGCGCGGTTCTTTCCCCGCGTCGAGCAGGAGTTCGCGCGCACCGTGGACTGGCTGGCGCGCCTCAAGGACCAGTCGGAGTTGCTGGCACAGGAACCGCGTCTGGCCAACTCGATCCGTCTGCGCAATCCCTACATTGACCCGATCAGCGTGTTGCAGATCGACTTGCTGGCGCGCTGGCGGCGCGCCGGCCGCGAAGACGAGGCGCTGCTGCGGGCCTTGGTCGCCACCGTCAATGGCGTTTCGCGCGGCTTGCAGAATACCGGCTGATGGTGGCCCGCGCGGTGGCGCGTATCAGTGCTGGGCGGCGGCGGTGTCGCGGACCGCTTCGCTCGGATCGCGCCAATCGGCCGGCGGCGTCAACGGGATGCCCTTGCGGACCAGTTCGCCTTGCAAAGCCGCCCGCTCGCTGCCGGCAGCACGCCGGCGTTCCAGCCACGCCAGATTGCTGTCCGGGCAGCTGTCGAAGTCCTTGTAGGCATTCTGCATCTGCCAGCGGATGCTGCGTCGCTGCTGCTGAATGGCGGTGCGTTCGGCGGCGCTGTCCGCCGCCCATTCGGCCAGTCGCAGGCCGATCATGTTGCCGATGATGGTGTCGCTGCCCTGCAGCAGGACGCCGATGCGTCCGCAGGCCGCGCGGCGCTCGGCGTAGGCGCCGAGATCGGGTTTGCAGGCTTTGGCCAGCGTGCCGTAGCGCATCGGCATGGCCACGGCGGCGATGGCGTAGGCGTAGCCCTCCAGCATGGCCTGGTTTTCAACCGCATCGCGACTGCCCGGCATTGGCGGCAAGGCGGCCAGGCCGCGGTCGGCACGCGCCGCGATGGCTCGGTAGTAATCATTGAATTGGAGCTGCGCGGCCATGCGTTCCAGTACGGCGGTTACCCCGTCGCGGTCGCCGGCCGCCTGCGCGGTTTCCAGCTGCGACGTCAGGGCGGATGCGTCCCCCGGTGCGGCGTGTGCCAGCCGCGCCGCGTGGGCGGCCATGTCGCAGCCGGGCGTAGTGGCGCAGTAGGCGAGGCTCACCGCAGCAATATCGGCCGCCATCGGTTCGATCGCTGCCGCACGGTCCAGCAATGCCAGTCGCTGGCCGACATCGAGCCCGCTGCCTCCCATCTCGAACACCGCCGCCGTAAACAGACTGTCGGCGTCACCGCGTGCCAGCAGCGTTGCGCGGCTGGCCGCGTCCCAGGCGGCCATTTGTGCGCCGCTGTCTGGCGGTTCCACCGGTGGCGTGCACGCGGCGGCGGTGCCGGCCGCAAGGCTGAGACAAAACGCGATGCCGATCCGCATGGTGATGCTCCCGTGATGATCGCACACACCATGCTGGCTCTGGCCGGATGCCGCAAGTGACAGCTGTCAGGGATCGTGCGGGGCGGTGCCAGCGGCCGCCATCACGCCCATTCCACCAGCCCTTCGGCCTGGCACAGCGCCGGCCACGACGGCCGCGCCTTGATGCGCTCGGCGAACGCGGCCAGATGCGGCCAGCTGGTGGCTGGCCGGGGCATGTTGCGCGACCAGCGCATCAGCATGATCGCGTAGAGATCGAGCAAGCTGAAGCGGTCCCCGAGCAGGTACGGGCCGTGGGTGGCGAGGTGCGTGTGCAGGCGGCTCCAGCCGGCTTCGATTGCGGCGCGGGCGGCGTCCTTGATCGCGTCGTCGTGGCCGTGGCTGAAATCGCCGGGATAAAACCACTGCCGGAAGGCGGGTTGCAGGCTGTTGGCGAACCAGAACATCCGCTGCAAGAACTCGCCGCGCTGCGCGCTGCCCGGCGCTGGCGCGAGGCCGCCGTCGGGGTGGCGTTCGGTCAGCAGCAAAGCCAGCGCGGCGGCTTCGCCGTGTGGCTGGCCGTCGACGATCAAAGTCGGCACCACGCCGTCCGGGTTGAGCTTCAGGTATTCCGCGCTGCGCTGTTGTCCGGCGTCGAGATCGATGCGCTCCAGCCGATACGGCGCGCCCAGCTCCAGCAGGGTCAGGTGCACCAGCATGTTGGCCGAACCGGGAGCGTAGTAAAGCGTGTACATGGCATCATTCTCGACAAGGGTGGGTCGAGCGGAATCATACGCCGCGGCCGCGCCGTGACGGAGGTCTTGCTGACGCGCGGCGCGATTGCGCTAGACTCGACCGCTTGCCAGTCGAGAGCCAGCCGCCAATGATGTTGTATGCGATGCACGAAGCCCAGCGCGCGATGCTGCGGCCCTGGACCTACGGGGCCGAATCGGTGGCGCAGATGTTCTCCGAGCCCGACAGCTGGCTGTCTTCGTGGCCCGGCGCGGCGCGCATCGCGGCGGCGGCGGAGCTGACCTGGCGGCTGGGAAAGGACTACGAGAAGCCGGCTTTCGGCATCCACAGCGTCGACGCCCACGGCCAGCAAGCCGCGGTGCTGGAACGGGTGGTGATCGACAAGCCGTTCTGCCGGCTGCTGCATTTCAAGCGCTACGGCGACAGTGCCGAGGCGGTGCAAGCACTCGATGCCGATCCGACGGTAGTTGTCGTGGCGCCGCTGTCCGGCCACCACGCCACCTTGCTGCGTGACACCGTGCGCACCCTGCTGGCCGACCACGACGTCTACATCACCGACTGGACCGACGCGCGCATGGTGCCGGTCGGGCAGGGCGCATTCCACCTCGATGACTACATCGACTACGTGCGCGAGTTCCTCGGCCAGCTTGGAGCCGACCGTGTGCATGTGCTGGCCGTGTGCCAGCCCACCGTGCCGGTGCTGGCGGCGGTATCGCTGATGGCGAGCGCGGGCCAGCCGACGCCACGCAGCCTGAGCCTGATGGGCGGCCCGATCGACCCCAGCTGCAGCCCGACCAAGGTCAACAATCTGGCCAGCACGCAACCCTTGTCGTGGTTCCGCAGCAGCGTGATCAGCGAGGTGCCGGCCAATTATCCCGGCCAGGGTCGCAAGGTCTACCCCGGCTTCCTGCAACACGCCGGCTTCGTTGCCATGAATCCGAGTCACCACCTGTTCTCGCACTGGGACTTTTATCAATCGTTGCTGCGTGGCGATCAGGATGATGCCGAGACCCACCGGCGCTTCTACGACGAATACAACGCCGTGCTCGACATGGCGGCCGAGTATTACCTCGACACCATCGATGTGGTGTTCCAGCGCCAGTTGCTGCCCAAGGGCCGCTGGAGCGTGCGCGGGCAGCCGGTGCGGCCCGAGGACATCCATCACAGCGCGCTGATGACCATCGAAGGCGAGCACGACGACATTTCCGGCCGCGGCCAGACCGAAGCGGCGCAAGCGCTGTGCAGCGGCATTCCGAAAGATCGCCATCACAGTTACCTCGCCGCCGGTGTCGGTCACTACGGCCTGTTCAGTGGTCGCCGCTGGCGCTCGATGGTGTATCCCGAGCTGCGCAATTTCATCCGCCGCTACGAACCCCGCTGAGTTGGCTTGCGCCGGTCCAAACTGGAACCGGGTCAGGCGCCGCGCCGATCTGTCTGCATAGTGCGATTTGAAATGGTCATAGCCGGTTTTGGCTTGCCGCCACCGCTGCGCGGATGACCAATGGCAGGCGCGCAGCCGATTGCCAACCATCACGATCGGGCAGCTACCCGCGCGCCCGTCGCCGCCCAACTCGTTCAAGAGGATGTCAGCCATGCTCAGCATCAAGCAGTTGTCGAAGACCTATCCGAATGGCGTGCGCGCGCTGAACGGCGTAACGCTGGAGATTCCGAACGGCATGTTCGGTCTGCTCGGCCCGAACGGGGCCGGCAAATCCACCCTGATGCGCACGATTGCGACTTTGCAGGAGCCGGATACGGGCTCGATCACGCTCGGTGACATCGACGTGCTGGCCGACAAGCCGGCGGCGCGGCGGGTGCTCGGCTATCTGCCGCAGGAGTTCGGCATCTACCCCAAGGTCACGGCCGAAGCGATGCTGGATCATTTCGCGGTGCTGAAGGGCGTGACCGCGCGTGGCGAGCGCCGCGAACTGGTGGATGCGCTGCTGAAGCAGGTCAACCTGTGGGACGCACGCAAACAGAAACTCGGCGGCTTTTCCGGCGGCATGCGCCAGCGTTTCGGCATCGCGCAAGCCCTGATCGGCGCGCCGAAGCTGATCATCGTCGACGAACCGACCGCCGGCCTCGATCCGGAAGAGCGCCAGCGCTTCCTGAATCTGCTGGCTGAAATCGGCGAGAAAGTGGTGGTGATCCTGTCCACCCATATTGTCGAGGACGTGACCGAGCTGTGCCCGCGCATGGCAATCATCGCCAAGGGTGAGGTGCGCCTCTCCGGCGAGCCGCGCGAGGCGATTCGCCAGCTTGAAGGCCGGGTCTGGCGGCGTGCCGTCGACAAGGCGGCACTGGCCGGTTACCAGAATCACATGACGGTGCTGTCGACCCGCTTGTCGGGTGGCGCCACCTTGATCCACGTGCTTGCCGACAGCCGGCCGGAGGAAGGCTTCGAGGCCATCGCGCCGGATCTGGAAGACGTCTATTTCGGCCAGTTGCGTCACGCCGCGTCGAGCAAGGCGGCCTGAGATGTTCAAGGAAATCTTTCGATTCGAGCTGCGCCAGCAGCTCCGTAGCCCGCTGTTCTGGCTGATTGCCTTCTTCCTCGGCGGGGTGGCATTCGCGGCCGCCTGTTCCGACAGCATCCAGATCGGTGGTGGCGTCGGCAACGTGCATCGCAACGCGCCGTACGTGGTGGTGTCGATGCTGGGCGCCTTCTCGATGCTCGGCATGTTCCTGATCCCGGTGTTCGTGGCCGGTGCGGCGCTGCGTGATTTCACCCTGCGCAGCGATGGCCTGCTGCTGGCCACGCCGGTTTCGCGGCCGGCCTATCTCGGCGGCCGCTTTGTGGCCGGTTGGCTCACCAGCGTGTTGATTCTGGTGGCGGTGGCGCTGGGCTACTGGCTTGGCTCGCTGATGCCGTGGCTGGATGCCGCGCGACTGGGGCCGACCCCGTGGTCGGCCTACGGCTGGGCCATGCTGGTGGTGGTGCTGCCGAACCTGTTCTTCCTCTCGGCATTGATCTTCCTGCTCGCCACCAGCACGCGTTCGATGCTGGGTGCCTACGTCGGCGTGATCGGTTTCTTCGTGTTGTGGAGCGTGGCGCGGGCAAGTTTGGGTGGCGGCAACATCGATCATCAGGACCTCGGCGCTCTGATGGACACCTTCGGACGTGGTGCGTTCGAGCTGGCCACGCGTTACTGGACGCCGGACGACCGCAACACGCGGGTACCTGAATTGACCGGCTTGATGCTGGGCAACCGCGCGCTGTGGATGGCCATCGCGGTCGCCTTGCTGACGCTCGCCATCAAGACCTTCAACCCCGCCCGCAGCGGTTGGCGCGTGCGCCGTCGCCACCAACAGACAGCACCGGTTGCGCCAGCCGCGACCGCGACGCCCGCCCTCGCCGTGCCGCGGGTTGCCTTGGGCGCCGGGGCTGGCACGCGCTGGGTGCAATTTCGCAAGCAGGCCTGGTTCGACATGCGCTTCGTGCTGGGTGGCACGGCCTTTCTCGCCATGCTGGCGTTTGGCCTGTTGAACCTCGGCGGTGCGTTCGCGTTCAGCGGGCAGATGTTTGGTACCACGGTGTGGCCGGTGACCCACCAGATGGCACAGATCATGGCCGGCTCCTACACCTGGTTGCTGGTGCTGGTGGTGGGTTTTTACGCCGGCGAGCTGGTGTGGCGCGAGCGCGATGCCAACGTCAGCGGCGTGGTCGATGCGTTCCCGACCCCGGACTGGATTCCGCTCTTGTCCAAGGTCTGCGCGCTGGCGCTGGTGGTGGTGGCGTTCTTTCTGGCCGGCAGCCTGGTCGCGATCGGCAATCAATTGCTGCATGGCTACACCCACATCGAACCACTGCTGTACCTCAAGTACGCTGGTCTCGGTCTGCTCGGATTCATGACGCTGGCGATACTGGCGGTGGTGTTGCAGGTGCTGGCCAACAGCAAGTTCGCCGGTTATGGCCTGCTGCTGGCATACCTCATTGTGTCGATCGCGTTGTCGCAGTTTCATCTCGACGACAACCTGTATCGCTACGCGGGCGCGCCGGGCACGCCGTACTCGGACATGAACGGCTTTGGCTCGTTCTGGGTCGGGCGCCTGTGGTTCGCGGCCTACTGGTACGCGCTGGCGGCCGCCTTGCTGGTGTTGGCGGCGTTGTACTGGGTGCGCGGCAGCGTCAGCGGATGGAAGGCGCGCGGGCGCATCGCACGGGCCCGTTTCAGTGCGCCCGCGGCGGCATTGCTGGCGGTCTTCCTGCTCGCCTTCGTGGGTCTCGGCGCGTTCAACTACCACAACACCCACGGCCTGTATCGGTACACCACCCACGATCAGGACCAGCAGCAAGCGGCGAACTACGAACAGGATTACCGCAAGTACAAGGACCTGCCGCAGCCACGCATCACCGACGTCAAGGTTGACGTGGCGATTCACCCCGAGTCGCGCCGGATCGATGTCGATGGCCATTACACCCTGGTCAACAAACAGGCCGAGCCGGTCGACCGGCTGCTGGTGCAGTTGCCACAGCTATCCGCACGGGACACGAAGTACGAGCTGGATTTTCCCGCCCACACGGCCAGCATCGCCGACGCCGCACAAGGTTTCTATTTGTACAAGTTGGCGACGCCGCTGGCGCCCGGCGCGAGCATGGAATTCGGCTTCAAGCTCACGGGCGGCTTTCCCGGTTTCGCCAACGAAGCGACCGGCACGCAGCTGGTGCACAACGGTACTTTCATCAACAATTTCGCCTTTCCGCACTTCTGTTACGACGAAAACCGTCAGCTCACCGACTTGAATGATCGGCGCAAGTACGGCCTTGGCGAGGTGCCGCGCATGGCCAAGCGCGATGACGCCGCGGCCCATGCCAACAACCTGATTTCCTGCGATGCCGACTGGGTGCATTTCGATGCCACCTTGTCGACGTCGAAGGATCAGATCGCGCTGGCACCGGGCTACCTGCAGAAAGAATGGACGGAAGGCGACCGCCGCTATTTCCACTACGTGCAGGACACGCCGATCCTTGATTTCTTCTCGTTCCAGTCGGCCCGCTACGAAGTGGCGCGCGACCAGTGGCAGGACGTGAAGCTCGAGGTTTATCACGACGCCAAGCATCCCTACAACATCGAGCGGATGCTGAAGGCGATGAAGCTGTCGCTGGATTACTACACGAAGAACTTCGGGCCGTTCCAGTTCCGCCAGTTGCGCATCCTCGAGTTCCCGGATTACTCCAGTTTCGCGCAGTCCTTCGCCAACACCATTCCGTTTTCCGAGTCGATCGGTTTCATCGCCGACCTGCGCAAAGCGTCCGACATCGATTACGTCACCTACGTCACCGCCCATGAAATCGGCCACCAGTGGTGGGCGCACCAGGCCATCGGCGCCAACGTGCAGGGCGTGACGATGCTGGACGAATCGCTGGCGCAGTATTCGGCACTGATGGTGATGAAGCACCTGTACGGCCCGACCAAGATGCGCAAGTTCCTGAAGTACGAACTGGACCGTTACCTGCGCGGCCGCGGCGGTGAACGGATCGAGGAACTGCCGCTGGCACTGGTCGAGAACCAGCAGTACATCCACTACGCCAAGGGTTCGGTGATTTTCTACGCTCTGCAGGACTACATCGGCGAGGACAAGGTCAACGCGGCGCTGCGTGCCTGGCTCGACAAGGTCAAATTCCAGCAGCCACCCTACACCGATACCCGCGAGCTGATCGCCGAGCTGCGCCGTGTGGCGGGGCCGGAATACCAGAACCTCATCACCGACTTCTTCGACAAGATCACCTTGTACGACAGCCGCATGGTCAAGGCGACGGCGAAAAAGCGCGCCGATGGCAAGTACGAGGTGACGATGCAGGTGCACGCGGCGAAGTTTCATGCCGATGGCAAGGGCAAGCAGACGCCAGCAACGTTCGACATTCCGGTAGAAATCGGTGTCTTCGCCAAGGCCGCTGACGGTGAGGAAGAAAACCAGAAGCCGTTGTATCTGGCCAAGCAGCGCGTGGCCGATGGCGATAGCAGCATCACCGTGGTGGTCGATGGCGAGCCATACCAGGCCGGCATCGATCCCTTCAACGAACTCGTCGATCGGGTTTCCTCCGACAACCGCGCCCGCGTCACCATCAAGTGACGACGCGGCAGGCCGGGCCGCCGCACGCCCGCCGTCGTGGCGTGCGCGCGGCGTCGGGCGGGCGCGATTTGCAGCCGCACGCGATACCATACGCGGATGAAATCGATCGTTTTGCTCGGTGCCGACGGTCAAGTCGGTTTTGAACTGCGCCGCGCGCTGGCGCCGCTGGGCCCGCTGGTGTGCGCGACGCGGCGCGGCGAACTGGCGCCGGGTCTGCCGTGCGAGCGGGCTGATCTTGCCGATCCGGCCGCGTTGACGGCCTTGCTGGCGCGCCATCGGCCGCGGCTGATCGTCAATGCCGCGGCACATACCGCGGTGGACCGGGCCGAAGACGAGGCCACGCTGGCGCATCGCGTCAATGCCGCGGCGGTGGGCGAAATCGGCCAGTGGGCAGCGCAAAATGGCGCTGTCGTGCTGCACTATTCGACCGACTACGTGTTCGGCGGCGACGCCAATGTGCCCTACCGCGAGACCGACGCCACCGCACCGCTGGGCGTGTACGGCACGAGCAAACTGGCTGGCGAGCAGGCGCTGGCGGCCAGTGGTGCCGACCATCTGATTTTGCGCACGGCTTGGGTGTACGCGGCACGCGGTCGCAATTTCCTCTTGAGCATGCTGCGCCTGGCGGCCGAGCGCGACGAACTCACGGTGGTGGCCGACCAGCAGGGCGCGCCGACGCCGGCGGCGGTGATCGCGGCGGCGAGCGCGGCGATCCTGGCGCGCTGGTTGCCGCTTGCCGACGAGGCGCGCCGCGCGGCCGGCGGCATCCATCACCTGACCTGCCGCGGCCATTGCAGCTGGCAGGCGTTTGCGGCTGCCATCGTCGCGCGCGCGCATGCGATGGGTTTGCTGCCGCGTTCGACCCCGGTGCGTGCCATTACCAGCGCCGAGTATCCGACCCGCGCCGCCCGGCCGCAGTGGTCGGTGCTGGACCTCACGCGGGTAGAGCAGACTTTCGGCCTGCAACTGCCGCCCTGGCAAGCCGGCCTCGATTTGGTGCTGGCAGACCTTGCCGGCACCCGTGCGGCATCCTGAAGGAGCGAGTTTTCGATGTTGATACCCGTAATTCTTTCCGGTGGCGCCGGCACCCGCTTGTGGCCGGTGTCGCGCAGCGCCTATCCCAAACCGTTCATGCGGCTCGCCGATGGCGAATCGCTGCTCGGCAAGACGCTCGACCGTGCGCTGTCCCTGCCCGGCGTTGAGGAGGTGCTGACGGTCACCGGCCGCGACTACTACTTCTTGAGCCGCGATGAGTACGCGCGCCACCCCGGCGCCAATATCGATCGCTTGCCGTTCCTGCTGGAGCCGGCGGGCCGCAATACCGCGCCGGCGATCTTGCTGGCGGCGTTGCATGTGGCGCTGCGCGGCGACACCGATGCCACCTTGCTGGTGCTGGCGGCCGACCACCTCATCAACGACACCCAGGCATTCGCCGCCGACGTTGCGCGGGCCGAGCAATTGGCCGCCGGTGCGGCGCTGGTCACCTTCGGTATCCGCCCCGATCGACCGGAGACGGGTTTCGGCTACATCCGCTGTGGCGAAGCGGTTGGTGACGGTGGTTTTCGCGTCGATGCTTTCGTGGAAAAGCCCGACCGCGCCACCGCCGAAGGCTATCTGGCCAGTGGCGATTACCTGTGGAACTCCGGCATGTTCGCGTTCCGGGTGGATGCCTTGCTGGCGGCGGCCGAGCGGCATTGCCCCGAGGTGCTGGTCGCCGCGCGTGCCTGCTACGCCGGCTTGCGCAACCATCAAAGTCCGCTGGAGTTCGAGCGTGAGGCGTTTCTGGCGCAGCCGGACATTTCCATCGACTACGCGCTGATGGAGCGCGCCGCGCGGGTAGCCGTGGTGCCGGCCACATTCGACTGGAACGACATTGGCTCGTGGAAGGCGATCAGTGAACTGGAAGACGGCGCCGCCGCCGATGCCGACGGCAACCGCGTGCGCGGTCAGGCGGTGCTGGTCGACAGCCACGATTGCTACGTGCAATCCGAATCGCGGCTGGTGGCCGCGGTCGGGGTGGAAAACCTGGTGATCGTCGATGCCGGTGACGCGGTGCTGATCGCCGAGCGCGAACGCGCACAGGAGGTCAAGCAAGTGGTCGAACGCTTGCGCGCCGCCAACCATCAGGCGGCCGCCTTTCACGCTACCGTGCACCGGCCGTGGGGCAGCTACACCGTGCTGGAGGACGCGGACGACTGCAAGGTCAAGCGCCTGACCGTGAAGCCGGGTGGCATCCTGTCATTGCAGCGCCATCAGCGCCGCAGCGAGCATTGGACCGTGGTCGACGGCACCGCCCACGTGCGGGTCGGCGACAGCGAAGTGGCGCTGGTGCGAAACCAGTCCACTTACATCCCGATGAACACGCTGCACCGGCTGGAAAACCGCACCAGTGCCGACCTGCACCTGATCGAAGTGCAATGCGGCGACTACTTCGGCGAGGACGACATCGAGCGGCTGGAGGACGTCTACGGCCGGCGTTGAGGTGACGGTGACACCCGTCGCGCTCAAGGCGCGGCGAGTTCCAGCCGCGAGCTGACTTCGATCAGCGGGCTGATGTCGACCCAGTCCTCACCGGTACCGAGGGCCCAGTCCAGCCGCTTCAGGCTGGCCGTGACCGTGAGTTGCGCGGCATTGCCCTGTGGCGTGAAGTTCACTTTCAGCGTGACCGGCTTGTCGATGCCGTGCAGGCTGAGGGTGCCGTGCGCGAGGATGTTGCCGGCTGCGTCTTTCTCGAAGCGCGTGCTGACGAAATGCGCCTTGGGGGTGTTGGCGCTGTCGAAGAAATCGCTGCCGGCGAGGGTCTGGTCGCGCTCGGCGCTTTGCGTGTCGACGCTGGCGAGATCGACGGTGACGTCGAACGCGGCGGTGGCGAGGTCGGCCGGGTCGAAGCGGATGCGGGCATCGAAGTGCTTGAATGTGCCGTGGAACGGGTCGCCCTGATAGCTGCCGGAAAATCCCAGCGTGCTGGTGGTGGCATTCACCTTCCAGTCCTTCGCCACGGCCAGCGCGGGCAGCAGCAACAGCAAGCAGACAAGCAGACGTTTCATGGCGTTCTCCGGGGTGTGTTGCGACCGGGCAGCATGGCGCGCAGCACGTTGTCGCGGTCGATGAAATGGTGCTTCAAGGCGCCGGCCACGTGCAGTGCGGCAACGCCCACCAGGCACCAGAACAGGCTGACGTGGAGGCCGTGGGCGAAGGCTTTCAGGTCCGCGTCGGGGCCGCCGGTGAGGCTGGGCATCTTGACCACGCCCCACCAGTGCAGCGGGCGCAGGCTGGAGGCTGAGTCGAACAGCCAGCCGGACAGCGGTACCGCGAAAATCAGCACGTACAGCAATACGTGGGTGGTTTCGGCGAAACCGGTTTGCCAGCGTGGCATCGGTGGCAGCGCCGGGCGGCGGGTGGCGAGGAGGCGCCAGGCGAGGCGCAACACCACCAGCGCCAGAATGGTCAGGCCAATCGACTTGTGGGTGTTGTAGTACGGAATCACCGCCGGCCGCTTCGGCATCTCCACCATCACCAGACCCAGCACGCCTTGCACCAGGATCAGCGCGGCGATCAGCCAGTGCATAAGTTGGGCGATGGCATTCCAGCGTTCAGGGCGTGGCGGTGTCGGCATGCAGATGGCTCCGGCGATAGTCACTTTCGGCATTGTGGTCGCGGATTGCTTCGATTTCCAATCGCAGCGTGACGGTGGTGCCGACCGAGCCGGTGTTGGCGCGCAGGCCGAACGCCCGCCGGTCGAGTGTGGTGCTGGCGGAAAAGCCGGCCACCCGATGCAGGCCGAAGACGGTAGTGCCGACGCGATTAACGCGAAACGCGAGGTCAAGTGGCTGGCTGACGCCACGCAGTGTCAGGGTGCCGTGCAGCACGCCTTCGTTCGCGTTGTGGCGGCTGACGCCGGTGCTGACGAAATGCGCGTAGCGCGAGCCGTCGCAGTCAAGCCAGCGGCGCGTACAGAGGGCGCGGTTCCAGTCGGCATTGCCGAAGTCGATGCTGGCGAGGTCGATATCGAGCACGGTGGCGGCGCGGCTCCAGTCGTCTGCGTCAAAGCGCAGCCAGCCGGCGGCGATGGCCAGCCGGCCGACCGGTGCCGAAAATCCATTGTGGTTGGCGCTGGCGAGAATCTGGCTGTGCTCGGTATCGAAGCGGTAGTCGGCGGCCGCCGCGAAGCCGCAGCACAGCAGCAGCGCGATGGACAGCAAGGCGCGTACGTGGGCGGCGTTCATGGCGTGTCGGTTTCCCGTGCGCTGGCCTGCACCGCGTCGCGGGTGACTTGCAACAGGCGTTGCAGGCGCGCGCGGCTGGCATCACCCAGCAAGTCGCGCAGGGCGGCGTTGGCCGCTTGCTGGTCGAGTGCGCGGTGCTCGGCGAAACTCTTGCCCAGCGCCTTGCCGAGGCTGTCGAAGATCAGCGCGTAGGCGAAGGCGTGCAGCACGCCGCCGCCCAGCGTGCCGAGGCCGGGAAAGGCTTTCAGCGCATTGCCGGCGATGGCCAGTACCACCGAGGCACTGCCGCGCAAGGTCAGCCGCGCCTGTTTGAGAAAGGCGTCGATTTCGAGCTCGCCAACGCGAGTGTCATGCAGTTTGGCCAGTTCGCGTGTCAGCGCGGTGGCCAGTGCGCCCTGGATCACCAGGTCGCTGCCCGGCACCACGGCGGCCAGCGCGCCGACCGCGGCGCGGCGCGTGTAGCGGGCGACGATGCGGCCGGCTTCGGCCTCGCGCGCGGTGGTTTCGAGGCTTGCCGTGCGCTGGTCGAGGCTGGCCAGCACCGCCTGTTCGCGGGCCGGCTCCAGTGTGGCGGCGCCGGCGCGGGCACTACGCGCCAGCGCCCCCTGGAGCGTTTCGATCTGCGGCAAGCGGGCGCGTTCGACCTGCTCGACGCGACCGTCCGGCAGCCGCCGTTCGAAATGTTCGCGGCCACCGGCGCTGACCGCCAGCACCTGCTCGGCGATGCCGGCGCTGCGCTGCCGCAGCCGGCCCAGCAGCGGCTCGATTTCCGCGGCGGTGAACTGGTCGGCCTTGTTCAGCACCAGCAGCAGCGGTTTGCCGAAGTTCGCCAGCCAGCGCAGCGCTTCGCCTTGACGCCGGCCAAGATCGCCGGCGGTGACATACAGCACCACATGCGCGCGCAGGGCCTCGTCGCGGGCCAGCGTTTCACGCGTTTCACCGGCAACTTCATCGCTGCCGGGGACGTCGGCGTACAACACCGCGCGGCCGTCGAGCTGTCCGGCGTAATGGCCAATCGCCTGGGTGGTGCCGCCGAGGACATCCGCTGCCATCGCATGGCCACTGAGGGCGGCGATCAGGCTGGATTTGCCGCTGGAGATTTCGCCGAACACGGCCACGTACAGCGTGCCTTGGTCGCGGCGGCGGTCGAGTTCGGCCAGCTCGTCGGTGAGGGGGTGGGTGTCGCCGCCCAGCCGCTCCAGTTGGTTGATGCGGTTGTCGAGGCTGGCGCGATCCACCGGCTGGACGGTGCGTCGCGCGCGCGGACGCCACAGGCGCCAGCCCAGCCAGCCGAGCGCGAGCACGAACAGCGTCAGCAGGCCGGCCACGCTCCAGCGCAACCAGGGCGGCAGGCCGGCCAGACGTTCCGCCAGCGCCACTGCGCGTTCGGCCGCAAACAGCAGCAAGCTCAATGCCAGCAGCATCAACAAGAGTGGAGCCAGACGGCGCAGCGGTGAACCCATGCCGGGCATTGTAGGCGAGTGACGCGCCGACGCATCGCATGGGCGCGCCGATTTTGGCATTATCGACCGAACCGCGCCCTGCTACGGCGCACTAGGGGAACCGCATGCTTGATGCCCTGTTGCTGGGTGCGCTGTTGGCGGCGGCATCGCCGGTGCCGGCGCCGGTATTGCCGCCGACGCCACGATTTCGCACCTACGGCGTTGCCGATGGTTTGCCGTCCAACCGCATCTATGCCACCGCGCAGGATGCGGCCGGCTACCTCTGGATCGGCGCCGGCGACGGGTTGGTGCGTTTTGACGGGCAACATTTCACGGTCTGGCGCCATCATGCCGATGACCCGGCCAGCCTTGCCAGCAACGATGTCTCGGCACTGCTGATCGACCGCGACGGCGCGGTCTGGGCCGGCGGTGAAGGCGGCGGCGTCAATCGCTACGACCCGGTCAGCAACGGCTTCCGGCATTGGCGCCACGGGCCGGCCGCGGACAGTCTCGCCAGTGATGACGTGACGGCGTTTGCGCAAGACCTCGATGGTTCGATTTGGGTCGGCATGTACGCGGCGGGCGTGGATCACCTGCGTGCCGATGGCTCGGGCTTCGAGCATCTGCGCCATCGGCCGGGTGATCCGGCCAGCCTGGTGGCCGACAATGTGCTCGGCTTGTTGGCGACGAATGATGGCGCACTGTGGATCGGCACCGACAGCGGGCTCGACCTGCGCCATGCCGATGGCCGCATCGAACATATCCGTTTCGAGGGCGAGACCAAGCCGGTGCCCGTGTGGCAAGTGGCGGCGGACCCGGATGGCCTGCGGGTGGCGACGGCAGTGGGGCTGTTTCGCGTGGGGGCCGATCGCATCGCCCGACGCTGGCCAGCGGGCAGCGCACGCCAAATGGTGCTGGCCAGTCTGCGCTTGCCAAACGGGGACCTGTGGGTGTCCGCGGCGAATCGCTTGCTGCTGTATGACCACACGGGCAAGGCGTTGACATTCCCGACCCAGCCCTTGCTCAACGGCGGCTTTCATGGCCACTACGCCAACAACTTGATGCGCGACCGCGAAGGCGGCCTGTGGGTGTCGACCGTGGATGCGGGGCTGGCCTATCTGGGGCCGGATTGGCGGGTGTTTTCGCATTTTGGCCACATCCCCGAAGACCCGGCCAGTTTGACCCTGGGTGGAGTGGTGGCGATGGCCGTGGATGCGCAGGGCCGGGTGTTGCTGGGGGGTGAGAGCGGCATGCTGGATCGTTTCGACCCGACCTCCGGCCGCATCGAGCACCTGGGTGCGAGCCTCGGGCCGGACAAGCCCCCGGCGCGCGCGCTGGCTGTCGCGGGCGAACGCATCTGGGCCGGCACGCCGCGCGACGTGCGCGTGCTGGATCACGGCAGCGTGCGCACATTGACGTCACCGCAATTGCGCAGGGGCGCCATGTGGCTGGTGTTCGATCGCCACGGTGATGCGGTGGCGGCGGCGTTGGGGCATGGCATGTTGCGCATCGACCACGACAGCTTCGAGGTAAGCACGATTCCGCTGCCGAATGCCGGTGCCAAGGCGGCCGAAACCGAGCAGTTGTTGCGCTACGGCGACACGATCTGGCGTGGCAGCGGCGCCGGACTGACGCGACTGGCGGCGGATGGCAGCCGCTTCGAGACGGTGCCCGGCATCACGCCCGGGTGGGTGCATGCGTTCGCCTTGCGCGGGGACCAGTTGTGGGTAGCACGCGACGACGTGCTGGAGTCCTACCGATTGCACGATGGCCGCGCCGAACGCCAGCGCGTGATCGATGCCGCAGCCGGCTGGCCGCAGGTGGACGTCAACCGGATCGCGCTGGATGACAGCGGTCGGGTGTGGCTGACCAGCCGCACCGGCTTGTGGTGTTTCGACGCCAGCAACGGACAGTTTCGTCACTACGGCGTGGCCGACGGCCTGCCGACGCCCGAGTTCACCCGTGGCCTGCTGCAATTGCCCAACGACACGGTGTACGCGGGCACCTCCAACGGGGTGGTCGGCTTTCGCGCCGACACGCACTTTCAGCCGCTGCCGCCGCCGTTGCTGCATCTGACCCGGGTTGCGGTCCGTCGCGCCGGCGCGGTCGTCGCGCTGCCCACGGACGGCAGTGACCTGCACCTCGGCTGGAACGACCACGATCTGACGGTCACCGTGCAGGCGTTGAGCTACGTTGCCCCCAAGCGCACGCAGTATCGCTTTCGCATGGATGGTTTTGACAGTGGCTGGGTGGTCACCGGCAGTAGCGGCAAGCGCGAGTTCACCGGTCTCCGTGCCGGCCGCTACCGGTTGCACATCGAAGCCATGGGGCCACGCGGCGACTGGACCGCGCTGGCGCCGCTGACAGTGGAAGTGTCCGGACCGCCGTGGCTGCGACCATGGGCGTGGTTGCTGTACGGCGTGGCCCTGCTGGCGCTGGCCGCCTTGATCTGGCGCGCCGTGCGGCAACGGCTGGAGCGCCGGGTGGCGATGGGCCTGCTGGAGCAGAAGCGCGAATTCGCCGAACAGGCCAGCGCGGCCAAGACGCGCTTTCTGGCCACCCTCGGGCACGAAATCCGTACCCCGATGACCGGCGTGCTCGGCATGGCCGAGCTGTTGACCCACACCGCGCTGGATGGCCGCCAGCGTGGCATGGTGGATACCATCGAACGTTCCGGTTCGGTGCTGTTGAAACTGGTCAACGATGCACTGGATTTGGCGCGCATCGAAGCGGGGCGGCTGGAGCTCGATCCGCAGCCGTTCGATCCGGCGGCCTTGCTGCAGGAAGTCATTGCGCTCGAAAGCGGGCTGGCGCGCGGCAAAGGCCTCGAACTCACGGCTGACGTGGCCGGCGGGGTGCCGGCGCGGATGCTGGGTGACGCGGTGCGGGTGCGGCAGATCCTGCTCAATCTCGTCAACAACGCGATCAAGTTCACCGAGCAGGGCGCGGTGCGGGTGACGCTGGCGCTGCATGACGGCGCCTTGCGTTACAGCGTCAGCGACAACGGGCCGGGCCTCACGCCGGCCTTGCGGCAGCGCCTGTTCCACCGCTTCGAGCAGGGCGACAGCGGCGCGCACAGCAGCGGCAGCGGCCTCGGTCTGGCAATTTGCCGCGAGCTGGCGACGCTGATGGGTGGGCAGATCGAGGTCGATTCCGAACCCGGCCACGGCTGCACCTTCCATGCCCTGCTGCCGCTGCCGGCGGTGGCCGCGGCGGCGCCAGCCACCTCGGCGCGGCAACCCATGGCGGCACGCGACCTGGTGGTGGTGGAAGACGACGACACCGTTGCGGCGGTGATTGTTGGGCTGCTCGAAGCCCAGGGACACCGGGTGCGCCGCGCCGGCGACGCGCTGGCCGCGCTGGCCGAGTTCCAGCTGCACCCGTGTGACGCCATGCTGGTGGATCTCGACTTGCCGGCGGTGGACGGCTTCCAGTTGATCGCGATGTTGCGCGAGCAACCGGGTGGCGCGGAGCTCGCGGTGCTGGTGGTGACCGCGCGCAGCGCCGCCGACGACGAAGCCCGCGCCCGCGCCGCCGGTGCCGATGGCTTCTTGCGCAAACCGGTCAGTGGTGACGATCTGGCCGCGGCGCTGCGCGCGGTCGAGCGCATCAGGGGCGCATGAGACGGGCGACGTGCTGGCGCAGTTCGGGGATTGCCTCGGCGAAGAACCAGGGGTGGTGTTTGAACCAGCCCTGGTTGCGCGGGCTTGGGTGCGGCAGCGGAAAATAGCCGTGCGCGAGATGCTCGCGCCAGGCTGCGCAGTTGGCGGTCAGGGTGCTGCCACGGCCGAGCACATGCGCTTGCGCATGGCTGCCGATCAACAGCGTCAGCCGCACTTCAGTCAACAGCGGCAGCAGCCGCGGGTGCCAGGTCGGCGCGCACTCGGGGCGCGGTGGCAAGTCACCGGACGGGCCTTTGCCCGGATAGCAAAACCCCATCGGCACGATGGCGACGCGCGCGGCATCGTAAAACGTCGCGGTGTCGAGGCCGAGCCACTCGCGCAGACGCACGCCGCTGGGGTCGTCGAAGGGGATGCCCGACAGATGCACGCGCCGCCCCGGCGCCTGCGACATGATCAGCAGGCGTGCGCTGGCGGATGCCTGCAACACCGGGCGCGGTCCCAGCGGCAAATGCTTTTCGCAGATGCGGCAGGCGCGGATTTCCGTCAGCAACGTGTGCAGCGGGTTCATGCGCACATTCCTCGTCCCGAATCCCGGTTTCCGGCCGTCAAGGCAGCACCTTGCCGGGATTCAAAATGCCGTCCGGGTCGAACGTGCGCTTGATGCCGCGCATCAGGTCGAGCGTCACCGCATCCAGCGCCTGCGGCATGAAATCGCGTTTGGCGAGACCAATGCCGTGTTCGCCCGACAGTGTGCCGCCGAGCGCGATCACCTGCGTGAACAGCGCGGCGAGGCAGGTCGGCGCACGCGCCCGTTCGGCGGCGTCGCGCGGCAGCAGATTGACGTGCAGGTTGCCGTTGCCGGCGTGGCCGAAACAGACCACTGGCAAAGCGTATTCGGCCGCCAGCTGACGGGTGGCCGCGACCAGCGCCGGCAGCTGCGCCACCGGCACCACCACGTCCTCGTTGATCTTGTGGCTGGAAATCGTTCGCAGCGCCGGGGACAGCGCCTTGCGTGCGGCCCACAGCGCCTGGCGCTGGGTTTCGCTGGCGGCGACATCGAGCGTGATCAGGCCGTCGACCTCGGCGGCATCGGCGACCGCCAGGCTGGCGGCGTCGATGGCCGCCTCGTCGCCGTCGAGCTCGATCATCAGCAGCGCGCCGGCGTCCGGCACCACCGCGCCGGCGTGCGCCCGCGCCAGTCGCAGCGATTCACCGTCGAGGAACTCCAGTGCGCACGGCGTGGCCGCTTGCGCCATGATCCGAGTCACCGCCAGCGCGGCGGCTTCGACGTTGGCGTAACTGGCGCGCAGACTGCGCAGCGTCGATGGCAGCGGGCTGAGCTTCAACGTCGCTTCGGTGATCAGCGCCAGTGTCCCTTCGCTGCCCACCAGCAGGCGCGTGAGGTCGTAGCCGGTGGCGAGCTTGCTGGCGGCGATGCCGCAACGAAACGCGCCGCCGTGCCCGGCCACACCGCGCAGCGCCAGCGTGTTGTCGCGGCTGTTGCCGTACTTCACTGTGCGCGGACCGCCGGCATTGCAGGCGAGATTGCCGCCGATGCTGCACAGCGCGGCGGAGGAGGGATCGGGCGGCCAGAAAAACCCGTGCGCCGCCAGCGCCGTTTGCAGCTCGCCATTCAGCACGCCGGGCTCGACCACCGCGACGCGGTTGCCGGCATCGATGGCGAGGATGCGGTTCATGCGCTCGAACGAGACCACCACGCCGCCGGCCAGCGGCACACAGGCGCCGGTGGTGCCGGTGCCGGCGCCGCGCGCGGTCAGGGCAACGCGGTGCTGGCGGCACAAGGGCACCAGCGCCTGCACCTGTTCGTGGTGCCGCGGAAATACCACCAGTGCGGGGGCGGCATGGAGCGCGGAGCTGTCGCCACCACAGCGCGCAAGGGTGGCGGTATCGGCGGCTAACGCGCCCTCGAACAACGCCTCGAGCGCGGTGCGAAAGGCGGCCGGCAGTGCCATGCGTCAGTTGTGCACGGGGTAAGTCGTGGCGCCGCTGCTGGGGGCCGGCGCGCTGGCGGCGGTGGCCGGCTGCGGCGGCGCACCCGGGTTGGCGCTATCGGTGACGTCAAACAGATTGACCACGCGGCTGACTCCGCGCGTGTTGCGCGCATTGTCGACCACCGCGGCGGCTTCCGTCGGGCTGACAATGCCCATCAAATACACCACGCCATGCGCCACGGTGATGGCGACGCGGGTCGGGTCGAAACCGGGGATCGAGGTGATGTCCATCAAGCCGGTCTTGATCCGCGAGCCCAGCGCGTTGTCGCCACGACGCGCCCAGAAGCCCTGTCCCGGCAGGATGTCCAACTGGTTGACCACCTTGCGCACGCCGATGAAGCCGGTGGCGAGTTCGCCGGCGCGCAGGCGGGCGTTCTGGTCGGCGACTTCCCCCACCAGCAGTACCACGCGGTTGTACACCACCACGCGGATGCGGTTGTGGCTGACCAGCGCGGCGTCGGCATCGATGGCTTTTTCGACCGAAAACTGCAAATTGCGATCGTTCAGGATGGTGCTGGCGCTGCGCCGATCGTGGGCCACCCGGCCACCGACCACGGCGGCGGTGCCGACCGCGGCGGCGATGCAGCCGGACAAGGAAGCGATGCACAGGGACAGCAGGGCAGTGAGCAGCAGGGGACGGCGCATGGAAACCTCAAATGGCATCGAAAGCGGCACGCAACCAGCGGCAGGCGGGCGGCGTGACAGTGCCGTCGAACGCTACCACATCGAACCTTGACGGCGACTGTGCGAGGCGCGGATGGGCAGCCAGATAGAGCGATGCGGCACGCACCAGCCGTGCGCGCTTGGTGGCGGTGATGGAGGCCAGCGCGCCGCCGAAATCCTGGCCGGCGCGGTAGCGCACTTCGACGAACACCAGCGTCGCGCCGTCCATCATCACCAGATCGAGTTCGCCGTAGCGGGTGGTGAAATTGCGCTCCAGCAGACGCAGCCCGGCCGCTTCGAGATGCCGGCAGGCCAGCGTCTCGAACGCGGCGCCGGTGCTGCGCATCAGGGCGTCGGGGTAGCGGACGATGCCGCGCTGGCGGGGCCGAGCGTGGCGCCGGCGAGGCTGGCGATGCCGTTGACGAAGCCGGCCCACACCGGCGTGCGCTGCACCCGACCGAAGCTGTCCATGGTCAGCTGGCCGGTGGCGCCGGCGAGATAGCTGCCGGGGTGCGCGCGCAACCAGGCGAGGTAGGGCAGCAGGGCATAGGCATCCATGCCGAAGGCGAACAGGCGCGCTGCGCGGCCCACCGTGGTCGGCAGGCTGGCAGTGAGGTCGGCACGGCGTGGCAGGCCGGGCTGGGCATTGAACAGCCACGGCGCATCGCAGAACGTCACCCCGTCGAGATCGCGGTCAAGACCGGGGTTGTCCTCGGCGGCGTAGATGTGCGAAGTGGCGAACAGCGGCTGGATCACCTTGGCGATGCGCAACTGCGGCACCAGCAGGCGGCCCTGTTCGGCGCCCAGCGCGATGAAAATGCCGCTGCTGCCGTTGGCCTGGGCCAGCACTTGACTGATGGCGTCGGCGTAGTTGACCTGATTGCGGTCGAGCGTGGCGCTGGCCAGCACCTGGCCGCCAAGCTGCTCGAACTGGGCGCGGAACGCGCGTGCGGCGCGGGCGGCCCAGTCACCTTGCGCGGCAATGAACAGCACCGCGCTGGTGAGCCCCTGCGAATGCATGCGCGCGGCGGCCTGGGCGCCTTCGGCCTCCGGCGGCAGCGAGAACTCGGCACTGCCGGCCGGCGGCAGGCCGTTGTTGGGATGGTTGAGCGCCAGCACCTTGAGCGGCAATTGGCCACGTTGGAGCAGGGCGCCGACCGCATCGGAGGACAGCGGCCCGACCGCCATGTCGGCGCCAGCGTCGACCGCTTGCTGATAGGCCAGCAACGCCGAGTTG
>DASSXP010000337.1:0-8509 GCA_035703755.1 Rhodanobacteraceae bacterium | reverse complement strand
CGTGGCCACGATGGCTCCGCTGGCGTCGGCCTTCGCCAGCACCGTGCCCTGCGCGTCGGTGTAGTAGTAGTGATGTGTGCCCGCGTATGCCGCACCGGCACACAGCGACAAGACCAACCACAGCGCCGCGATCTTGATGGTCGACATGCCGGGTTCCTCAGTTCTGAACCACGATAGGTTTCACCGTGGCGCCGTAGGGTGAGCATCCGCTCGCATTGCAGGCCTGCACGGAAACGGTATACGCCGCGCCGACGACCGTGAACGGGGAAACCGACGTCGCACTGCCGGATCTCGTGCCGCAGGTTCCGCCGGTTTGGCAGTACTGGAGGGTATAGCTTGTGGCCCCCGCCGACGCGTTCCACGTGGCGCTCAACTGATAGGCGTAGGGGCGGGCCTGCGGCGAAACCATGCCAGCCGCCTGCACACCGGACAGGTCGTAGACATCAACGATGGCGCTGAGGCCCGTGGGTACAGCCGGAATCAGCACGACGACGGTGCTGGCCGTGCCGCTCCACGGTCCGCAGCCACCTGCGTTGCAGGCTTGCACGCGATAGCCATAACTGCCGTTGCCCTTGCCGCTGATCGCCCTGCTGGTCGCGCTGCCTGTCTGGATCGTGGCCCAGCTGCCGCTATTGACCTGCTCCTGCAGGGTGTAGCTGGTTGCCGCCGTCACCGTGCCCCAGCTCACCGTGTAGCTGCCTGAGGAACTGTTGGCCGGGACATTGAGGGTGGGTGCGGTCGCTGGCGGGATCGTGACGGTCACCGCACTGCTGGTCTTGTACGCACTGCAGCCGCTGGTGTTGCACGCCTGCACTTGGTAGGTATAGCTGCCGCTCGCCGCCACCGCACGCGTGCTGCTGGTGGCCGCGCCTGCATAAACACCACCCCAACCGCCCGTGCCGAGGCGCTGTTGCAACTTGTAACTGGTCGCCGTAGCGCTGGCTGCCCAGTTCACCGCAATGCTGCCGCTACTGGTGGCCGGCACCGTGATGCTTGCCGGTACCGCGGGGGGAAGCAGCACCGTGGTGGTGCCGGTGCTGCTCCACGGGCCGCAACCGCCTACGTTGCAGGCTTGTACCCGGTAACCATAGCTGCCATTGGCTTTGCCGCTGATCGTCTTGCTGGTCATGCTGCCCGTCTGGATCGTGCTCCAGGCGCCGCCATTGACCTGCTCCTGCAAGGTGTAGCTGGTGGCCGTACCTACCGCGCCCCAACTGACCGTGTAGCCGCCATTGGAACTGTTGGCGGGAGTGCTGATGGTCGGCGCGGTACCCGGCGGATGCGTGACGACCAGGACGGTGTTGCCGGGCGTCCAGGCGCTGCAGCCATACGTATTGCAGGCCTGCACATGAAAGCTGTAACTGCCGTTGGCCAGGCCGGACACGGCCGTACCGGTGCCGCTGCCGTCGTAGATGCCGGCCCAGCTGGTACCGGCGTTGCCGCTCTGTTCGACCACGTAGCGAGGCGCGAGGCTGGAGGCACCCCAACTCAGCGTGGCGCTGCCATTGCTGCTGCTGGCCGGCACCGTCAGACCGGTCGGTGCCGCCGGTATCACCCCGTAGGTCGTGTCCACGGTCACCGCGTCGGAAACTGCCCAACCTCGAGTTCCGTAAACGTTCCTGGCCGAGACCTGGTAGGTGTAGCTGCCGCTGGCGGTACCGGGACGGGAGATAGCCGTTGCCGCCGTGCTGCTGGCGATCGTGACCCAGCTACCGCCATCCAGGCGTTCCTGCACGTCGTAGCCACTGGCACCGGCCGAGGCGGTCCAGCTCACCGTGTAAGTGCCGTTGATCGTGCCGCCGGGAACATTCACTGTCGGCATGGCCGGGCGTACGCCCAAGGTGGCCGAGGTGATCCAGGCGCCGCAGGTCGTGCCTACGCAGCCCTCCGCACGGTAGGTGTAGCTGCCTCCGGCCCTGCCGGTCAGCAGCTTGCTTGCCGTGCTGCCGCTGTAGATCGTGGTCCAGGTGCCGCCATCGGCGCTTTCCTGCAGGAGGTAGCCGGTCGCCCCCGGCACCGCTCCCCAGCTCACCGTGTAGTTGCCATTGTTGGGATTGGCGTCGAAACCGATCGTGGCCGGCGTCCCAAGCACCACCTCTTCGTTGTCCCCGACCAGTTTGCTGCCGAGATAGACGAAACTGGTGCTCAGCGCATCGGCTGGCGCCCACTGGAACATCAGCCGGCCAGCCTGGTTGTAGAAGTAGTACGTCGTGGCCCCGCCAACCGTTTTCGACACGCGCCGCCCGGCGGCATCGTAGGCATAACTGCCGCCTCCGACGATTTGGGTCAACTGGTTCTTCTGGTCGAACACCAGCACCGTTGCATTCTTGCCGATGACGTTGCCGCGGTTGTCGTAGTGATAACTGGCAAGCGTGCTGGCACCATCGGTGATACTGGCCAGCTTGTTGGTGACGTCGTAGTGATACGTGGAAGTCTGGCTGCCGGTCTTCAGTGTACGCAGGTTGTTGAGTGCGTCGTAGGTATAGGACTGGTTGCCCCACAGAGCCGTCGCATTGGCGCTGGTCAGCCGGTTCAGTGCGTCGTAGCCGAACGATTTGTTGCGTGGACCTCCCGCCAGGTCGGTCACCGAGGTGATGTTGCCGTTGGCGTCGTAGTCCAGATCTTCACTCAATCGCACCATGCTGCCCGCGCCATAGCTGAAGTTGCGAAGCAGTTGGCGTGCGTTCTGTTCGGCCACGTACCCCGTGCCATTGGCAAAGGCAAACTGGGCAATCTGCCCATCCGGGAAATAGCCGACACCGGTTGCATAACCGCCAGCCTGGGTCGGGCGACCCAACGCATCGGGGGCGTAGTCGACGCTTTCGCCGTCAGGGTAGTGGATCATGCTGAGATTGCCGTAGGCATCGTGGACGTAGCCGATGACCCAGGCTTCCTGACCGACCAATTGCAACGTCTCGCTGATGAGCGCGCCGCGATAGTTGTACTTGCCGTTCCAGGAGCTGATACCCGACACCCCGCTGGTGAGTCGGCCCACCGGATCGTAGTCGTAACTGGTGCTTTGCGTGCCCGTACCCACCGGCGGCAGGATCGTCTTCAGACGATTCATCGCGTCATAGCTGCGCGTGGTCACGCTCGCCGACTGCGCAAGTTCCGGATGGCAGCTGCCATCATTGCCCAGCGTGATTCCGGTGACGCTCCACGTCAGATTGTTAGCGCCGTCATACCCCATGACCTCGCTGCCGCTTTCCGGCTCGTCAGTGCGGCAGAGACGGTGGTAGCCGTTGTACACGAACGTCTTGGTGAGACTGTTGGTCTCGGTACCGTATGGACCCCATTGCGTGATTGACAGAGGGTTCCCGTATGGATCACGCGAGATGGCTTGGGTAATACCCTCCGGGGCCTGCACGAGGACCGGTGCGTCGTAGCTGGGCGAGTCGAATACCTGATAGCTGGTGGTAGTGACCTTGGTCTTGGGGTCGGTGACCCGCTGGCGGGCGCCGGACAGAGAAGCATAAGCCGTAGTCAGCACACCCAACTCGGAATCCTGCCTGGTCTGGAAGATCCTTCCCAACGCGTCGTAGTCGGTCGCCACGCCCTTGACGCCCGCGGTGACCGGCGTTTGGGTGAAGGTGAGTGCCGTGGCGCTCGGGTAAGCACGAAAGACTTTCAGGCCCCTGGCATCGTAAGTCGTCAAGGTGCTCGCCTGCACCGCAGTGCCAATGACGCTGTCGCTCAGCACCGGACGCAACATGGCGTCGTAGTACGTCACCGCGTTGGCGCTGCCGGTAGTCGTGGTGCGCCGCCAATGGTTGGCGGGCAATCCCCGCTCCGTACCCGTGACGAAACTGTAGGTGTAGGTGGTCGGCAGCCAAGCCGCCTCGTCACCGGACGGATACGTGATCCTGGTGATCCGCCCTACACTGTCGTAGTCATAACTGGTGGTGTGCCCGGCCTGGTCAGTGATCGACGCAATCTGGCCGAAGTCGTCCACCGACAACGTCTGCGATTTGCCGTCCGGGTAGCCGATCGCCTGCGGGATCCCGCACTTGTAGTTGCCCAAGGTGGTGGTGTGGCTGTTGCCGTCAGTGAAGCTGGCCAGTTGGCCAGCGCCGTTGAACGTGTAATTCATCAGCGTCTGGCCAAAGCGAGCCCGCGACAGCAAGGTGTCGTTGCTTGTTTTGTACGTATTGCTCGACTCCACCTCGCCCGTGCTGACATTGGTCACCGTCAACGGCAACCCGAGAACCCAGAGATTGGTGTCATTGCGGTAAGCGATGGCCTCTTCGATCGCCGCCTGCCCACTGATCGAACTGAAGCGCTTGGTTCGAGTCACCTGGGCGTACTGGTCGAAGGCTTCCGCCTGCCAAGTGTAGGCATCACCGTCCTGCGTGATGACTCGCTGATTCATCGGGAAGTACTTTGTCAGCTGGGCGACATTGACGTTCGTAAGAAAGCTGATTCCCGCCGCCGGAGGGAGCGGTGCCGTCGTCGGTGCCGCGTAGCCGTAGTCCTCGCTGCGCAGGAGCGTTGAGGTGCCTGCCGCAGCCGTATAGAACTCGGTGCGGAGCAACCGACTCTCGGTGATATCGAGTCGATTGCTGAAAATGTGGCGAACCGTGCTGCCGTCCGGAGCCACCACGTCCGTCCAGATGGTGGTGGGACAGCTGCCAGTGCAGGTGTACCAACTGTCATTGGGTGACGAGTACTGGTAGAGCCACGTGCTGGCAGGTATGCCCGCTCCCGAGAACACCACCCGGGTCGTCGTCAAGCTGTACCACTCTTTCGGGAAGGTCGAGTAGCTCCCGCTGGTACTCGGCCCCCTGGTGTCCATGCCGCGACAGATTTCACCCACGTAGGAGCGGCCGTGTTTCCGCCCTTCCAACGTGAACTGGCCCACCAGCCCGGACGGATGCGTGATCGTGCCCGTGACCGGCCCAAGATCCGTCGGGACGGCCAACGTTTCGCAACTGCTGTACGAACTGCTGTTTCGCAGCATGGCGCTCTGCAATGCTGCCATGTCGTAATGCCAGTGGCTGCTGTCCGGCAACTTCACGTCGACAAGCGATGAACCATCCGCGTTGTATGTGTAGAGCCATACTCTTGGCGCGCCCGAGGCCGGCTGCAGGGTTACCGTTTGAACACGAGAGGTGCCGGCCACGTACGCCACACTCAAGGCACGGCCATCGCTGGCCGTGATTCCCGTAAGAAGGCCGTTGCTGTCGTAACTGTAGTTGAGCGTGTTGCCAAAGCGGTCCTGAACCTTGGTGACCAAGAGCACGCCCAAACTCCTCACGATGGAGTCTTTGACCGTGGCCGCATGCGCGCTGGATGATCCGGACAGGAGGCTGATGAGCCCAACGACGGAAGCATCGGCAAATCGCTGAAAGGACGACTGTGGAGGCGACAGTCCCGCATCGCCAGCCGACAGCTGTCGCGACATACCGTCCGCGGGTCGGTACACGAGATAGTCGAACCAATACAAGGTTCCATCTGGCGCGTGACCAAGAAAACCCTCTCCGGGCTGTCCATTGGCGGTCGTCGGGAGGCAACTGAAGCGCCAGTGCTCCTTGGTCACGGCCGGATAGGTACTCTTGGTTGCCGAGTCGGCATTGGCCAACACGTCCTGGCCACCCTCTCCGGGCATGAGCAGGTGGTAACCCTTCCACCAATCGTAGGGATCCCAGAACTCCAGGTCGGGATCGCCCAAGTGGCGCACGACACTCGGCGGAGCGGTGAAATTGGTGCAGCGCGCGTTGACGTCGGCGCTTGGACTGCCGCTCGTGTCCCCCGTGTTATCGGTCTGCCAACCATTGATTCGCTGAAGATTTCCCGCGGCACTCACGTTCCACATGGCTACCCCAGTGGGATTGTCCGCAGTCGGTTGTCTCCCCGCCGTCAGGGTTTCAAGGTGCGGCACTTCGAGTTCCCATCCGCCGAACACGGGCTCAGCCGCACCGTGAATCGGCGAGTTTCCGTAAACCTCGAATCGCCTGATCAACTGCAATGCAGGACCACTGCCAGACAAGCTGATGTCGGTTTGGGTGAACGACAATGAGCCGTCATAGAGGCTGACGTTTTCGCCGAACGGATGCTCGCCCAGGGGCTTTATGTCCTGATTCACCCGGATCAGCTTCCTGTATTCGTCTTCGGGACTGGCCGCATGGACGAGCGATGCGAATGAGCCGAGTAGCACGACCCACAGGCAGATTCCTTGCCGCGTGATACGCATCGTATTTTCCCCTGTGCCCGGCTCTACGCTCGGGCGTGCTGCGGAGGCTCCGCCCGGCAGAATCGTATTGTCTATAGGAAATTTTCTTAGCGGGAATGCCTGGACCGAACGGGGCCCGCGCGTGCCCGGCGCAAGAACCGGATGGCGCGCCGCACCGGGCGCTGCCACAGTTCGCGCATCGCCTCACCGGAGTTGCCCATGCTCACCCTGTACGACTACCTGCCCTCGCAGAACGCCTGGAAGGTGCGCCAGCTGCTGCATCATCTTGAGCGGCCGTACCGCACGGTACCGGTCAGCATCTTCGAGGGCGAGGGCCAAAGCGAGGCGTTTCGCCGGATCAGCCCGACCGGCACGGTGCCGGCGATCGAACTGGACGACGGCCGCGTGCTGGCGGAATCGAACGCGATCCTGATGTATCTGGCCGACGGCACGCCGTACGTGCCGGGCGACGCGTTCGGCCGCGCCAAGGTGCAGCAGTGGCTGCATTTCGAGCAGGAGCGGGTGGAGTCGGTGATCGGCGCGCTGCGCCACTGGACGATGACCGGCAAGCTGGCGCGCCGTTCGGCTGAACTGGTCGAGGGCAAACGCCGCGCCGCGGTGCGCACGCTGGGTATCCTGGAAAGCGAGCTGGCGACGCGGCCGTTCATCGCCGGCGGCGGCTACGGCATCGCCGACATCGCGCTGTTCGCCTATGCCAGCCGCGCGGAGGAGGCCGACCTGCCCTTGCAACCGTATCCGCACCTGCGCGAGTGGATCGCCAGGGTCGAGGCGCAACCGGGCTTTCTCGCCGCCCGCTATCCCTATGCGATCGATCCGCACTCGACGCAGGAGCTGCCCTGAGGGCGGAGACCCGCGACCCGCGCCGGCACGGCCTGCCCGGCGCTGCCGGGGATGGCCGGCGGTGCGATACTGCCGTTCGAGCTCCAAGGAGAGAACGCCATGCGCCGCGCCATCCCCGCTGTCCTGATCCTCGCCGGCTGCCTCGCCCTCTGCCCGTCGGCCCACGCGCAGAGCGGCCTCGGCCGCATCGCCAACCAGATCGACATGGCGCAGAAGAATTTCGCCATCGCCGACCGCGATCACGACGGCCTGCTGAGTCGCGAGGAAGCCGAAAAGGGTCCGGTCCCCTTCATTCGCGCCCACTTCGATGCGATCGACCGCGAACACCGCGGCCTGGTCTCGAAGGACGATGTGGCGGCGTACATCCGCTCACTGCGCCGCGCACCGGAACGACGTTCGCCGGCGGCTGCCGCCTCGGCGCACTGAACGGCCCGGTCCGCACCGACCAGCGTCTGGCGCGGGCCGGAGCGCGCAGCCAGGCAGGAAAGGTCTGAACAAGCCGACATCCCGGCGAAAGCCCACTGCTGTCCGGAATAAATCCACACTCAATGTTCCACGGCCATCGTTCCCGCAATCCTCCCTGTCGTCATTCCCGCGAAAGCGGGAATCCATCTGGCTTGGGCGCCGTGAGTCACTGGATTCCCGCTTTCGCGGGAATGACGACAAGGTGAGCGGAGATTTTGAGTCAAAGCTGGGGGTGACGACTACCCAACGTTGTGCCGCAACGCCTCCACCACCTACCCGCGAATTTATCCCGGACAGCAGTGGGCGAAAGCCGGGATCCAGCTCCTCGTGAACACCTTGAACACACTGGATTCCGCTTTCGCCGGGATGGCGAGCAGGGGCTCGTTCAGGCCTTCCCCAGCCAGCGGCCAGCCAACGAGCCGCCCCCGGCTTTCGTCACAGGCGGTTGCCGCGACGGCAATGGCATACTGGGGTTTTCCGGCACGAGATTCCCCATGCGCCTGCTGCCCGCCCTCGCCTTCGGCACGCTGCTGCTGCCGCTGGCCGCCCACGCCAACGACCCGAACTCCTACGCCCAGCCCGACCAGGTGCGCGTGACGCATCTGGACCTGGACCTGAAGATCGACTTCCCGCACAAGCAGCTCGCCGGCCAGGCCACGCTGAAGCTGGATTGGCGCAGCCCGCAGGCCCAGTCGCTGGTGCTCGACACGCGCGACCTGAAGATCGCGAAGGTCGAGGCGCTGGCGACCGACGGCAAGGCCACGCCGCTGAAATACGCGCTGGCGCCGCGCGACAAGGAGCTGGGCAGCAAGCTCACCATCACCGCGCCGAAGCACCCGGCGCAGGTGCGCATCGTCTACAGCACGGCAACCACCGCGTCGGGCCTGCAATGGCTGACCCCGGCGCTGACGGCGGACAAGCAAGCCCCGTTCATGTTCTCGCAGTCCGAGTCCATCCACGCACGCTCGTGGGTGCCACTGCAGGATTCGCCGGCGATCCGCTTCACCTACGACG
>DASSXP010000335.1:0-10659 GCA_035703755.1 Rhodanobacteraceae bacterium | reverse complement strand
TTGAACTTTGAATTCAATGCCAGCCTGTATGCGCAAGCCGGACGGCCGGATCTGGCCATTCCGCTGTTGAGCAAGGCGTTGGCCAGCCCCGGCATCGGTTTCTCCTACTCGCCAGTGCTGTTGTGGCTGGACCCGGCATGGGACCCGATACGTGGCGCCGATGCCTTCAAGGCTTTGCAGAAGTCCTACGCCCGCTACCAGCCGGGGGCGCGCCAGGTTACCGGCGATTGAGGCGATACACTGCGCAGTCGGCTCTGCATGCAAGGTTGAAACCATGTTCGATACCGTCCCCACCCTTGACTGTCACGGCCGCTGCTTGCGACTGGATCGGCCGCGCATTGCCGGCATACTCAACCTCACCGACGATTCGTTTTCCGGCGATGGCCTGCACGGCGACGTGGCTGCCGCACTGGCGCAGGGTCAGCTAATGGTGGAGCAGGGCGCTGATCTCCTCGATGTCGGAGCCGAATCGACGCGTCCAGGTGCAGTGCCGGTCGATGCGGCGGCGGAAATCGCCCGCGTGGTACCGCTGATCGAGGCCTTGGCGGCGCGGGTGTCCGTGCCGATCTCCATCGACACATCCAAACCCGAGGTGATGCGGGCCGCGGTCGCGGCCGGTGCCGGCCTGATCAACGACGTGTATGCCTTGCGTCGGGAGGGCGCGTTGGCGGCCGCGGCAGAACTTGGGGTGCCGGTGTGCCTGATGCACATGCAGGGCGAGCCCGGCAGCATGCAGGAGGCGCCGCACTACAACGACGTGGTGGGCGAGGTGCACCGGTTTTTGGCCGAGCGGGTGTTCGCCTGCGAAATGGCCGGCATCGACAAGCGCCGCGTGCTGGTCGATCCGGGCTTCGGTTTCGGCAAGACGCTGGAGCACAATCTCTCCCTGTTGCGCGGGCTGGATCGGTTCCGGGGGCTTGCCGCCGGGGTGTTCGTCGGTCTCTCGCGCAAAGCCATGATCGGCGCCCTGACCGGCCGTTCCGGGGGCAGCGATCGCGCCATGGGGTCTGCGGCTGCGGCGTTGATTGCCGTGCAGCGCGGGGCCGCCATCGTGCGGGTGCACGATGTGGTGGCCACCCGTGACGCCTTGGCGGTGTGGACCGCCGTGCACGAGGGCGATGCCACGCCGGCGCGGGCAGCGGCAGCGGCGCCGCGCTGGCCGGAGGACGATTGATCGGCGGCAAGTTATTGTTGTGCCGTCACTTGCGTGAGTTTGATTCGTTCGCGCCGGCGCGAACGGTCTGGGTACGCCTGTTCAGATGCCTGGGGTGAGGGGCTATTGGCGGATTGACAGATCCTAATAATTCTGTGAATCTGGATATATGGATAAAAACGACGCGCTCGCCGCCTTGGCGGCCCTGGCCCAGGACACCCGGCTCGATGCCTTTCGCTTGCTGGTGCGGCACGAGCCGCATGGTCTGGCGGCGGGCGAGGCGGCGGCGCAGCTGGCGGTGCCGCAGAACACCTTGTCCACGCACCTGGCGATCCTGGCGCGCGCCGGGCTGGTCAGCGCGCAGCGGCAGGGGCGCTCCATCGTCTACCGCGCCGGCATCGAGCGCCTGCAGGCGCTCAGCCTGTACCTGCTGCGCGATTGCTGTGGCGCCAGCGCGGAGCAATGCGCGCCCTTGCTGACGACGGCGTGCTGCACCCAGCCCGGAGCCAAGCCATGAGCGCAACACCCTTCAACGTGCTGTTCCTGTGCACCGGCAACTCGGCCCGCTCGATCCTCGCCGAGGCCTTGCTTGACCAGCTGGGCGCGGGACGCTACCGCGCGTACTCGGCGGGCAGCCAGCCCAGGGGTGCCGTGCATCCGCAGGCGCTGGAAACCCTGCGCGCGGCGGGCGTGCCGGTGGCCGGCCTGCGTTCGAAAAGCTGGGACGAGTTCGAGCAAGCCGGCGCGCCGACCATGGATTGCATCATCACCGTCTGCGACAACGCGGCAGGCGAAACCTGTCCCGTGTGGCTGGGACATCCGCTGGTGGCGCACTGGGGCATGGCCGATCCTGCGGCGGTCGAGGGCGAGGCGGCGCAGCAGGCCGCGTTCGCCGCCACGCTGGCCGGCCTGCGCCAGCGCATCGAGGCCTTGCTGTCGCTGCCCATCGCCGGGTTGGAGCCGGCGGCGCTGCAGGCGGCGTTGCGAACCATCGGCAGGATGCCGGGCGCGACGGCGGGAGTGTTCGCGCATGACTGATTCCGTGCCGCGTTTGCGTTTGTCCTTCCTCGACCGCTGGCTGACCGTGTGGATACTGGCGGCGATGGCGCTGGGCCTGGCGCTGGGCCACTGGCTGCCGGGCCTGCCCGACCTGCTGGCGCGCTTCAGCGTGGGCAGCACCAGCCTGCCGATTGCCGCGGGCTTGATCCTGATGATGTATCCGCCGCTGGCGAGGGTGCGTTACGAGGAATTGCCGCAGGTGTTTCGCGACCGCCGCCTGCTGTGGCTGTCGCTGCTGCAGAACTGGGTGATCGGGCCGCTGTTGATGTTCGGCCTGGCCGTGCTGTTCCTGCACGACCGCCCCGAGCTGATGAGCGGGGTGATCCTGATCGGTCTGGCGCGCTGCATCGCCATGGTGCTGGTGTGGAACCGGCTGGCCGGCGGCGACAACCAGTACGTGGCCGCGCTGGTGGCCTTCAATGCCTTGTTCCAGCTCGTCAGCTTCGGTGCCTACGCCTGGTTTTTCATGGGTGTGCTGCCGCCGCTGTTCGGCTTGGCGGGGCAGGTGGTGGCGGTGGGTTTCGGCACCATCGCCGGCGCGGTGCTGGTGTATCTCGGCTTGCCGTTCGCCGCCGGCTGGCTGGGGCGGCGCGCGCTGATCCGCTGGAAGGGCGAACGCTGGTACAGCCAGCGTTATCTGCCGGCGATCAGCCCGATCACCTTGCTGGCGCTGCTGTTCACCATCGTGGCGATGTTCGGCCTGAAGGGCGGCGAGCTGTTGCAGCTGCCGATGGACGTGCTGCGCGTGGCGCTGCCGCTGGTGATCTATTTCCTGGTGATGTTCGGCCTGAGTTTCGTGATGGCCAAGCGCGTGGGCGCGGATTACCCGCGCAGCACGGCGGTGGCCTTCACCGCGGCGGGCAACAATTTCGAGCTGGCCATCGCGGTGGCCATCGCCGCCTTCGGGCTGGCCTCGCCGCAGGCGCTGGCGGCGGTGATCGGGCCGCTGGTGGAAGTGCCCGCGCTGCTCTTGCTGGTGCATGTGGCGCGCCGCCTGCAACACCGTTTCCCTGCCGTGGAGCCCCTGCGTGAACCGCTTGCGTGATTTGCCCGACCCCGACCAGCTGCCGGCGCTCAAGGGCGAATACGCCCACGCGCACCCGGCGCGCTGCCTGGGCGATGCCCGCCCGCCGCGCATCCTGCTGCTGTATGGCTCGCTGCGCGAGCGCTCCTATTCGCGTCTGGCGGTGGAAGAGGCCGCGCGGCTGCTGCGCCATTTCGGCGCCGAGACGCGCATCTTCGACCCGTCCGACTTGCCGTTGCCCGACCAGGTGGCCGGCGACGATCACCCCGCGGTGCGCGAACTGCGCGCGCTGTCGGCGTGGTCGGAAGGGCAGGTGTGGTGCAGCCCCGAACGCCACGGCCAGATCACCGCGGTGATGAAGGCGCAGATCGACCACCTGCCGCTGAGCATCGGCTCGGTTCGCCCCACGCAAGGGCGCACGCTGGCGGTGATGCAGGTGTCGGGCGGCTCGCAGTCGTTCAATGCGGTGAACACGCTGCGCCTGCTGGGGCGCTGGATGCGCATGTTCACCATCCCCAACCAGTCCAGCGTGGCCAAGGCCTGGCAGGAATTCGACGAAGCCGGGCGCATGCGGTCGTCGAGCTACTACGAGCGCATTGTGGACGTGATGGAGGAGCTGGTGCGCTTTACCGTGCTGCTGCGCCCGCACGCGGCGCAGCTCACCGACCGCTATTCCGAGCGTGTGGCGGCGCAGGCGCCGCCGCAGCGCTGCTGCGATCAGGCCAGCGAGGCGGCGGCGTAGCCCTTGAGTTTTTCCAGCATCGCCGCGAGTCCGTTGGAGCGGGTTGGCGAGAGGTGCCGCGCCAGGCCGATGGCGTCGATGAAATCAGGCTCGATGGCAAGAATGTCGCGGGCTGATCGACCGGAGTACACGCGCAAAACCAGGGCAATCAGGCCGGACACGATGGCCGAATCGCTGATGGCGCGAAACCGCATCGAATCGGCGTCGCCTTCCGGCACCAGCCACACCTGGGATTGGCAGCCGTGCACGCGAAACTCCTCGCGGCGCAGCTCGCCGGGAAATTCGGGTAGTTGACGGCCGAGATCGATCAGGTATTGGTAGCGCTCGCTCCAGTCGCTGAAAAAGGCGAATTCCTCGGCGATGTCGCGTTGTGCGTCGGTCGGACTGGCGGAAACGGTATCGTTCATGACGGCATTATCGCGCAGTGGCGCCGCGCCATGCTGATCGATGTCATGCAGGTCACGATTTGATCACGCTCCAGCGTGTGCCCTGGGCGCCATCCTCGATAGCCACACCCATGGCCGTCAGCTCGGCCCGGATCGCGTCGGCGCGGGCAAAATCGCGGGTAGCGCGGGCACGCTGGCGCTCATCCAGCAGGGCTTCAACCGTCGCCGCGTCTACGGTGGTGGATGTCTGGAACCAGCTGGCGACCGGCTTTTGCAATAGTCCGAGCAGGGCGCCACCGCCCAGCAGCGCGGCTTTCGCCTGACGGCGGGCATCGTCGCCCACGGCGGCGCGGGCGGCATCGGCCAGCCTGGCCAGCTCCGCCAGCGCCAATGGGGTGTTGAGGTCATCCGACAAGGCGGCCTCCATGGCTTCTGGCACCGGCAGCGGGGCGGCATCCAACGGCACGTCCTCGAGTTCACGCAACACGCGGTACCAGCCGTCGAGGGTGGCAATTGCCTGCTCGATGGCGGCGTCGGACCAATCCAGTGGTTGCCGGTAGTGCGCGCGCAGCAACAACAATCGCAACGCCTCCGGCGGATGCTGCGTCAGCAGTTCGTGCAGCACCAGCACATTGCCCAGCGATTTGGACATCTTGCGGCCGCCGAAACTCAGCATGCCGTTGTGCAGCCACCAGCGGGCGAACAGCTTGCCGCCGTGGGCACAGGTGGATTGCGCGACCTCGTTCTCGTGGTGCGGGAACATCAAGTCGTTGCCACCGGCGTGGATGTCGATGGTTTCGCCGAGATGGCTGGCGCTCATCGCCGAGCACTCGATATGCCAGCCGGGGCGCCCGCGGCCCCAGGGGCTGTCCCAGCCGGGCAGCTCCGGCGTGGAAGGCTTCCACAACACGAAATCGGCGGGGCTTTTCTTGTATGGCGCCACCTCGATCCGCGCACCAGCGATCATTTCCTCGGTGTCGCGGCCGGACAACTGGCCGTATTCCGGGTAGCTGGCGACATCGAATAGCACATGTCCTTCGGCGGCGTAGGCGTGGCCGCGCGCAATCAGGGTCTCGATCATGTCGATGATCGGCTGGATATGGGCCGTTGCCGTGGGTTCGATGTCGGGCGGCGCCACGCCCAGCGTTTGCATGTCATCGCGGTAAATGCCGGCAAAGCGCGTGGTGATGTCGTCGATCGGGGTGCCGGCAGCGGCGGCGGCGGCGTTGATCTTGTCGTCGACGTCGGTGATGTTGCGGGCATACACCAGCGCGGGGAAATGCCGCCGCAGCAGCCGCGCCAGCACATCAAACACCACCGGGCCGCGGGCATTGCCGATGTGTACGTAGCTGTACACCGTCGGGCCGCACACATACATGGTCACCCGGTTCGGGTCTAGCGGGGAAAACACCTCGGTGCGACGGGTGCGAGTGTTGTAAAGCTGGATCGGCATGGCGGCATTCGGACGGGTGAGCCGGCAATCTTAGCGCGAGATGGGCTTCGGATTGGCTGTGCGGCCGGCGATTAATCCCGGTTCAGCGGCGCTTTGCTCCAATGGCGGACGAGGCGCCTTCCGAGCGCCGTTGTGCCCCGACGAGGTGCCCATGAGCAAGTTGTCCACCGCCGCGCTGTTGCTGGCCATGATTTCCCCGGTCCTTGCAGCGCAAGGCTCGGATTATTACGCGCCGGATCGCGGCACCAACGGCCAGTCCGCTGCGGCCCGCTACGCCTGGGCCGACGTGTTGCGCGTGGACCCCGTGTACACCATGGTGTCGGTCGACCGGCCGCGCCAGGAGTGCTATGACGAGCAGGTGCGCACGGTGAACGAGGGCAACGGCACCGCCGGCGCCGTGATCGGCGCCATTGTGGGTGGTGTGCTCGGCAACACCGTTGGCAAGGGCGACGGCCGCAAGGCCGCTACCGCGGCCGGTGCGGTGGTCGGCGGCGCAATCGGCCACGGCGTGGCAACGCGCGACGATGGTTCCCAGGTCGATACGCGCACCCGCTGCCGGCAAGTCTCCGAACTGCATCAGGAGCGCCGGGTTGATGGGTACGATGTGGAATATCGATATCACGGTGACGTCTATGTGTCGCGCCTGAGCTACGATCCGGGCGAACGGTTGCGGGTTCGGGTCAGCGTGACACCGGCCGAATAAGCGGTTTGGCATGTTGCAACGCCACACGCATCTGTGTTTTGATGACGAAATGACATTCACCTGCACTCACGACGTTTGCTGTTTGACGGCTGCCCGCATGGCCGCCGGCATGACGTCGCGTGCGCGTCGACCGCTGTCCGGATCTCCGGCCGGTTGATCGCGCGCAGCAGTTCGCATGTGACGCTCGAAACCCGGCCCCTGTGCCGGGTTTTTCGTTTTTCAGCCACTCATTCGCCCATACCAGTGAGATCTGCCATGACCGTTCGCCACTTTCTGACCACCCAGGACTGGAGCCGCGCCGAGATCGACGCGTTGCTGGATCAGGCCGCCGCGTTCAAGCGTTCGCCTGCAGGCAGCCAGCTCGCAGGCAAGTCGGTGGCGCTGCTGTTCTTCAACCCCTCGATGCGCACCCGCACCAGCTTCGAGCTGGGCGCGTTCCAGCTGGGCGGTCACGCGGTGGTGCTGCAGCCGGGCAAGGATGCGTGGCCGATCGAGTTCGACGAGGGCACGGTGATGGACGGCGACACCGAGGAGCACGTGAAGGAGGTGGCGCGCGTGCTCAGCCGCTATGCCGACCTGATCTGCGTGCGCGCTTTCCCCAAGTTTCAGGACTGGTCGGTGGATCGCGAGGACAAGGTCATCAAGGCCTTCGCGAAGTACGCCACGGTGCCCGTCATCAACATGGAGACCATCACCCATCCCTGCCAGGAGCTGGCCCACGCCTTGGCCATGCGCGAGCGCCTCGGTGATCTCACCAGGAAGAAGTACGTGCTCACCTGGACCTACCACCCGAAGCCGCTCAACACGGCGGTGGCGAACTCCGCGCTCTTGATCGCCACCAAGATGGGCATGGACGTGACCCTGCTTTGCCCCACGCCCGACTACGTGCTGGACGAGCGCTACATGGCGTTTGGCCGTCTGAATGCCGAAGCCAACGGCGGCTCGCTCACCGTCAGCCACGACATCGAGGAAGCCTACAGCGGCGCCGACGTGGTCTACGCCAAGAGCTGGGGCGCGCTGCCGTACTTCGGCCAGTGGGAGAAGGAGAAGCCCATCCGCGATGCGCACCAGCACTTCATGGTGGACGAGGCCAAGATGGCGCTGACCAACCACGGCCTGTTCAGCCACTGCCTGCCGCTGCGCCGCAACGTCAAGGCCAGCGACGCGGTGATGGATGCGCCGTACTGCTTCGCCATCGACGAGGCCGAGAACCGCCTGCATGTGCAGAAGGCGGTGATGGCGGCGCTGGCGGGGCAGGGCTGAACCGCCATGTACGCGCCCAAGCATTTCGCCGAGACGCGCGCCGACGTCCTGCAGGCGTTGATCCACGACTATCCGTTCGCCACCGTGTTGGCGAACGCGGCGAGCGGCCTCGTCGCCAACCATCTCCCGCTGGAGTGGGTGGATGGCGCGCTGCACGGCCATGTGGCACGCGGCAACGAGCTGGCGAAGCGGGATGGTGCCGAGGTGCTGGTGGTCTTCCAGGGGCCGCAGGGCTATATCAGCCCGAACTGGTATCCGACCAAGGCCGAGACGCACCGCGAGGTACCGACCTGGAACTACGCCGTGGTGCATGTGCACGGACGGTTGAGGGTGATCGAGGATGCCACCTGGCTGCATTCCCTGTTGCAGCGCTTGACCGATCATCACGAGGCCACCGAGCCACAGCCTTGGTGCATTACCGATGCGCCGGCCGACCACATTGAGGCTTCGTTGCGCGCCATCGTTGGTCTGGAGATTGTCGCGGAGCGTATCGAAGGCAAGTTCAAGCTCAACCAGAACCATCCCGAGCGCAACCGCCTCGGCGCCATCGCTGGTCTGCGCCGCCGCGACGGCGCTGGCGATGCGGCGTTGGCGGAACTGATGGCGAAACAGGAGGCGCCGCAGGCATGAATCAGGTGCATCACCACCCCGTCGCCGTGGAGTGAGCAGGCAATCCGTCCGTATCGCCGCCGGCAGGGAGACGGGACTCGCAAAAAGCCAACGCTCGCACACCACATCTATCAACCAACACTGGAAGCACTCATGTCGCCTCAGTCCGCTTTACCGAATTCCGACAACAAAGCCATCGTCCTTGCCTTCTCCGGCGGCCTCGACACCAGCTTCTGCGTGCCCTATCTCAAGGAGCGCGGCTGGGCCGTGCACACCGTGTTCGCCGACACCGGCGGCGTGGATGACGCGGAGCGCGCCTTCATCGAGCAGCGCGCCAAGGAGCTGGGCGTGGCCAGCCACGTCACCGTGGATGGCGGCCCGGCGATCTGGGAAGGCTTCGTGAAGCCCTTCGTGTGGGCGGGCGAGGCGTATCAGGGCCAGTACCCGCTGCTGGTCTCCGACCGCTACCTGATCGTGGAGGCTGCGCTGAAGCGCGCCGCCGAGCTGGGCACGCGCGCCATCGCGCACGGCTGCACCGGCATGGGCAACGACCAAGTGCGCTTCGACCTCACGGTGAAGTCGCTGGGCGACTACGAGATCGTGGCGCCGATCCGCGAGATCCAGAAGGAGCACACCCAGACCCGCGCCTACGAGCAGGCCTATCTGGAGGAGCGCGGTTTCGGCGTGCGCGCCAAGCAGCAGGCCTACACCATCAACGAGAACCTGCTCGGCGTCACCATGTCCGGCGGCGAGATCGACAAGTGGCAGGCGCCGGGCGAAGGCGCCCGCGCCTGGTGCAAGCCGCGCGCCGAATGGCCGTCCAAACCGCTGCAGGTGAAGCTGGGCTTCGAGCACGGCGAGGCGGTGTCGCTGGACGGCGAAAAGCTCGCCGGGCACCAGATTCTGGCCAGGCTCAACGCGCTGTTCGCGCCCTACGGCGTGGGCCGCGGCTTGTACACCGGCGACACCACCATCGGCCTCAAGGGCCGCATCATCTTCGAAGCCCCCGGCCTGATTTCGCTGCTCGCCGCGCACCGCGCGCTGGAAGAGGCCGTGCTCAGCAAGCTGCAGAATCGCTTCAAGCCGGATGTCGCGTGCAAGTGGGTGGAGGTGGTGTACGAGGGCTTCTTCCACGACCCGATCAAGGCCGACCTGGAAGCCTTCCTCGCCAGCAGCCAGCGCTGCGTCAATGGCGAGGTCACCCTGGAAACCAGCGGCGGCAACGTGCATGCGGTGGCGGTGGAGTCGAAGCACCTGCTTAACGCCAAGGGCGCCACCTACGCGCAGAGCGCCGACTGGGGCGTGGAAGAGGCCGAGGGCTTCATCAAGCTGTTCGGCATGAGCAGCACCTTGTGGGCGGAAGTGAACCGTTCGGCAGGCGAGGGCTGAGCCACCGTGGGCGGACTGCAGATCAGCACGGACAAGGATCGGCTCGACCTCGAGCTGATCCACCGCTTCCTCTCCACCGAAGCCTACTGGAGCCGCGGCATCCCCCGCGCGACGGTGGAGCGGGCCATCAATGGCTCCTTGTGCTTCGGCGGCTACCTTGACGGGCGCCAAGTGGCGTTTGCACGGGTGGTCACCGATGGCGCCACGTTCGGCTATCTGGCCGACGTGTTCGTGCTGCCGGAGTGCCGCGGACAGGGGCATTCCAAGGCGCTGATGGCGGAGCTGATGGCACACCCGCAACTGCAGGGCTTGCGCCGCTTCAGTCTCGCCACCAGCGATGCGCACGGCCTCTACGCCGGCTTCGGCTTCGCCACGCCGGCGAAGCCGCAAAGCCTGATGGAAAAACTCGATTCCGACGTCTACACGCGAGCGCCTTCCCGATCATGAATCCCTTGCTGCATTCCACGCTCGAACACCTCAAGGCGCTGGTGGCCTTCGACACGCGCAACCCGCCGCGCGCGATCACTACGGGTGGCATCTTCGATTACCTGCGCGCGCAGTTGCCGGGTTTCGACATCACCGTGACCGACTTCGGCGCCGGCGCCGTGAGCCTGTACGCCGTGCGCGGCACGCCGAAGCGGTTGTTCAACGTGCACCTGGACACCGTGCCGGACTCCCCGGCATGGAGCGCCGATCCGCACGAGTTGCGAGTGACGGCAGATCGCGCCATCGGTCTCGGCGCCTGCGACATCAAGGGTGCTGCCGCGTCGCTCTTGGCGGTGGCGAACGCCAGCGACGGCGACATGGCGCTTTTGTTCACCACCGACGAAGAAGCCAACGATCCGCGCTGCATCGCCGGCTTCTTGAACCGAGTCCGC
>DASSXP010000310.1:0-20665 GCA_035703755.1 Rhodanobacteraceae bacterium | reverse complement strand
CAAGAATCCTGCCCGCGATGGCTGTTTTCGCGCCCAGCTCCATGCGTTGCGGCTGTTCCATCCGGGCCACGGCTGGCTCGATGCGCCGCGCGGCTCGGCGGCGTGGGCGGCGGCGGTCGGTGGCTTCGGCTTGAGCGGCTTGATCATCGAGGCGCAATTGCAGTTGGCGCCGGCACCTGCGACGGTGGCGCTGCAACCGATCGCGGTCGACTCGCTGGCGGCGGCGGCGGCGGTGCTCGATCAGCACCGGGACGCCATGCTGTTGTACGGCTGGCACGATGCCCGACCACATCGGTTTGGTCGCGGCATCATTCGCGTCGGCCACGCACGGGCGGCAGCGCAGCAGCCGGCGGTGCCGGCGGACACGGCGCTGCCCGCCGCGATCCGGCCGTTGCCGTTGCGGCTGTGGAGCCCGGCCAGCCTGGCACTCGCCAATACCTGGATGCGCTGGCGCTGGCAGCGCCTGCGCACTCAATCGCTGGCCGCGGCCTTGTTGCCGCTGGATGGCGCCGACTCGTACTTCGCCGCCTACGGGCCGCGTGGCCTGATCGAGGCACAATGGCTGTGGTCGCTGCCGCGATTCCCCGAGCTGGCCGAGCGCCTGGCGGCACTGGTGCGTCAGCAGCGGCCACTGATTCCGTTGCTTTCAAGCAAGCTGTTTGATGGCGCCGGCGAGGGGGTTGCTTTTGATGGCAAGGGCGTGGCACTGGCGTTGCATGTGCTGGCCGATGCGCGCGGCAAGGCTTTTCTGCGCGCGTTCAACGCGCTGGCGTTGGCGCACGGTGGTCGGCCCAACCCGATCAAGCAATCCGGCCTCGACGCGGAGACCTTGCGTGCGGCATTGCCTGATCTCGACGGTTGGCGCATGCGACTCGACCGCGTCGATGGTGAGCGGTTGTTCCGTTCCGAGCTCAGCCGGCGCCTTGCCTGGTGAGCGGCGCCGCGCGGTTCATTCGGCGGGTTGACGCAAAGTGCTGCTGGCGCCGGGGATGGCGCCACCGCCGAGTTCGCGGGCAACATCGATGAAGCCGAGCAGGCGGGCAACGTCGGCGGGGCGGCGCTCGCGGTTGTCGCGAGCATCGCGGTTGGCGCCTCGGGCCAGCAGCAAGCGGGCCGGTTGCAGCAGCGCGTGCATGGCGCAGCAATGCAGCGCGGTGACGCCGCGCTGATCGGCGGCATCCAGCGGTGCGCCTGCGGCCAGCAGCACCGGCAGCAGTGCCCCGAGGTGGGTGGCGTCGACCTTGGCGCCCGGTTTGGCGTGGCCGCCCAGCATGAACAGCAGGGCGCTGGCGCCTTGCTGGTCCAGCGTGTCGGCGTGGGCGCCGTGGCCAAGCAAGACGTCCAGCAAGCGACGCGCGGCGAGGCTGTCGGTGCTGGCGAAACAGAACTGCGCGGCGGCGTGCAGCGGGCCGCGGCCCTTGTCGTCGCGGGCGTTGGCATCGGCGCCGCGTTCGAGCAGGCGCTCGGCCACATTGGCGTGGCCGAGCGCCGCGGCCACCATCAGCACCGTGATGCCGCCTTGCAGTCGCTGGTCAATGGCGGCGCCGTGGTCAAGCAGCAAGGAGATCAACTCGAGTTTGCGCCCGCTGACCGCGGCCGACAGCGCGGTGGCGCCGTTGTGGCTGCTGGCGCTGGCATCGGCGCCGCGTTCGAGCAGGCGCCGGGCGATGCTGGGGAAGCCACTGCCGGCCGCGCGCATCAAGGCGGTGGCGCCACGGTGGTCGCGGCCATCGACGGTCAGGCCGAGGTCGAGCAGGCGGCTGACAGCGTCGTCGTCACCACAGGCGGCGGCGGCCGGCAGATCCTCCGCCCGCAGGCCCCGGCCGGGCAGCGGCCAGCCGCGCCACCGCAGCCAGTTGGTGGCCGCCGTATCGCCATTGGCCAATGCCAGGCCCAGCGGGGTCTCGCCGATGGCGTTGCCGGCTTCCGGGTCGGCGCCGTGGCGGATCAGGCGGCGCAGCACGGCATTGTGGTCGGGGTTGTCGGCCAGCAGGGCGTGGTGCAGTGGCGTCTGACCCTCGGCGTCTCGCGTGTTCGGGTCCGCGCCCCGTTCCAGCAAGTGGTCGAGGGCGGGGAGGTTGCCGTGTCGGGTGGCGTAATGCAGCGGCGCCAAACCGTCGGCGTCGGCCCCGAACGGGTCGGCGCCGGCCGCGATCAGGCGTGGCACCAGCGCCGCGCCAATGGCCGCCTGACCCAAGTGCCGCATGGCGCGGGCAAGGAGGCCGGCGCCAGCGACGCTGGCACCGGCGTGGATCAGGTCGTCCAGGGCATCGGTCGCAGCGGGTAGCTGTTCCAGCACGGCCTCAAGCAAGCGGCGGCCATCCGGCAACCGCGATTCGGCATCGAGGTCGTGATCCAGCAGCCAGTGGCGGGCGCTGCGCTGGTTCTCGCCGCTGACGCCGAGGAACAGCTGGGCGCGTTCGGCGTGCGACCATTCGCGCACCCGGGTGTGGAAACCCGACACCGCTGCCCAGTGGCCGAAACGCAGGGCATCCAGCAAGTGCGCAGGGCTGTCGGCACCGGGTTCGGGCTGGATGTCGCCGCAATGGCTGGCCGGCAAAGGCGTCGTGGGGTCGAGTGCGGCGACCAGGTTCCAGCGTCCGGCGGCGGCGGCATGATCGAGTGCGCTGCGGCCATCGTCGGCGCGTGTGTGCGGGTCGGCGCCGAGCGCCAGCAGAATGCTGATCGTCTTGACGCCGGCGCGGGGTGACTGGCAGGCCAGCGTCAAGGCGTCGCGGCCGTGCAGGTCGCGCGGCGTGACTGCCGGATGCAGGGTCGCCAGCACGGCCAGCACGTCATCGGCGCCGGCGCGGGCCGCGTCCATCAGCGCCGTGCTGCCGCGTTGGTCAAGCAGATCCACGTCGGCGTGGGCATCCAGCAACACACTGACTTTGGCGGCGTGGCCTAGCAGGGCGGCGGTCATCAACGCGGTGCGGCCCATGGTGTCGACCGCGTTGACGTGGGCGCGCTGTTTCAGCAAACGCTTGAGGCCGATGATGTCGTCCTCACTGCTGCTGGCGGCGGCAATCAGCGCGGGTTCACCGTGTTCGACGTCGATGCGGGCGCCGCGATCGAGCAAGAACTCGCTCAGGGACCAGTTGCCGGCGCGACCGGCCACCGCCAGCGGGCTGAGGCCGCTGCGATTGAGCGCGTCGATGTCGGCGCCGGCGTCCAGCAGCATCGCCGCCACCGAGGCGTCGATGCTGAGCGCGGCGAAATGCAATGGGGTGTTGCCCTCGGCATCCGTTCTGCGCGGGTCCGCGCCATTGGTGAGCAAGGCGGTGACCGTTTCCGGGCGGCCGTGGTAGCTGTCGCGGGTGGCTGCGTGCAGGGCGGTGGTGCCGTTCCAGACGGCATGGATATCGACCCCGCGCGCGATCAGCGCCCGCAGCAGGCGGCTGTCGCCCAGTTGTGCCGCCAGCAGCAAGGCGGGGCGGCGGTCGCGGCGGTCATCCGTCGGGCTGGCCGCCGGGTCGGCACCTGCCGCCAGCAACGCCAGCGCGCGCTCGGTGTCGCCATCGCGGGCGGCATCCAGCAAGGCCTGCTCGCGCCGACCGGGTGCGGTGTCCTCGCTCGACAACTGGATGCTGGTCACCGCTGGGCGGGCCGGCGGCGTGGATTCACGCGGGGTGGCCACCGCGGCAGGGGTGGTGCGATGGAGGGTTCGCAAGGCCAGCAAGCTGGCGCAGAACGCGAGCAGCCCGTATCCCGCCAGCCAGTGCCGTAGGGGCGTGATGGCCCATCCAACCCAGTCCGACATCAACAATGCGGCGAGCACCGGCACCAGCAGCGCCAAGCCGGCCGGCAGCAGTGCGAACAGGTGCTCCGGTTCCGCGCTCAAGGCCACGCTGCGCGCCAATGCCTGGCGGGGTGAGCGCGGCGGCGTGTGCAGCAGCAGTGCCGGCAACAACCACAGCCGCCACTGCGAAGCCAGCAGAAATAGGGCGGACAGCGACAGCAACAGGCTGGCGCCCAGTGACGGTGCCGCGCGGAGCGATGCCAGCGGCCAGTCGAGCAGCAGGTATGCCCACGCTGCAACGCCGGCGATCAGGACCAGATGGCTCAGCATGCCGAACAGGAACGTGCCACCCCGCACCCGCACCCCGAGGGCGTGGCAGGCCGCCGCCATCGCCAGGCTTTGTGCGCCCAGCAGAGGCATCAGCCTCCATGCGGCCGGCGTGGCAGGAACCAACGCCAGCACCAGCGCCAGCGGCAGCAGCGCCAAAAGGGTGGACACAATCGACGGGCGTGGCCGGGTGGCGGGGGCGGTCATCAGGGGCGGTGTGGTGGTGGCAACGGCAAATGCGCAGTATACGAATTGCCGCCTGACCACAACGCAAGTGTTTTCCAGCAAGGTGTTGGCCGTGATGACGGGCCTTTTCGCTGCGCTGCGTCAAAAGCACTCGCTGCGCGCGGGGCTTGCATCCGCTTGCCACAGCGTTCAAAGTGGCGCCCACGTGGTACAAAACAAACGTATGAATCGATCATTCGCGCCAGCCCGGCTGGCGCCAAGCACCTGCCAGGAGCAAACCATGACACCGACCCGGATCGATGCCCGCCGCAACGCGCCTGCGCTGGCGTTGGCTACCCTTGCGCTGGCGATCGCCGGCGTGCTGGCGGCCAGCGGCGCGCAAGCCAGTGGCTTCCAGCTGAAAGAGAACAGCGCCAAGGCGCTGGGCCGTTCATTTGCCGGCTCGCTGGCGGCGCCGGGCGATGTGTCGGTGGTGGTCAACAACCCGGCCGCGATGAGCGACCTGCAAGGCGTGTACTTCAAGGCCGACATGACGGTCATCAATTTCAGCACCAAGTTCACCGGCAGCGGCCACGATGTCACCGGCGCGCCGCTGACCGGCGGCAATGGCGGCGAGGGTGGCCTGACGATGCCGGTGCCGGCGATCTTCTTTGCCACGCCAGTCGGCGAATACAGCCACTTCGGTGCCGCGGTGACGGTGCCATACGGCTTTACCACCGAGTACGACAAGGACTGGATCGGCCGTTACAAGGCGGTGAAGTCCAAACTCCAGACCGTTGACTTGACGCTGTCCTACTCCTATGCGGTGACCAATTCACTGTCGCTTGGCGGCAGCGTGGTCATGCAGCACACCTCGGCCGACCTCACCAGCATGGTCGATTACGGCACCTTCCTCGGCGTGCCGCAAAAGCACGACGGGCTTGCTCGCATCACCGGCAGCGCCACCGATTACGGCTGGCAGCTGGGTGCGCTGTGGAAAGTCGGCCAGCACGATCGCCTGGCCATCAACTACCGCGCCAAGATCGACCACACCTTGAAGGGCAACGCCACTTTCCATGACGTACCGACGCAGTTGGCCGCGTTGGTCGAACTCGGCAACTTCCAGAACACCAAGGGCAGTGCGGAGTTTGCCACCCCGTCGACTTTGGGCGTGAGTTGGTGGCATGAGGCCACTGATCGGCTCAGCTTTGGCGTCAACGCCGCCCGTACCGACTGGACCAGCTTCAAGGAGCTGCGCGTCAAGTACGGCTCCGGCCAGGACGACACGGTGGAGCCGGAAAACTGGAAGGCGACCTGGGCCGCGTCGCTGGGCGGTGATTACAAGCTCAACAGCAAGTGGACCTTGCGCGCCGGTGTCGCGGTGGATCGCAGCCCGACCTCGGATGCCACCCGCACGCCGCGGGTGCCGGATGCCAACCGCCGTTGGTTGTCGTTCGGTTTTGACTACACGCCATCCGCCGATTTCGAGTTGAACGTCGGTTTCGCCCACCTGTGGGTGGACGATGCACACGTGGACAACGAAGGCATCACCGGTGGCCCGACCGGCAGCACGCTGGCTGGTTACAGCAAGAACTCCGGCAACTTGCTCGGTGTGTCCGGTACCTTCCGCTTCTGACCTGCACCCGCGAACCCGCCCGCGCCAGTCGCGCGGGCGGGTTTTCTTTGGCGCAAAGATTGTGAAAAATTCGCCGTAGCGCGCCGCCAGCCGGGGTGTTCGACGGCGGCCGCAGCAGCGGGGCCTTGAAACCGTTCAGGCGCTCAGGGCGAGACCGGATGGTTGGCGGCGTAGCGTGCGAACAGCGCGTCGCCGGACATCGCCGGGGCCACGATATAGCCCTGCGCCATGTCGCAATCGTGCTCGGCCAGCCACGCCAGCGTGGCGGCGTCCTCCACGCCTTCGGCCACCACCACCGCGTCGAGTTCGTGCGCCAGCGCGATGCAGGCCCGCGCAATCGAGCGGTCGCCGGGCGAGTCCAGCAGGTGGGCGGTGAAACTGCGGTCGATCTTGAGCTCGTCGGGCGCCAGTTGCCGCAGGGTGATGAAGGAGGAATAACCGGTGCCGAAGTCATCCAGTGAAATGCGCACGCCGGTTGCGCGCAGCTCGGCCACCGCCGCCAAGGCGCGGCGTGGATCGCGGATCATTTCCGTCTCGGTGATTTCCAGCGTCAGGGCGGGGCCGATATCGGCGAACAGAAACGCCATGTTGTCGATCAGGCCCTCGTTGGCGAGATCGGCGCCGGAGATATTGACCGCGACGTGCAGCTCGACGCCGCGATCGCGCCAGCTTTGCCACTCGCGGATGGCTTTGCGCACCATGCACTGGGTCAGGTCGCCAATGGCGCCGGTTTTTTCCGCCAGCGGCACGAACTGGCCGGGCGCCATCGGGCCGTAGCGCGGGTGTTGCCAGCGCACCAGCAATTCGGCACCGCAGAAACGCCCATCCTTGAGGGCAATCTTTGGTTGCAGTGCCGCGCCGAGCGTGTCGTTCTCGATCGCGTCGGCCAGATCCGCCAGCAAGGTCAGGTTGCGCGGATCGGGCTCCAGGCTTTCCTCGTAGGCCATCATCGTGGTGGCGTGCTCATGGGCGGCCGAACACGCAGTTTCGGCTGCCCGCAACAGGCCCTCGGCGTCGCGCGCGTCGAGTGGAAAATAAGCGAGTCCGGCGCGACAGCGTTGCCGCAAGGTCAGCTCGCCCAGGGTCAGGGGTTGCTGCGCGGCTTCAACCAGCGCGTGCAGACGCTCGACCGCCTCGCGGTTGCTTTGCACGGAATCGAGCGCGATGCCGAACAGGCCGCGACCGAGTGCGGCGACCATGCCGCCCTCGTTGCAGTCATCCAGACGCGCGGCCAGCGCCCGCAACAGCTCTTCGGTGAACTGGCTGCCGGCGGTGGATTGCGCCAGGTTGAGATTGAGAATGTCGAGCCGTACCAGGCCGAGTGGACGCTGGGCGTCGATGGCGGTCTGGGCGTGCACCAGCAGCGCATGCAGATTGGGCAGGTCGGTGGTGGGGTCATGCCAGGCGAGGTGCTCGACCAGCGCCTCGGCATTCTCGCGTGAGCGGGTTTCAGCGGCGGCGCGCTTGCGCTCGATGCGCGCCTCGCGGCTGGCCAGCCGCAGCAGCAGCAAAATGGCAATGACCAGCGCGGCGAGACCAAACAGCACCCACCACAACACGCGATTGCCGGTGTGGGCCACCTGCCCGGGCGCCAGATTGGCCAGCCATTTCAGATACAAGGCATCCTGGGTGCCATTGCCGCGCAGCGCCGCCAGCCCGGCATTGATGCGCGCGAGCAGTGCCGTGTCGTCGTGGCTGACCGCGAACGCGTAGTCGCGCTCCAGCAACGGCGGACTGACCGCGACGACGTCGTGATAGCCGTGCTCGATGATGGATTTGTAGCCGATCTCGATGGGTGCCAGGGCAAAGTCGGCGCGGCCCTCATGGACGGCGACCAGCGCGCCGCCTTCGACATCGCTGGGGACGATTTGCACCACCTGCTTGAGATCGCGCAGGGCTTCCAGCGCGGTGCTGTCAAACTGCACCGCCACGCGGCGACCCGTCAGATCTGCAAGGTCGCTGATATGCGATTCACCGCGTCGGCCAAAAACGAGGTGGTAGCGGATCAGAAACGGCCGGCTGAACAGATAGCGTTGACGGCGCTCGGGGGTGATGAACATCGGCACCGCGTCGACCGTGCCGTTGTCCAGTCCGTCGAACGCGTCGCGCCAGTCGCCCAGATGGATGACCGGGTCGAGATGCTGCTGTCGGGCCAGCGCCCGAAACAACTCGACGTCAAAGCCGGTGGCCTTGCCTTGCGCGTCGATGAACTGGAACGGGGCGTAGTTGGCGTCGCCGGCCAGAACCACCGTCGCTCGCGGCGGCTCGCTGGCCGAGCCCACGGCCGCGCCCAGCAACATGGCGAATACCACCATGTGCATTGCGACGGCTTGGCGCTTCGTCTGTGCCGGCACGGAAACATCCTTTGCGGCAATACGGTCCTGCGATGCCGGTTGCCACGATACCACGCTGCGGGCGCGGCTTCAGGTGAGCCAGTCGCGTGGCGTGAGGTAGTCGGTCAGGCGGGCCTCGGCAGATCCCGGTTGCGGCTGCCAGCCGTACTCGAAGCGCACCTGGGGCGGCAGGCTCATCAGGATCGACTCGGTGCGCCCGCCCGATTGCAGGCCGAACAGCGTGCCGCGGTCGTAGACCAGGTTGAACTCGACGTAGCGGCCGCGCCGGTACAGCTGGAATTGCCGCTCGCGATCACCGTAGGGCGTGGCCTTGCGGCGCTCGACGATCGGCAGGTAGCCGGCGAGGAAGCCCTCGCCGACGGCGCGGGTGAAGTCGAGGCAGCGCGCGAAACCGCCGGCGTCGAGGTCGTCGTAGAACAGACCGCCGACACCGCGGGTCTCGCCGCGGTGCTTGAGGTAGAAATATTCGTCACACCAGCGCTTGTAGCGTGGATAGACATCGGCGCCGAACGGCGCGCACAGATCGTGGGCGACGCGGTGCCAATGGCGCACGTCTTCCTCGAACGGATAGAACGGCGTCAGGTCGAAGCCGCCACCGAACCACCACACCGGCTCGGCGCCGTCCTTGTGGGCCTCGAAGTAGCGCACGTTGGCGTGGGTGGTCGGCAGGTACGGGTTCTTCGGGTGCAGCACCAATGACACGCCGGTGGCCACGAAGCTGCGCCCGGCCAGTTGCGGCCGGTGCTGGGTGGCGCTGGCCGGCATCGCGCTGCCGTGGACGCGGGAAAAGTTGACCCCGGCCTGCTCGAACACCGCGCCATCCTTGAGCACACGGGTGCGGCCACCACCGCCGGCGTCGCGGGTCCAGCGGTCCTCGATGAAATCCCGGCTGCCGTCGGCTGCGGCAATGGCATGGCAGATGCGGTCCTGCAATTCGCGCAGCAGAGCTTCGGCGCGGTCGGCTTGTGTATGCATCGGCCGAGCATAGCAAAACGCTGTCCGACCGCCCTTGCTTCTGGTCAAGTTCGGGCTGGCAGGCTACGCTTGCGGGGATGCGAGAACGGATGCCGGCGCTGGCGATCAGCGCGTACACATTGACCAGTTGTCTGGGCCACGGCCGCACGGCCCACGCGACGGCGTTGGCTGCCGGGCAGGGCGGCCTGCGGCCGAATGATTTCAGCAGCGCGCCGCTGGATTGCTGCATCGGCCGCGTGGACGGGCTGGAGGCGCAGCAACTGCCGCCGTCGTTGGCGGCGTGGGACTGTCGCAACAACCGGCTGGCCTGGTTCGGGCTGCAAGGCGATGGTGTGCTGGCGGCGATGAGCGCGGCGGTCCAGCGCCACGGCCACCACCGCGTGGCAGTGGTGATGGGCACCTCCACCGGCAGCATTCGGGTGGCCGAGCAGGGTTACCGCTGCTTGCAGGCAGGCCAGTTGACCGGGCCGGCGCGCGATCCGCGCCTGCATTCCCTGCACTCACTGGCCGGTTTCGTGGCGGCGGCGCTGAGCACTGCCGGGCCGTGTCTGACCGTATCCACCGCTTGCTCCTCCAGTGCCAAGGTGTTTGCGGTGGCCGCGCGGCTGCTGCATCTGGGCCTGGTCGATGCCGCCGTGGTCGGTGGCGTCGACAGTCTGTGCGACAGCGTGCTGTTCGGTTTTCATTCGCTGGGTCTGGTGTCGACGCACGCTTGTCGGCCGTTCGACCGCGAGCGCGATGGCATCTCGATCGGCGAGGCTGCCGGTTTTGCCTTGCTGGAGCGCGCCGACGCCAACCCCGCGGCGCCGCGGCTGATCGGCTATGGCGAATCCAGCGACGCCCACCACATGTCCACGCCGCATCCCGACGGGCTGGGCGCGTCACTGGCGCTCGATGCCGCGCTGGCCCGCGCCGGGATTGATGAATCGGCCGTCGACTATCTCAACCTGCACGGTACCGCGACGCCGAAAAACGACGAGGTCGAGGCGGCGCTGCTGGCGCGGCGCTTTCCGGCGACGCTGGCGGCGAGCTCCACCAAGGGCTACACCGGGCACACGCTGGGCGCGGCCGGCATCGTCGAGGCGGCGATTTGCCTGCTGGCGATCGAGCACGGATTCGTGCCCGGCAATCTCGGCTGCCGCACGCCCGACCCCGTCTGCGGCCCGCAACTCGCGCAACACGCGCGTCGCCAGCCGGTGGCCGTGGCGCTCAGCAATTCCTTCGGCTTCGGTGGCAACAACGCCTGCCTGGCATTGGCCGGCCCGGAGGCGCCGCGATGACGGTGTTGACGGCATACGTCGATGGCATCGGCTGCTGGGCGCCGGGCCTGCCGGATTGGCCCGCCGTGGCTGGCTGGTTGCGCGGAGAGCGGGCAGCCGATGCTGCCGCGGCGGCGCGACCGCAACCGACCATGCTGCCGGCGGGCGAACGTCGACGCGCGCCGCTGTCGGTGTTGATTGCGGTCGAGGCGGCGGCGCAGGCGGTGGCGATGAGTGGCCATGCGGCGGCCGACTTGCCGGCCGTCTTCGCCTCCGTCCAGGGCGACGCCACCATCATGGACCGGATGTGTCAGACCCTGGCCGACGCACCGCTGGAATTGTCGCCAACCCAGTTCCACAACTCCGTCCACAACGCGGCGGCCGGGTACTGGACCATTGCCAGCGGCTGCCACGCGGCATCCAGTGCGGTGGCGGCCTACGAACACAGCGTTGCCGCCGGCTTGCTGGAAGCACTGGTGCAGTGTCTGTCGCAACAGGCGCCGCAACTGCTGGTGGCGAGCGATGTGCCGGCCTCGGGGCCGCTGGCCGAGGTGCTGGTTTGCCGCCAGCCGTTCGCGTCCGCATGGGTGCTGTCACCACGCCGGGGCGCCAGCAGCCTGGCCCGACTGGCGCTTGAGCTTGGCCCGGACGCTGCCGAGTCGCAGCCCGATCACCCGGCGGCGGCCGAGCTGGCGCAGAACAACGCCTCGGCACGCGCGCTGGTGCTGTTGGAGGCGCTGGCCCGGGGTGGATCGCCGGGGTTGCAATTGCGCGCCGCAGATCGGTGCGGTCTCAATCTGCGTGTGGAGGCACTGTCGTGACCGCAGTGGCCGATTCGCCGGCCTGCTGCGTGTTGATTCCCTGCCTCAACGAGGAGCTGGCGATCGGCGCGGTGGTGCAGTCGGTATTGGCGCAGGGATTGCCCGTGGTGGTGATCGACGACGGCTCCGACGATGCCACGGTCGACATCGTGTCGCGCATGCCGGTCACGCTGATCCGCCATCCCGCACGTCGCGGCAAGGGCGAAGCCTTGCGCAGCGGCTTCCGGCACGCGCTGGCTGCCGGTTACCGCGGTGCGCTGAGCATGGATGGCGATGGCCAGCACAGCGCCGCCGACCTGCCGCGCCTGCTGGCGGTGGCGACCGCGTGGCCGCATCACATCGTGATCGGTGCGCGGCTGATCAACCGCGACGAGCAGCCGGTCTTCCGTCGCCGCGCCAACGATTTTGGTGACTGGGGCATCTCCTGGGCCTGTGGCCAGCGTCTGACCGACACCCAGAGCGGCCAGCGCTACTACCCGCGCGAGGTGCTGGAGCTGGTCGACATCGAGGCCGAAGGCTTCGTGTTCGAAAGCGAAATCCTGATCGAGGCCAACTGGCAACGCGGCGTGCGGGTGGTGGCGGTGCCGATCGAATCGCGCTACGAGAAAACCCATCACGCCGGGCCGCGCCGTTTCCGCGTCAGCCATTTCCGGCCGCTCAAGGATTTTCTCGGCATCACCACGCGGGTGGTGTGGAAAATCGTCCGCCGCGGCTGCATGTGGGACAGTCGCCGCCGTGCCCGCGCCGATTCGCCGTTGATCGTCGACCCGACTGCCGAGCAAATCCGTCCGTTCACCGTTGCCGGGTGCAGCGACGCCGGTTGAAGCCCACACGCCGGGCGTTGGCAAACGCTGGCGCGGCGACTACGTGGGAAACGCGTCGTACGGCGGCGCGGTGTGCAGATCGTGATCCCAGTCGGCACGGCTGGCGGTGAAGAGGTTGCCGTCGGGCGTGAGGTCGAGCGGCGTGTCCAGGCTGCCCGCGGGAACAACCAGAAAGCCGTCGCTCGCCAATGGCAGCGCCGAGCCGCATTGGCAACAGAAACTGCGGGCGTGGCGGCTGCCGGCAAGCTGGAAGCGCGTGATGGAAGACTGCCCGGAAAGCCAGGTCAGTGTCGCCGTGGTGGAGAACAGGTTCGCCGTGTGGGCCGAACCCGAGTCCTTGCGACAATGGCCGCAATGACACAGATAAAAGCGCTCGAACGTGCCCTCGATGCTGAAACGCACGTTGCCGCACAAGCAGGAACCGATGTGTTGCCTGTTCATTGTTCGCTCCAGTCGGGAAGCTGAGAGCCGGTGAAAAATCCGCACGCCGTGGTGAGGACGTCGCCGGGCGCTCCTGGCAAGGTGCGTTGGGCGGCGGCCGCAGCAGGCGGGCGATTGTTCACAGACTCTGAGGCTTTCTGTCGCCAAGCCGCCATCCGGCGGGGCTGTCGTGCGTGGTCAGCGCTGATCGCGTTTGGCGAGGTACGCCCTGGCGCACGCGCCGACAAAGCGACGCCCCGGGCTGTTGCCGTTGATCCACTCATCCGGAGAAAACAATTCGAACAGCCCGACCTTGACCAGTGTCGGCACGGCAGTCTCCAGCTCCCGTTCAATCTCGCCGCGCGCGCCACCATCGTACAAGGCGACGTTTCGCAGCATGGTTGCCACCGTGCCCGTTTGCACCCGGCTGCCATCCCGCAGTTCGACCACCGGCAAGGTCTCGCCCGCCGCCACGATCTTCTGGTTGATGGCGCCGAGTTCGCCGGTGTTCTCAATGGCATCGCTCATGAATTTCTCACTCAATCAGTTGCGGTGGGTGCGGTTATTGCCGTTCCATCACGACGATCAGGATCGCCCTGCACCCGACCCTGTACAGAGTAGCTCACGCCATCGCTGCCAAGCGCGCCGCAACGCGAGCACGCTGGCGGCGATGACGAGCAGGACGATGCCGAAGGGGCCCAGCACGAGACTCGCCGCGGTCAGTGCCCAGCAGAGGGGGCGAAAGTCTTTCGGGTCCGGGTAGGGCACAAGCAGGATCGAAAGCTGCGTTATCGCCACACTGAGCGCCCACACCATCAGCACAAAGCCGGCACCAGGGAGGCCACTGCCGCGATTGATGAGGACGGGCCAGGCGAACAGCAGCGCCAGTGCGCCGGTGGTGAAGGGCAGATAACCGGACTTGAATCGACTGGCGATGCTGCGACGTGATTGCATGGGACTCCCTGCATGAATGCGTTGTTCCGCCCGTGAGTGAGCCGAGTCCGGGTGGAGGGGTGGCGGGCCGGTACTGCAACGGCGGATGCCGAATGCCAATGTCGTGGCACGCGGCTGGCACTACAAGCCGGTGAGCGGGTCGCGCTGTTTCAGAACGCGCGCTGGAATCCCGCCGACGGTGGCCCCGGCCGGGACGTCATCAAGCACCACTGCGTTGGCGCCGATGCGGGCGTGATCGCCGATCGTCACGGCGCCGACGATCTTGGCGCCGGCGCCGATAAAGACATGGTTGCCGATGCACGGCGAGCGGCCTTTCTCGGCGCCAATCGTCACCTGATGCTCGATGTAGACGTGAGCGCCACCGCGCACGCTGCCGTTGATCACCACGCCCTGGCTGTGGATCAACACCAGGCACTCGCCGAACTCGGCACCACGACCGATGATGCACTGGCCGAAGAAGGCGTTGAGCTTGTTGAACAGCATCGCCAGCGGGCCGAGATGGTGATGTCCGCTCCACTGCATGGCGCGGTAGCAGAGCATGGCGAAGCTGCCATCGGTGAGCGCGGTCTTGAGCAAGGTGGTGGGGCGCTCGTCGCCGTAACACCAGCGGGCCTTGGCGCGCAGATCGCGGCCGATCATGGCGCCGATCCGTTGCCGGGCAACAGGCGCAGCAGTTGCTCGGCGTTGTTGCGCCATTGATGTTTCTGGGCAATCGACTGCCGTGCCGCCGCGCCGACCCGCGCAAGCTCGCTGCGATCGGCGGCCAGTGCCAGCACGCGGCTGACGCAGGCGTCGACGTCCTTGCGCGGGAACAGCCAGCCGTCCATGCCGTCGGTGACCACCTCGGCAATCGGCGCGTAATCGGGGGCCACCACGCCGACACCCATCGCCATCAACTCGAACAGCTTCATCGGCGAGCCGTATTCGTTGGAATCGGCCAGCAATGCGTAGTCCATGCAGGCAACCCAGGAAGGGATCTCGGCGTGGGCCACTCGGCCCGGCAGCAGGATGCGATGCTCCAGCCCCGCCATCGCCACCGCTTCGCGCACCGCGGCCAGCTCCACCCCGTCGCCGACCAGCAGCAGAGTCAGTGCAGGCGCTTCGTGCAGGCGTGCGGCGGCGCGGCGCACAAACTCGGCAATGCCGTGCCAGAACACGAAGGCGCCGATATAGCCGCATACCACCTGGTCGCCGAGGCCACGCGCCGCGCGCAATGCCGGGCGGTCGTGATCGGCGGGATTGAACTGGGACAGGTCGGCGGCATTCGGCGATATCACCGAAGGCGCAATGTTGCCGTAGGCAGCCTGCGCCTGGTCGTGAAACCAGCTGGAGATGAACACCAAGCCGGTGGCGTGGCGGAAACACCAGGCCTCGATACGCCGCGCCAGCCATTTCAAGGTCAGCGTGCGGACCCGAGGCACCAGCACCGAGTCGTTGATTTCCAGCACCACTGGGATGCCGCGTCGGCGCGCCAGCCACACCGTGGCACACAGAAACAAGGCGTAGCGTTCGTACACCAGCTGTGGTTTGAGTTGGCGCAGCGCACGGCCGACCCGCCACCAGGTGACGGCGTTGTAACCCAGTTCCAGCAACTGAAACAGTACCCCTGGTGCCCGCGCGACCAGTGCGCCCAGGCCACGGCGCCGGGCCGGCGCGCTGCTCATCGCCGGGGTGGCCTCGCGCTCCGGGTCGGCGCCGGGAAAAGACAGGATGTCGACCGTGTGGCCGAGCGCGCGTAGCGCGCCGACGATGCCGCGGATGTGCACGCCTTCAACTTGCCGGCCCTGGGTGCGGTGGTGGTAGAGGATGCGCATCCAAACGAAACCGATCGTGAAAGGCACCAGTGTAGCGGCTGACAGGGCCGCTCGAGCGGCGCAGAATGGCGCCATGGACATTTCAATCAAGCGTGTTTACGAGTCGGCCGCCAAAGCCGACGGCTACCGCGTCTTGGTGGACCATATCTGGCCGCGCGGCGTTTCCAAGGAGCGCGCCGCCATCGATTTGTGGGCCAAGGCGATCTCGCCGAGCACCGCGTTGCGCCAGTGGTTCGACCACCAACCCGCCCGCTGGCCGGAATTCAAGCGCCGCTACCACGCGGAGCTGGTGGCCAACGACGAGGCGCAAGCCGTCCTGTCCGCGTTGCGTGCCCACAAAGGCCCGGTGACACTGGTGTTTGCCGCCCGCGATGCCGAGCACAGCAACGCCCGTTATTTGCAGGAGCAGCTGAGCAGCAAGTAAGTCGCGCGGGGCTGACAGGGCTCAGTCGTAAGCGCCGATAGCCAGTTGCAGCAGGATGCGCATTTCCTCGCGCAGGCTGACCGGCGATTCGATCACCGCGTCGGGGCCGTATTTCATCACGTCCATCAGCAATTCGCGCGAGTTGGAGTAGGGCACCTTGAGCTCGTAACCGCCATCGGGCAGGCGACGGCCCTGCTGCTGTGAGTGCCAGTGCTCGTCGGCGACCCAGCGCGCGGCATGCGGGGTGAAGCGGATCGTGGCCCAGGCTTTGGGCTGGCCGGCGAAAATGCCGTAGCTGGAGGCAAGGGTGGTGTCGAGCTCGGCCATCGGCACGTCGCGGGCGCTGGCGTCCAGCACCCGCACCGCGCGGATGCGGTCCACCGCAAAACTGCGCAGGGCGTCGCGGCTGTCGTCCCAGGCATCGAGGTACCAGTTGTCGCGGTAGTGGGTCAGCCGCTGCGGTGACACGGTGCGCGCGCTGTCGTTGTTGTTGGTGCGGGCGCGGTAGTCGAACTTCAGCTGGCGACGATCCAGCACGGCGCCGGCGACTTGCCGAAACACCTGCTCATCCAGTTTGCGGGCGCCCGAGGCGATCACCCGGATGCGCTGCATCGAGGCTTTGTCCTGTTGGCCGTGCTCTCCCAGCAGCTGTTCAATACGCGATTTGATCGGTGCCAGCGTGCTGGCCAGCACGCCCGGGTCGGAGCGGCCAATCAGCTCGTGCAGAGCCATCAAGGCGGACAATTCCTCGCTGCTCAGCCACAGGCCGGGCAGTTCGAAGCGTGCGCCTTCATCGGCGTCGTAGTGCCAGGCGGCGGCGTCGTCTCCGGTATTCTCGATCGGCGCGCCCAACGCATCGCGCAGAAAGGCGATGTCGCGGTACACCGTGGCGCGCGAGCAGGCGAGTTCGTCCATCAACCGCGCCAGCGGCACCGCCAGCCGCGAGGTTTTCAGAATGCGGTGCAGGGAAAGGATGCGTTCGTATCGGTCCATGCCGTGCAGCATAGCGGCAAGCCACAATCCGCTACCATCTGTGCTCAGGCTTCACCGATCTTCCGCATACCCCATGCCCGACCAGCCAGGGATGGCCGGGCCGGGGTATGCCACCATGGATGGTATGGAGTCATTGAAGCGACCAACGACAAGCACGCGCACATGCCCCACGCCCGACTAAACTTGAACTTGCCCACCGGTGACGCGGTGAAAACCACCACCTGTTACATGTGCGCATGCCGGTGTGGTATCCGCGTCCACCTGAAAGACGGCCGCGTCCGCTATATCGACGGCAATCCCGATCATCCGGTCAATCGTGGCGTGATTTGCGCCAAGGGCTCGGCTGGCATCAAGCAGCATTATTCCCCGGCGCGGCTCAGCAAACCCCTGCTGCGGGTGGGCGAGCGCGGCGCGGGCGAGTTCCGGGAGATCGAGTGGGATGAAGCCTTGGCGCTGGCCGCGCAATGGCTGGGCGACATTCGCGCGCGCAACCCGGATGAGTTGGCCTTCTTCACCGGCCGCGACCAGTCGCAGGCTTTGACCGGCTGGTGGGCGCAGCAGTTCGGCACCCTGAACTATGCCGCCCACGGCGGTTTCTGTTCGGTCAACATGGCGGCTGCCGGCATGTACACCTTCGGCGGCAGTTTCTGGGAGTTTGGCGAACCCGATTGGGAACTCAGCCAGTATCTGATGCTGTGGGGCGTGGCCGAGGATCACGACTCCAATCCGATCAAGACCGGACTCGGCAAACTCAAGGCGCGTGGCGCCAAGATTGTGGCGATCAATCCGGTGCGTAGCGGGTATGCGGCAATCGCCGACGAATGGGTGCCGATCAACCCCGGAACCGATGGCTTGCTGGCCGGCGCCCTGATCCAGGAATTGCTCCGCGCCGACCGCATCGATTTCGATTATCTGGTGCGTTACACCAACGCGCATCACTTGGTGATCCAGGCGCCCGGGAGCGCGGACCATGGCTTGATTGCGCGTGATGCCGACGGTCACGCGCTGTGCGCCGCCAACGAAGCGGGCGAGGTCGGCATCACGCTGGCCGATGCCATCGGCATCGCGCCGCGCGTGGTCGGCGAGGTCACGCTGGCGGATGGACGCCGCGCGGTGCCGGCATTCCAGTTGTTGGCCGAGCGGTTCCTTGCTCCAGACTACGCGCCCGAGCGCGCCGCGGCGATCTGCGGCATTCCGGCGGCGACGATCCGGCGGCTGGCGCGGGAACTGGCCGAAGCGGCCTTTGATCGCGCCATCGAGATCAAGCAGCCGTGGATCGACAGCTGGGGGCGGCGCCACGAGAGCATGCGCGGCCGTCCGGTGGCGATGCACGCGATGCGCGGCATCAGCGCCCACGTCAACGGCTTCCACACCTGCCGCACGCTGCACCTGCTGCAATTGCTGCTGGGTGCGATCGATACCCCGGGCAGCTTTCGCTACCAGCCGCCGTGCCCCAAGCCGCCGCCGCCCGGCAATCGCCCGGCGCAAGGGCGCAAGGCCGACGGCACGCTCGCCGGCGGGCCGCTCGGCTACGTGCACGCACCGGAGGATCTGGTGGTCGATGCCGATGGTCGTCCGCGGCGTCTCGACAAGGCGTTCTCGTGGGAATACCCGCTGGCCGCGCACGGCCTGATGCACGCGGTAATCCGCAACGCCTGGGCGGGCGATCCCTGCCGGATCGACACCTTGTTCATGTTCATGGCCAACATGAGCTGGAACTCGGCCATGAACACCACCCGCACCCAGCAGATGCTGACCGACCGCGACGCCAGCGGCGCCTATCGGATTCCGCACATTCTTTACGTGGATGCCTATCACTCGGAGATGGTCAACTACGCCGACTTGGTGTTGCCCGATACCACGTATCTGGAACGCCACGATTGCATCAGCCTGCTGGACCGGCCGATCTCCGATGCCGATGTCGCCGCCGATGCGATCCGTCATCCGGTGGTGGCGCCGGACCGCGACGTGCGGCCATTCCAGGATGTGTTGCTGGATCTGGGGGCGCGTCTCGGTCTGCCCGGCATGGTCGATGAGGCCGGCCAGCCCTTGTACCGTGACTACGCCGATTACATGGTGCGCCACCAGCGCGCGCCGGGCGTCGGGCCGCTGGCCGGCTGGCGTGGCGAGGTGGGCGAGGTGGACGGCATCGGCGCCCCCAATCCGGCGCAGTTGCAACGCTACATCGAGCACGGCGGCTACTGGGAAGCGCGCGTACCCGCGGCCGGACGCTATTACAAAATGGCCAACCGCCATTACCTCGAATGGGCGAAATCGCTAGGCTTGGCGGCGTCCACCGAGGCTCTGGTGTTGGAAATCTACAGCGAAAAATTGCAGCGCTTCCGGCTGGCTGCCGAAGGCCATGGGGAGCGTCAACCGCCGGCCGCCGAACGGGCGCGGGTGCAGCGTTACTTCGATCCGCTGCCGTTCTGGTACGCCAGCCTCGACCCGGCAGCAGCCAGCGGCGACTACCCCTTGCACGCGATCACCCAGCGGCCGATGTTCATGTACCACGCCTGGGGCTCGCAAAACGCCTGGTTGCGGCAGATCGCTGCCCGCAACGCGCTCTATCTCAACCCGGCCACTGCGGCTGCGTACGGCGTGGCCGATGGCGACTGGGTGTGGCTGGCCTCGCCGCAAGGGCGGATTCGCGTCGAGGCACGCCACCACGCCGGCACCGCGCCCGGCACGGTGTGGTGCTGGAATGCCATCGGCAAAGCGCGGGGTACCTGGGGTCTGGCGGCCGACGCGCCCGAAAGCCGCGACGGCTTCCTGTTCAACCATCTGATCAGCGACGTGCTGATGCCGCAGGGTGAGGGCCAGCGCGTCAACGCCGACCCGGTCACCGGGCAGGCCGCCTGGTTCGATCTCAAGGTCGCCATCGAGGCGGACCCGGCGCCGCGCCGACCCGGCCATCGGATCGAGTTGGCGGAGGGTGCCGCATGAGCTGGCAGGCCTGGGCCACCGTCGGCATCATCGTCGGTGCACTGGCGCTGTTCGCCAGCGAGAAGATGCGCATCGATCTGGTGGCCTTGCTGGTGCTGTGTGCCTTGATGGTGCTCGGCATCGTGACCCCGGTCGAAGCGCTGTCCGGCTTCAGCAACGAGGCCACGGTGACGGTGGCGGCGATGTTCGCGCTCAGCCTCGGCATCGACCGCGCCGGCGCGCTGGAACCCTTGATGCGCCTGTTGAGCCGGATCAAGCAACCGTGGCTGCTGGCGCTGGCCTTCATGGTGGCGATCGCACCGATCGGTGCCTTCGTCAAGAACACCGCGCTGGTGGCCACCTTCCTGCCGCTGGCACTGCGGGTGTGCCAGCGCACCGGCGCCCCGCCCGGTCGGGTGTTGATGCCGATGGCTTACGCGGCGCAGATGGGTGGTGTGTGTACGCTGCTCGGCACCTCGTCCAACCTGCTCGCCGATTCGATTGCGCGTGAGCATGGTCTGGCCGGCTTTGGGGTGTTCGAGTTCACCCATCTCGGTGCCATCCTGGCCGTATTCGGCATCGCCTACCTGGTGGTAGTCGGGCGCTGGTTGCTGCCCAACCGCACCGACAATGCGCAGCCGGAAGAAAGCGACATCGGCAAGTACGTGGCCGAGCTCAAGTTGCCGCCGACCTCGCCGCTGGTCGGTACCAGCATCGCGGCGGCGCGTCTTGGCGAGATCTACGGCGTCTACCCGCTGGAACTGTTGCGCGGTGACAAGCACATGTGGTCGCCGCGCTCGCAAACGCTGGCCGCCGATGACGTGCTGCTGGTGCGCGGTGAATGGGACAAGATCGTCGACTTCCGCAAGCGCGCCGGCCTTGCCGATGCCGCCACCCAGCGCGACATTGGCGGTGGCAACGCACAACGGCTGCTGGTGGAGGTCATGGTTGCACCGGCCTCCAGCGCCGAAGGCCGCACCCTGGGCGAGCTGGATTTTTCCTGGCGCTACGACGCCACCGCGCTGGCGGTGCACC